>NZ_JBEYZF010000018.1:0-161008 GCF_040645915.1 Nonomuraea sp. NPDC046570 | reverse complement strand
CCGCCAAGCTCCGCCCCCTCGGCATACCAGTGATCATGGACCGGTGTCACCAGGCACGGGTCCGCAACGCGCTGGAACCCGAGTGGGAAGCCCGGTTCGAGCCTCGCTCCTATGGGTTCCGGCCGGGCCGAAGCTGCCAGGACGCGATCCAGTCCATCTTCCAGGCCACCAGCCAGAAGCTGGCGAAACGGATGTGGGTACTGGACGCGGACCTGGCGGCGGCCTTCGATCGTATCGACCACGCCCGGCTGCTGGAGTCCATCGGGTCGTTCCCCGCCAGGGACATGATCCGGGACTGGCTGAAAGCCGGGGTGTTCGAGACGGGCACGGGATTCTCACCGACCGACGAGGGCACCCCTCAAGGCGGCGTGATCTCCCCGTGCCTGATGAACGTGGCGTTGCACGGGCTGGAGGAAGCCGCCGGGGTCCGCTACCGCACTGACGGCGATCACGCCGGGGAGACGGTGGCGGGATGCCCGATCGTGGTCCGCTACGCCGACGACATGATCGCGCTCTGCCATTCCAAGCAGCAGGCCGAGCAGGTCAAGGCGCGTCTTGCCGAGTGGCTGAAGCCCAGGGGTCTGATCTTCAACGAAGACAAGACCCGCATCGTTCACCTCACCGAGGGGTTCGAGTTCCTGGGCGTCCTCATTCGCCGCTATCCCAACGGCAAGACGCTGACCACACCGAGTCCCTCGGCGGTCAAACGGTTGAAGCTGCGGCTCGCGGCCGAGGCGCGCAGCCTGCGCGGCTCGAACGCGCTGGCGGTCATCGCCCGGCTCGACCCCATCGTGCGGGGCTGGGCCGCCTACTACCGTGGCATGGTCTCGTCCAAGGTGTTCACCGCCCTGGACAACTACGTATGGAGGCTCACTTTCAAGTGGGCCAAATGCGGCCACCCGAACAAGCCGAGGCGCTGGATCGTCGACCGGTACTTCGGCAAGTTCAACAAGTTCAGGAACGACCGGTGGGTGTTCGGAGACCGGGAAACCGGCGCCTACCTCACCAAGTTCGCCTGGACCCCCATCGTCCGGCACACGCTCGTCCTGGGCCGAGCATCCCCCGATGACCCTGCCCTGGCCGAGTACTGGGCCAAGCGGCGCACTCGGGTCAAGCCTCCGCTCGATCGCTACAGCCTCCGCCTGCTCACCAAGCAGGAAGGCTGCTGCTCGCTCTGCGGGGACCACTTGATCACCGCCGACCAGCCACCTGAGTCGCCCGAACAATGGGCGCGATGGTGGCTACACGTCGTCCGGCGCGCGATAGCAGCCGACTACCTCACGCACCACGGACGACCCGGCCCAACCGGCGATGGCCAGACCCGCCTTGTTCACACCTCCTGCCATCGCGGATACCTCGCCCGACTACGCAGGAGCCCAGCACAGCACACCTGAACCGCCCATCGCGGCTTGCTTGAGCCGTGTGCCGCGACGAGTGGCACGCACGGTTCTGAGGGGGCCCCGGTGCAGTAATGCACCGGGGCTACCCGGCGAGTTCCGCGTCCACGCCCTGGACCATGGACGCCGCCCCACCACGCTCGCGGGCTGCGTCTTCGCCTCCGAAGGACTCGCCGCCGAGACCCGCGACTACTGGCACACCTCGGAAGAGAACTGACTCACCCCGGCAGCCGCACCGCCCGCGGCATCGGCGCCTGCCGTACCGGCTCCTGGGGCGGCGGGCCCTGCCTCAGCACCTGCGGCTGGGGGAGCGCCTGCGGCTCACGCTCGGCGCACCCGCCCTCGCAGTAGCCGTTGGACAGGATCAACCGTCCACGCGCGGGTGTATAGGCTTCCTTGCCGGTCGCGGGCAGGACCCCCGTACACACCTGGCACAAAATCGATTCGTTCCCCACGTGTGCTTCCCTTCCAGCGCCGTAGCAGGCATCCAGCGTAAAACGAGCAAATCATTCCGAGTCGGTATTTCAACCAGGCGTCATGCCGCCCGTCATGCAGCGCGGGGGAGTGCCCCCCGCCCATCACGCCACAACGCCTACCCCCGTCTCAACCATCCACCCCACCCAGCTCCCAGACCACTATGCGCCGTCCCACCCGGAACCGCCACCCATCAGGCGGGGGAGACCCCACCCGTGACCGTAATATCCAGGGTGCCTTGGCGAGCAGGTCATGTCGCGAGAATCGGGGGAGCGGTCGTGTCAGGTCACCGTACTCTCACGGCCGCGGCACTCGAACGCCGGTCCCCGAGTCCCAGGCGCCCGGGGGAGTGCGGCGGATCGGCCGGAACGGCTGCGTCACCGGCGAGCTCACCCGAACCTCGGCCTCGGCCTTCGCGGAGACACTTCGCCCCGCCGGGAGCTCCAGCCCGGCGGCCCTGACCGCGGCATCGGTCGTCCAGGCCGCCAGGAGCCGCGGCTGGCCGGTCCTCACCGCGGAGCCGTACCCGCTCCGAGCCCTCTGGCCCGAGATCGACATCGAACCCATGCCTTAGCCGGTAGAGGGGACCACCCCGATCGGGTCTACTTGACATAATGTTCATTATCAAGCAATCACCAAACACCGAAAGTGATCGCCGCTAGTCAGGGGCAACGATTACCATCCGAGGCATGCCGACCCTCGGAACCGTGGAACTGCTCGTCTTCTTTGTACTCATCGCGGTAGCCATCGTCACGGTCATCATCGTCGCGGTCCGGCGCAACAGCGCGAGACCGACGATCGTCGTCGCGAGCGTCGGGCACGCCATGTCGGCTCCCGAACTGGAGCGCCTGCTCGGCGACCTCGTCGCCCAGGGCAAGAAGGTCACCGCGATCAAGGTGCTGCGCGACCACACCGGCCTCGGCCTCAAGGACGCCAAGAACCTGGTCGACGGCATCGCGCAGGGCCGCGCCATCGGCGGCCATCCCGCACTCGCCAGGCTGTCCGGCCCGCGACCCGCCCCCCGAGGCGACCTGGCCACCCGCGTACGCGAACTGAAGGCCGACGGCCGCGAAGAACAGGCCGTCCACCTGGTACGCGGCGAAACCGGCATGGGCCAGGACGAGGCCGAACTGTTCGTCCGCAGCCTCTGACGTTCCCTCTATCCGGGTCGGCTCACCCGGACCCCGCGAGGCATCGCGTGTTCACATCCGGTGAGTGAAGGCCCGTCACAGACGGCTAATGCGGCGATACGATCGACGCATGCCCGCCTTGGCGATCTCCACTCCTGGCCTCATCCTGCTCAGCGTCGTGGTGACCGCGGCGATCATCTGGCTGATCATGCTGGCCGTACGGCTGACCGGGAATCCCCGCAATCGCCTGCTGACCCCCGCCCCCGACGTGACCGAGCAGGCCCGCGAGCTGAAGGCGACGGGCCAGATCCAGGAAGCCGTCTTCCTGGTACGCGGCGAAACCGGCATGAGCCACCGCGCCGCCTCCCGCTTCGTCAGAAAACTCTGAACCGGGACAAACATGACCTAAACCATACAGAAGGTGAATTCTGTATGGTTTAGCGTTGCCGTCTTGACTCGGAGTGCACCCGGTATGCGCGTGGTCGTCGGTCGGGCACGGCGTAGCGACGCCCGCCCTTCGGGTGGCCGGCCTTCTCGTCATCTGCGACACGGTCTGGATGGCCTTCTCTGCGACCCGGTATGCGACGCGATCCGCAGCCTGAGCAGCAGGCAGGCTGCCGAACCCCTGCCATCGTTTACCAAAGCGTGCAAAACGATGGATATATGGTCTTTTCGCCGCCGGGGCGATCGCCACTTTGCCCTCCACTCCCCTGCCAGGGTTTCTGTCACGACAGAATCGCCAATAAATAGCGTTCGCCCGTTATTTCGGGATAGCGGATCCAGATAAACGAAGGTGGGTCCTTGTGAAGCTCTCCCGTATTTACGAAGATTCGCTGTGGATCTTGATGTATTCCACTCCATGGGCTATTGGTCCCTTTTGTGCAACTCCAGCATGTGCTCGTGCATCTACGCGAGCGATGCTCGCCAAGGCTGCCGTCGCGGCGGACCGATGGACTCGATAAACGAGTCAGAAGAGTGGGGACCCCTCAGGGCCGCAGCGCCATCACCTGGCTGATCGGCTGCCCTGTCGACGATTCGGCATCCCATGGCGGCGGCCGTCGCCATGGGCGCGTCTGCACAGGTGAGCGTGTCGCCCCCAGGGTCGAGACCTGCCCGTCCCCTCCCCCGTAGGTCCACTTCGCCCGAATCGCCCCTATAAGTCAAGCGCGAGAGGTAAGAGGAAAAGAGCGCGCTAAGCGAATCATATGAATTGCCCGGTTCCGCGAGTGAACGTTTACAGTCGCGGCTTGCTTAGTGACTGCCATGGAACGCGGCAAATATGGCACCCCTGCGCCTCGCCGGAGGCTTGTGTACGCCGAAGGCAAAGACGCCCCAGTCAAACAAGCAGCTAGTTGCGCAAAAGAAGCGGATAACGTCCGTTTACACCTTGATCGGCGGGATATCTAGGGTGTGCGCAGGATGGTCCTTTCAGGATTATCGGGGGCGTTTTCCAGTCATTTGGCGAATGTCCATGATGGGGCAAGAAAGTCTTTTCAGGGGGAACCACGCAATGAACAAGCTCAAGGGCGTCGTGGCAGCAGTCGCCGTCGGCGGCTCCATGCTGGCCACCGGAGCTGTCGGCCTTGGCGCAGCGACCGCCGCCACGGCAGCCAGCGTCGCCAACACCAATGCCGTCAGCAGCTGGGACACCTGCCACGGCGTCGGCTGCGGCGGCTGCGGCAGAAGGAACTGCGGCGGCGGCAGCAGGGCGGCCGTCTGGCAGCGGCAGCTGCTGCACCAGGTCCAGAGGCAGACCGCGAACCAGCGTCAGTTCCAGCGCCAGCTGCAGAGCCAGCTGCAGAACCAGTCGCAGACCCTTAACCAGAACGTCAGCTTCAACCTCGACACCTCCGCCGCCTCCGACAGCGTCGCCGACGCTGTCGCCAAGCAGAAGCAGGAGGCCGAGGCAGAGGCGCGTAACAAGGCCGACGCCGAGGCTCGCCAGAAGGCAGAGGCCGAGGCGCGTCAGAAGGCGGAGGCCGAGGCTCGCAACAAGGCCGACGCCGACGCTGACGCTGACGCTCGTCAGAAGGCGGAGGCTGAGGCGCGTAACAAGGCCGAGGCTGACGCTGACGCGGACGCGCGGAACAAGGCCGACCTTGACGCTCGTCAGAAGGCCGAGGCTGACGCGCGGAACAAGGCTTGGGCCGACGCTTACGCCGACGCCAAGAACAAGGCCGAGGCAGACGCCCGTCAGAAGGCCGAGGCTGACGCTCGTCAGAAGGCGGAGGCTGAGGCGCGTAACAAGGCCGAGGCTGACGCTGACGCGGACGCGCGGAACAAGGCCGACCTTGACGCTCGTCAGAAGGCCGAGGCTGACGCGCGGAACAAGGCTTGGGCCGACGCTTACGCCGACGCCAAGAACAAGGCCGAGGCAGACGCCCGTCAGAAGGCCGAGGCTGACGCGCGGAACAAGGCATACGCCGACGCGGACGCGGACGCGGACGCGGACGCTCGTAACAAGGCCGAGGCTGACGCTCGTAACAAGGCGGAGGCTGACGCGCGGAACAAGGCTTGGGCCGACGCTTACGCCGACGCCAAGAACAAGGCGGAAGCCGACGCTCGTAACAAGGCGGAGGCTGACGCGCGGAACAAGGCTTGGGCCGACGCTTACGCCGACGCCAAGAACAAGGCCGAGGCAGACGCCCGTAACAAGGCGGAAGCCGACGCCCGTAACAAGGCAGAGGCTGACGTCTGGAACAAGATGAGGAACGACCAGGCTCCGGGGCACACGTCCTGCAGTGGTCACACCGACGTGACGCCGGACTACCGTCCGCCGTGCTCCTGATCGATCCTTCCCGCCGCCGAGGGCTAGAAGATCGCCATCAAGGCCGTAGGCCGTCGTCGGATGACCCGGGGATGGGCTGATCGTCGAGCGGGAGCCCTTTGAAAATGAGTGGGGCCGATCGGACGTACTCGTCCGATCGGCCCCTTCTGTTGCGTCGCGTTCGCCGGTCTCGATGCGTGTGGCTCAGGCCGTACTGATGATGATTCTTGGTTCGAGCCGCTCTGGCTGGGTGTGGCGTTATCGCTTCAGCACCTTGATCAGGCTGGTGAGGCTGTCGTGGCCGTGTCCTGCGGCGACGCCGCGGCGGAAGATGTCCAGGACGGTCGCCGGCAGGGAGTCGTCCACGCCGGATGCCTGCACGGTGTGCAGGACGTGTTCCAGGCTGGCGACGCCCATGGTCAGCCTGTCGACGTCGCCCTGGTGGTTGCCGGCGTCGATGCGCGGGGCGTAGAACTCGAGGAAGTAGCGGAAGTCCATGGTTTTGGCGGCGTTGGGGAGGAAGCGCTCCGCTGAGATGCCGTTGGCTTCCGCCACCGCTTGGGCGTGCAGGTAGCTGAGCAGGCCTGTCCAGAACATGTCCATGCCGATCTGGTAGTACAGGGCCGCCAGGCCGGGGTCTTCGCCGAGGTAGTCGATGTCGGTCAGCACTTCCAGGGCGGATCGGTGGGTTTCGATCGCGTCCTTGGGGCCGCTGTAGTAGGTCTCGGCTCCTGGCCGGCCGATGCCGGGGGGTGGCACCTGGACGCCGCCGGTGATCTGTACGGCGCCGCGCTCGGCCATCCATGTGGCCGCCTGGCGGGCTTGGTCGGGGGTGTCGGAGGTGAGGTTGGCCACGGTACGGCCGGCCAGGGCGGTGGTGGGTGCTTGCCGCAGGGTGGCGTACATCGCGTCGTAGTCGGTCAGGCTCAGCACCACCAGGTCGTTGGCGGTCAGCGCGGCCTCGACGGTCTGCGCGCGTTCGGCGCCGCGTGCCACCAGGTGGTCTGCTCGGCTGGCTGTGCGGTTCCAGACGGTCACGGTGTAGCCGTTGTCCAGGTAGGTGTTGGCCATCGCCTGCCCCATGGGGCCCAGGCCGATCACGGTCACGGTCTTGGTGGGCATTGTGTTCTCCCTCGCGGACTAAAACGAACGCTCTAACTAGTAGAAGGACACTAGCACGGCTCTAAAACGAACGCTCTACCCACTAGGCTTGGGGGTATGGCGACCAAGCATGAGATCGGTACTCGGGAGCGGATCGTCCGGGCGACCTCCCGGCTGATGCAGCGGCAGGGATACGGGGCGACCGGCCTCAAGGAGATCTCCCGGGAGGCCGAGGCCACGCTCGGCTCGGTGTACCACTTCTTCCCCGGCGGCAAGCGGGAGCTTGCGGTCGAGGCGATCCACCACGGGGACAGGGAGTTCGCCGAGCTGCTGCGTACCGCGCTCGAGCGGGTGGACGATCCGGGTGAGGCGATCATCGCCTGCGCCCGGGAGCTGGCCTCGGGCCTGCGTGAGTCCGGCTGGCTCGACGGTTGTCCCATCACCACTGCGGCGTTGGAGAGCGCGGGGCTCGTCCCCGACATCCAGCGGGCCGCCGAGGAGGCCTTCGAGAACTGGCGCACGCTGGTGCGCGACAAGCTCCGCCGGTGCGGCTTCGCCGAGGACGTCGCCCACGATCTGGCCCACACGGTGATCAACACGTTGGAGGGCGCGGAGATGTCCGCGCAGGTTTCACAGAGCGAGGCTCCGCTGGAGATCGCCGGGAGGCACCTCGCCCGGCTCATCGACTCCTATCGGTGATGTCCGTCTGTACGTGGTCGTGGTGGTTCAGGTCCAGCGGTGTCGGAGCCAGGTGATGGTCGCTCGTCGGGCGTGCGGGAGTCCGGGAAGTGCGGCGGTGTGGGTCCAGTAGCCGGCCAGGGCGACGAGGAAGGCGTCGAGGTGTTCGGGGTGGGCGTTTCGGCCGGTGGGGTGGTCGGCGAGGATCGGTTCGGGGTCAAGGTCGCCCAGGTCGGACTGCAGGAGCAGGCAGACCGGGTCGGCCCAGGCGGGGCCGGTGCAGGCGCGTCCCCAGTCGACGAGGCGGGCTGTGCCGTCCGGGCTGATGAGGATGTTGTCGTAGCGCGGATCGAAGTGCAGGAGGGTGTCGCCGACGACGAGGTCGGTCCAGACGGCTTCGGTGGCGGCGAGCCGGGGCAGGTTCCGGCGTTCCCAGGGGCCGAGGTCGTCGATGGTGAGCGGGCCGTGGGTGCCGTGGTGTTCCAGTGCGCGCCAGGTTTCGCAGCGTCCGGTCATCTGCTCGGCCAGGGTCGGCAGGTCGGGGATCGTCGGTGTGGGGGTCAGTTCGCGGGCGCACACGGTGAGTGTGTCGAGGGCGGCGGACAGTTCGGCGGGTAGCCATGGTTGGCGGGGCAGGGCGCCGGGGGCGAGGTCGAAGCAGAGCAGGAGCCAGTCGGCCTTCTCGCAGGCGAAGCGCAGGCGTGGGGTGGGGATCGCCTGGGGCAGGGCGGGGGGCGACGGTCGTCTCGGCGCGGTAGTCGCGTGCGTTGGCGGCGTCGGTGTGGACGGCTTTGATGAACACCTGTTCGCCGGTGTGCAGGGTGGCGACGCCGAGGACGCCGTAGGAGAAGCCGCCTTGGCGTTCGTCGAAGTGGCGGATCGCGGAGCCCAGTCGGTGTTCGAGTTCGTGGCGCATGAGGTCGGGGAGTTCGGTCCAGTCGCGCCGGAGGGTTTTCACGTGTTCCAGCCAATCATGTGGGTGTCAGGGTAAGGATCTTGTGCTGGGTGCCGGTGCGGAAAGAGAATTGTGGGCTGGCCCGGAACTCCAGGTTTTTGCACCGATTTGTCGCGTAACTTTGCTGGTGCGTGTCAAGATCTGTGCCGTTGTCAGTTCCCGGGTGCCTCTCCCCCGGCCTGCCGTACGGCGGTGTTCGTTCGCGGGCGCCCGGCCGTACGAAGGAAGTCTTGTGCGTGTGTTGCTGCTGTGTTCGGCGTTCAACGGTCTCACCCAGCGGGCGTGGCTGGCCCTGCGTGAGGAGGGGCACGAGGTGAGCGTGGAGCTGGCGCTGTCGGCGCAGGTGATGCTCGAGGCGGTGGCGCTGGCCAAGCCGGATCTGGTGGTCTGCCCGTTCCTGCGCGAGCGGGTGCCGGAGGGGGTCTGGCGCGAGCATCGCACGATCATCATCCACCCGGGGCCGCCCGGTGATCGCGGGCCCTCGTCGCTGGACTGGGCGATCACCGACGCTGAGGCGCGCTGGGGGGTGACGGCGCTGCAGGCGGTGGAGGAGATGGACGCGGGCCCGGTCTGGGGGTCGCGGGCGCTGCGGCTGGGCGAGGAGGCGCCGCGCAAGAGCAGCCTGTACAACGGGCCGGTGGCCGACGCGGCGGTGGAGCTGGTGCTGGAGGTGGTGGGCAAGGCGGCCGATCCGGACTTCGAGCCCGCGCCGCTGGACTACGGCCGGCCGGAGGTGTGGGGGCGGCTGCGGCCGTCGATGCGGATGGCCGAGCGGGAGTTCTCCTGGGCGGAGTCGACGGCGCGGGTGCTGCGCAGGATCAGGGCGGCCGACGGCTCGCCGGGGGCGCGGGCGCTGCTGTGCGGGGTGCCGGTGCGGGTGTTCGACGCGTTCGAGGGCCCGTCCCTGTCGGGGGCGCCGGGTACGGTGGCCGCGCGGCGGGCCGGTGCGGTGCTGGTGCACACCGGTGACGGGTCGGTGTGGGTGGGGCATCTGCGGGCGGAGTACAAGGGGTCGGTGAAGTTGCCGGCGACGCTGGTGCTGGGCGGGCGGCTCGCGGGGGTGCCGGAGGCGGAGCGGCCGAGGCTGTCGGGTGAGGGGGCGGGGTACCGGGAGATCACCTATCGGCGTTCCGGGCTGGTGGGGGTGCTCGGGTTCGACTTCTACAACGGGGCGATGTCGAGTGAGCAGTGCCGGCGGCTGGTGTCGGCGTTGCGTTACGCGGTACGGCAGGACACCCGGGTGCTGGTCGTGCGCGGCGGCGAGGTGTTCTCCAACGGCATCCACCTGAACGTGATCGAGGCGGCGCGCCATCCGGAGCTGGAGGCGTGGACGAACATCAACGCGGTCAACGCGGTGTGCCGGGAGATCATCGAGTGCCAGGAGCAGCTGGTGGTGGCGTCGGTCGGGGGTAACGCGGGCGCGGGCGGGGTGATGCTGGCGCTCGGGGCCGATCATGTGCTGGTTCGTGAGGGTGTGGTGTTGAATCCGCACTATCGCACGATGGGGTTGTTCGGGTCGGAGTACTGGACGTATGTGCTGCCGCGGCGGGTGGGGGCCGAGCGGGCGGCGGAGCTGACCTCGGCGTGCCTGCCGGTGGGGGCCGAGCAGGCGATGGCGATGGGGCTCGCCGACGGGGTGGCGGGCGGTTCGCGGGCGCGTTTTGAGGAGTCGGTGCTGGAGTACGCGGTGCGGCTGGCCAAGCGGCCGGATTTCGAGGAGTTGCTGGCGGTCAAGCAGGAGGGGCGGGCCGCCGACGAGCTTCGCAAGCCGCTGGAGGCGTACCGGGTCGAGGAGCTGGCGGAGATGAGCAGGGACATGTTCGACGATCGGCACGGGTTCGCGGCGGCGCGGCGGGCTTTCGTGTCGAAGGCGCGGGCTGAGGTGACGCCGGAGCATCTGGCGGTGCATCGGGGTTAGTGCGACTCGCGTGCCGGTTGGGTCCCCCGTTCCGCAGATGCATCTCATATGTGAGATATGTTTGCCTGTTGTGGCAGACGACTACCTTGTGCGGATCGGCAGGCTTATCAGGGACGCGCGTCAGCATCGGGGGTGGACCCAGCTGCAGTTGGCGGAGGCGTTGGCGACGAGCCAGAGTGCTGTAAATCGTATCGAAAAGGGCAATCAGAACATCAGTCTTGAGATGATCGCCCGGATCGGTGAGGCCCTGGACAGCGAGATCGTCTCGCTCGGCTACGCGGGGCCGATGCATCTGCGGGTGGTGGGCGGGCGGCGCCTGTCGGGCAGCATCGATGTCAAGACGAGCAAGAACGCGTGCGTGGCGCTGCTGTGCGCCTCGCTGCTGAACTCCGGGCGCACCACGCTTCGCAACGTGGCGCGCATCGAGGAGGTGTACCGCATCCTGGAGGTGCTGGCCTCGATCGGGGTGCGGGCGCGCTGGATCAACGGGGGCAACGATCTGGAGATCGTGCCCCCGGCGCGGCTGGACCTGGAGGCGATGGACACCGAGGCGGCGCGCCGTACCCGGAGCGTGATCATGTTCCTGGGGCCGCTGATGCATCGCACCGGTCACTTCCGCATCCCGTACGCGGGCGGGTGTGATCTGGGGACGCGCACCGTGCAGCCGCACATGAGCGCGCTGCGACCGTTCGGGCTGGAGATCACCGCGACGGGCGGCACCTACCACGCGCGGGTGGATCGGCGGGTGGTGCCCGAGCGGCCGATCGTGCTGACCGAGCGGGGCGACACGGTGACGGAGAACGCGCTGATGGCGGCGGCGCGGCACGACGGGGTGACGGTGATCCGCAACGCCTCCTCCAACTACATGGTGCAGGACCTGTGCTTCTTCCTGGAGCAGCTCGGGGTGAAGGTCGAGGGGGTCGGCACCACGACGCTGACGGTGCACGGGGTGCCGTTCATCGAGCGGGACGTGGACTACGCGCCGTCGGAGGATCCGGTGGAGGCGATGAGCCTGCTGGCGGCGGCGGTGGTGACCTCCTCGGAGCTGACGATCTGCCGGGTGCCGGTGGAGTTCCTGGAGATCGAGCTGGCGGTGCTGGAGGAGATGGGGCTCGACCACGACCGCACGCCGGAGTACGCGGCGGCCAACGGGCGCACCCGCCTGGTGGACCTGACGGTGCGTCCGTCCAAGCTCCGCTCCCCCATCGACAAGATCCATCCGATGCCGTTCCCCGGGCTGAACATCGACAACGTGCCGTTCTTCGCCGCGATCGCGGCGACGGCGCAGGGCTCGACGCTGATCCATGACTGGGTCTACGACAACCGGGCGATCTATCTGACCGAGCTGACCCGGCTCGGCGCGGGGGTGAAGCTGCTGGATCCGCACCGGGTGCTGGTGGAGGGCCCGACGCGGTGGCGGTCGGCGGAGATGATGTGCCCGCCGGCGCTGCGGCCGGCGGTGGTGGTGCTGCTGGCGATGATGGCGGCCGAGGGCACCTCGGTGCTGCGCAACGTGTACGTGATCAACCGCGGGTATGAGGATCTGGCCGAGCGGCTGAACGCGCTGGGGGCGCGGATCGAGACCTTCCGCGACATCTAGCGGGCCAGGCGCTCTTCGATGAGGTCGGCGGCGCGTCTGGTGCCGCCGGCCTCACGCAGTTGTGCCCGCAGGTCGGCGCCGCGCCGGGCGACCTCGGGGTCGCCGGTGAGGTCGAGCAGGGCCTGGCGCAGGGCGGCGGGGGTGGCCTGGGCGGTGTCCAGGCGGCGGGCGACGCCGAGTTCCACCAGGCGGTCGGCGTTGGAGAACTGGTCGACAGCCTGCGGTACGGCGATCATGGGCAGGCCGCAGGACAGGCCCTCGGCGGCGCCGCCCATGCCGGCGTGGGTGAGGAAGGCGTCGGCGCGCCGCAGGATGTCGAGCTGGGGCACCCAGCGGTGCAGGCTGGTGTTGGCGGGGACGGGTCCGAGGTCGGCGGGGTCGACGTGCCGGCCGATCTGCAGCACGACGTGCCAGCCGGGCAGGTCGCCGTAGGCGGCCAGGCAGTCGCGGTAGAAGGCGGGCTGGTCGGTGAAGGTGGAGCCGAGGGAGATGAGCAGCACCTTGGCGGCGCCTTCGGGGCGCCTCCACTCGCTTTGGCGGGCGCCTTCGGCGAAGCAGGGGCCGATGAAGGTGTAGACGTCCTCGTCGACGCGGTCGGCGTGCGGCTGCAGGGCGCGCGGGATGAGCGCCAGGCAGCGTTCGGGGCGGCCGACGAAGTCGGCGTGGGTGGTGTCGCGGACGCCCTCGCCGGCCAGCCACTGTTCGCAACGCCGGAAGTGGTCGGCGCCCTCGGGGGTGGCGGCGAGGGCGTCGATGACCGGCGCCATGTCCTGCTCGTATCCGCGCCAGGCGACGTAGGTAGGTGAGAGCTGGATGGAGGGCAGGCCCCAGTTGGCGGCCAGGACGCGGGCGGGCGCGCCGGCGATGTCGTACAGGAACAGCTCGGGCCGGTCGCGGTCGTAGAAGGCGCGCAGGCGCGGGGTCATCGCGACGTTGTCGCGCAGGAACAGGTCGAGTTGGGCGACGGTGTCCTCGGGCCAGGTCTGGTCGCCGTGCGGCAGCAGCGAGGGGCAGGGCACGAGTTCGGCGCCGGTGGCGGTGACGATGTCGCGGTAAGAGGGGTCGTTGGCGTAGGTGACGCGGTGGCCTCGGGCGACGAGTTCCCTGATCACCTCCAGGCTGGGGTTGACGTGCCCGGGGGCCGGGATGCTGACCATGGCGATGTGCGGCATGCGGTGAAGGCTACTCTCCGTGTCGGGGTCGTCACGCTCGTCTCAGGTGGTGCTGATCCTGAAGGTTTCCAGGTCCGTGTCGTACCAGCGGCGCATCGGTCCGAGCGCGCTCATGCCCAGGCGGGCGCAGACCGCCTGGGAGGCGGTGTTGCCGGGCATGACGACGGCGTAGATCTCCGCCAGGCCCGAGGCGAAACCCCGTTCCAGCGCGCCGCGGGCGGCCTCGGTGGCGTAGCCGTGGCCCCAGTGGGCGGGGTGCAGGTGCCAGCCGACCTCGACTTCGCCGTCCCCGTTGGGCAGCGGCGCGAGCAGCACCGTGCCCACCGGCGCCGGCTCCCCGGCCGGGTGGATGGCCCACACCCCGTAGACGCCCTGGCTGCGGGCCTGCCAGCGCTCCACGATCTGGGCGGGTTCCAGGGTGAAGGGCGGCAGCCAGCGGGTGACCTCGGGGCGGGTGTAGATGTCGGCGAGCCGGTCGAGGTCGGCAGGCGCGTGCGTCCAGGGACGGATCTGGAGTCTCGGGGTTTCGTAGACGGTCATGTTCCCGATTTTGTCGGTGCGGCTCGGTACGGTCGAGGACGGATCTTTCCCTGGGCGAGGAGGGGCATGCGGCCTGCGAGGCTCAACCGGCTGACCGTGCAGGAGGCGGGCGACCGCTATGTGGAGCTGGTGCGCGCCAAGACGCTGACCGGGGCGCTGTCGGCGGCCACGGCCGAGCTCTACGCGCGTGATGTGGCGACGCTGGTGGCGCTGGCCGGGCCGGGGGCGGTGCTCGACGATCTGACCGGTGAGGATGTGGACGCGATTCTGCTGGCCTTCGCCCGCAAGCCCGACGGGCGGCGGGTGCGGCCGACGGGGGCGTTGCAGAGCGCCTCCTCCCAGGCCAGGTTCCGGCGCTCGATCTCGGCGCTGTTCAAGCACGCGACGCTGGCGGGCTGGGTGCAGATCAATCCGATGGCGTCGGCGACGGTCAGCGCCAGGGAGCGCGGCGGGCTGCGGGCCGAGCGGCGGGCGCTGACCCGCGAGCAGGCGCAGGGCCTGATCGGGGCGGCGCGGACGATGGCGTCGGCCTCCCCTGAGGCGGGCGTGGAGCCGGGCGGGGGCCGGCGTCCGCGCAGCGACCAGCGGGTGCAGGCGCGTGACGCGCTGATCGTGCTGCTGCTGTCGACGATGGGTCCCCGGGTGTCGGAGCTGGTGCGGGCCAACGTGGAGGACTTCTACACCAACGACGGGGTGCGCTACTGGCGCATCTTCGGCAAGGGCGGCAAGACGCGCGACGTGCCGCTGCCGGCGCAGGTGGCCGAGGTGCTGGAGGGCTACCTGCGGCGCGACCGGCCGGCCGGTGAGGACAAGGCGCTGCTGCTGTCGTGGCGGGGCAGGCGGCTGGCCAGGGGGGACGTGCAGGCGGTGATCGACCGGGTGCAGCGCCGGGTCGAGCCCGGCCAGCGGCGTACGGTGACCCCGCACGGCCTGCGGCACACCACGGCCACGCACCTGCTGGCCGACGCGGTCGACATGGACGCGGTGCGGCGGGTGCTGGGCCACAGTGATCTCGCCACGCTGGGGCGGTACCGCGACGAGCTGCCCGGTGAGCTGGAGGTGGCGATGCGCGCCCATCCCCTGCTGAAACAGCCTCGCGCCCAACCGTAGGGTTTGCGGTATGACGTCTGCTCTGTTGTCTTTCGCGGTGGTGGCCGGGTTCCTCACGATCGTTCCCGGCCTGGACACGGCGCTGGTGCTGCGCTCGGCCGTGACGCAGGGGCGCGGGCAGGCGTTCGCGACCGCGCTGGGGGTCAACACCGGGGTGCTGGTGTGGGGCGCGGCGGCGGCCGTCGGGGTCTCGGCGCTGCTGACGGCCTCCCATCTGGCGTACACGGTGCTGCGGTACGCGGGCGCGGCCTACATGGTGTGGTTCGGCGTCTCGATGATCCTCAAGGCGCGGCGGGGGGCGGCCGAGCCCGTCGAGCAGGACGGTGCGGGCGGGCTCGGGCGGGCGTGGCTGCGCGGGACTCTGACGAACCTGCTGAACCCGAAGATCGGCGTGTTCTACGTGGCGTTGCTGCCGCAGTTCATCCCGCCGGACGTGCCGCCGCTGGCGATGGGGCTGCTGCTGGCGCTGGTGCACAACGTGGAGGGCATGGCCTGGTTCACGTTGCTGATCTTCGGGACGGGGCTGGTGCGCGCCTGGGTGCAGCGCCCTGCCGTACGGCGGGCGGTGGACCGGGTCACCGGCACGGCGCTGATCGCTTTCGGGGTGAAGCTGGCCCTGTCGTCGCAGTAGACGGGGCGTCCGCGGCCGGTCGGCCCGCGTCGGCGGGCGGGGTCAGGCGGGCAGGCTCAGGTCGGGGGTCAGGTGGAGGGCGAGCTGGTCGAGGGAGACGCCCAGCGCGTTGGACAGGGCCGCGATGGTGAAGAACGCGGGGGTGGCGATGCGGCCGGTCTCGATCTTGCGGAGGGTTTCGGCGGACATGCCCGCCGCGGCGGCGACCTCGACGATGCTGCGCTCGCCTCGGGCGTGGCGCAGCAGGAGGCCGAGTTCTTCGCCGCGGCGGCGCTCGTCTGGGGTGAGGGGTGGTCGGACCATGGGGCCATCGTAGCAACATCGATAATAATACCGGTATAGTTATCGTTCATGGTTGAGATCAAGACTGACACCGAACTCGACGCCATGCGCGAAGCCGGCCGGATCGTGGGCCGCGCGCTGCAGGCGGTACGCGAGCACGCGGCCACCGGCGTGAGCCTGCTGGAACTGGACGAGCTGGCGGCCACAGTGATCGCCGAAGCCGGGGCCAAGCCCGCCTTCCTCGGCTACCTGCCCGGCTTCGCCCCCACCCCGTTCCCCGGCGTGATCTGCGCCTCGGTCAACGACGCGATCGTGCACGGCATCCCCACCCGCCACCGGCTGCGCGAAGGCGACCTGCTCAGCGTCGACTGCGGCGCCCACCTGGACGGCTGGACCGGCGATGCCGCCATCTCCTTCGGCATCGGCGCCACCTCCCCCGAAGACCTGGCCCTCATCGAGGCCACCGAACAGGCGCTGGCCGCCGGCATCGCCGCGGCACAGCCCGGCAACAGGATCGGCGACATCTCCCACGCCATCGCCCAGACCGCCGCCCAGGGCGGGTACGGCATGCCGGCCGACTTCGGCGGCCACGGCATCGGCCGGGCCATGCACGAGGACCCGCACGTGGCCAACCACGGCAGGCCGGGCCGGGGGCTGGTGCTGCGCCCCGGCCTGGCCCTGGCCATCGAGCCGATGTTCATCGCCGGCGGTGACGGCCGCTACCGCATCGCGGCCGACGGCTGGACGATGTGCACCAGGGACGGCAGCCGCGCCGCCCACGCCGAGCACACCATCGCCGTCACCGACTCCGGCCCCCGCCTGCTCACCCTGCCCTGACGCTCAAGAAGGCGAGCTCACCGGGGTGAGCGCACGTCCCCTTGAGCGTCAGCGGCCGGGAACGACTCGGCCATGCCCGCGACCTCGCCCCGGACCTCATGGAGATCGAGCAGGAGCGCGGTGAGCGCCTGCTGCGACGGCAGGCCCGCGGCCACCACCTCTCCCCCGCGCACGAAGGCCGGGACCCCACGCACGCCGAGTTCGGCCGCGCGCCGCTCGTCGGCCCGCACCAGCTCCCCCAGGTGGTCCTCGGCGGCGAGGGGCCCGCCGAGCGCCAGGGCGCGGCGGGCCTCCCCCGGGTCCAGGCCCGCCTGCTCGGCGAGGCCGGCCAGGACGTCGTGGTCGGCGATGTCGAGGTTGTCGGTGTGGTAGGCGCGCAGGACCGCCTCCAGCGCCTGTCCGCGCCTGCCGTAGCGGCCGGCCAGGTGGATCAGCCGGTGGGCGTCGAAGGAGTTGACGGGGCGGGCGGTGGGCAGGTTCAGGGTGAGTCCCTCCTGTCTGCCCAGTCGCCTGATGCGGGCGAACCTGGCCGTCACCTCCCGCCCGTCCTCGCCGAACCCGATCATCGTCTCCACCGTCGTCAGCCCCGGCACGGCAGGGGCCTCGGGCACCAGTTCGTAGCTGCGCCACAGCACTCCGCCCGTGCCGCCGCTCTCGCGCAGAGCCGCCTCCAGGCGCCGCTTGGCCAGGTAACACCACGGGCAGATCACATCCACCCACACCTCGATCGTCATGAACCCAGCCTCCAACCTCAATCGAGGTCGAGGTCAAGGCCGGGCCCGGCGGGTCAGCGCGGAGCCACCGGCTGGCGCAGCAGGGTGCGGAGTTCGGCGGCGTCCGGCGGGGTCAGGTACAGCTCGTGATGCGGTCCGGCGGCCTCCAGCCCGTGCTCGGTCATGAACTCCTCCATGAGCTTCAGCGTCACGTACTCGGTGCTGAAGGGCCCCTCGTGCAGCGCCTCCACGCACTCTCCCTCGGTGTAGGTGACCACCTGCACCCGCTCGACCGCCGCAGAGGCCGGGCGCGCCCGCAGGCGGGCCCGCTCCACGGCGCCGGGCGCGGGGGCGGCGGGCAGGTTGAGCATCAGGTGCCAGCGCCACTGCTCGCGCGGCACCTCGAAGGGGGGCCGCTCGTCCTCCACCCACCAGCGGCCCTCCAGCATCGCGGGCGGGCTGTCCAGGGCCGCGGCGACCGCGAACAGGGCGGCGACGGCCGAACCGTACTCGGCGCCGCCGGGTTCGCCGAGGCCGGTGACGTTCAGGCAGGTGACGGGGCCGTGGGTGACCAGGGTTGGGGTCATGTCTCCTCCACAGAGATCATCAGGTGGGTGACGAGCCGCTCCGGTGGCGTGCTCGCCGGGTCTGAGGCGTACACCTCGCGGATCGGGCCGCGGGGCAGGTGACGTCGCTCGGCGCACCAGGCCAGCAGGGCGTGGGCGGTGAGCGAGATCTGGTCGTAGGGGCCGACGTGGGTGGCGGTGGCGAAGGTGCCGCCGGGCAGCACGCCGGGTTCGGCGCCCGGGACGGGCCGGTCGGTGACGGCCGCGACGGTGATCTCGATCGCGTCGCCGAAGTCGAGGGGGAACAGGCCAACCAGCCGTACCTCCGTCAGGTGCGGCAGCAGGGCGGCGACCGCCTCGGAGGTGGCCCTGCCGATGTCCTGGGGACCGGAGGCGGTGCGCTTGAGCAGGGCGGCGCGGGTGGTGGGTTCGCGGGTCAGGTGAACCGGCGTGGTGGGCAGGCCTTCGGCCATGACGCGTTCGAGGGCGGACAGGGTGGCGCGCCTGCGGGCGAGTTCCGCCTCCAGGTGCTCGCGGACGCCGGCCAGCGCGCCCGCCGTACCGGACAGGACCTGGCCGACCACCGCCAGCGGCACGTCCATCGAGCGCAGCAGCCCGATCGACAGCGCCTGGCGGGCCTGCTCGGGGTGGTAGTAGCGGTAGCCGGTGTCGGCATCGACGTGTGCGGGGCGTAGCAACCCCAGCTCGTCGTAGTGCCGTAGCTGTTTGACGCTGAGCCGGCTCAGCCTGGCGAACTGCCCGATCGGCAGCAGATCCTCGCTCACGCCCTCAAGCATGGTCTCTCCCCCGGTGGGAGAGTCCAGCCGGTTGCGCCTGACGCCGCGTGAGGGTGCAGGGTGGCAGGTATGAGTCTGTCCGTCGGGCAGGTGTCGCGCCTGGCCGGAGTCACCGTGCGCACCCTGCACCACTATGACGAGATCGGTCTGCTGTCGCCGGGCGAGCGGAGCAGGGCGGGCTACCGGCGCTACACCGACGCCGACCTGGATCGACTACAGCAGGTGCTGTTCTACCGCGAACTGGGCTTCGGACTGGAGGAGATCTCCGCGATCCTGGACGATCCCACCGCCGACGAGTTGACGCACCTGCGCCGCCAGCACGAACTGCTGGCCGGGCGCCTCGAACGGCTGCGGGACATGATGGCGGCCGTCGAACTCGCCCTGGAGGCGCGAAGCATGAACATCACGCTCACCCCCGAGGAACGCCTGGAGATATTCGGCGCCTTCCGCCCGGAAGATCACGAGCAGGAGGCGGAGCGGCGCTGGGGCACGAGCGAGGCGTTCGCGCAGAGCAGGCGGCGGGTGGCGGCCTACACCAAGGCCGACTGGCTCCAGTGGCGGGCCGAGGCTGCGGCGATCACGGCCGACCTGGTGGCGGCGATGAAAGCGGGGCTGCCGGCCGACGGCGAGGCGGTGATGGACCTGGCCGAGCGCCACCGCGGGCACATCACTCGCTGGTTCTACGACTGCCTCCCCGACATCCACCGCGGCCTGGGCGAGCTGTACGTGGCCGACCCCCGCTTCACCGCCACCGTCGACGCCGCCGCCCCGGGCCTGTCCCACTACCTGCGCGCCGCCATCACGGCCAACGCCGACCGCCTCTGAACCCTGGCCACCACGCTCGGCACCACGGTGGCGCGGCTGCTGGACGAGCATCCGCCCGGCAGGGTGATCACGCTGCGACGCGGCGAGCAGCGCGCCATCGAGGACCGTACGGGCTGGGAGCGGCGGATCCTGTCGCCGGCGCTGCCCGGAGTGGAGTTCGAGTTCATCCGCACCGCCGTGCCCACAGGCGTCACGGTCGGCTCCTTCGCCCCGCACGCGCCGGGCTCGCGCGAGTACGTGGCGGTGGAGTCCGGCGCGCTGACGGTGACCCTCGACGGGCGCGACGTGCTGCTCGGCGAGGGCGACGCCCTCTACTACGCGGGCGACTGCGTGCACGCCTTCGCCAACCACGGCGAGCGGGCCTGCGTCTACTACACCGCCATGGACGTCGGCACGAGCGCCCACCAGATGATCCCGGAGCAGACGTGAACATCACCGCGATTCCGAAGATCGAGGCGGTCGCGGCGGCCTGAACCGGACGTCTCGCGCGTCATGCGGTGTCGCCGGGCGGATGAGACCGCTCTCGTAGGCGAAGACCACGACCTGCGCGCGGTCCCGCAGCCCCAGCTTCAGCAGAACCCGGCTGAGGTGCGTCTTCACGGTGGCCTCGGCCAGGCGCATCGCCGCGGCGACCTCGGCGTTCGACAGCCCGCGCGCCACCTGGACCAGCACCTCGCGTTCGCGGGAGGTGAGCAGCGCCAGCCGCCTGTCGCGCTCGGGAACACCGGGCATGAGCAGGGGGGCGAACTTCTCCAGCAGGCGGCGGGTGATCCGCGGGGAGACCGCGGCCTCACCCGCCGCCACGCTACGGATCGCGGCCAGCAGGTCCCCGGGCCGTGTGTTCTTCGGCAGGAAGCCCGAGGCCCCGGCCTTCAGCCCGGCGAAGGCGTACTCGTCCAGGTCGAAGGTGGTCAGGATGAGCACGCGCGAGCGCGGGGAGTCCCTGACGATCCTGCGGGTGGCCTCGATCCCGTCCATGCCTGGCATGCGTACATCCATCAGCACGACGTCGGGACGCAGCAGCCGGGCCATCCGGGCGGCCTCATCGCCGTCGCCCGCCTCGCCCGCCACCTCCAGGTCCGGCTCGGCCTCGAACACCATGCGAAACGCCATGCGCAGCAACGACTCATCGTCGGCGATCAGCAGCCGGATCGTCACGCCCTGCCCTCCCCCGCCCTGTCGCCGCCGATGTCGAGGCTGGCCGCCACCCGCCAGCCGCCGCCGGGCAGCGGACCGGCATGGAGGGTACCGCCGTAGGCGGAGATGCGCTCGCGCATGCCGACCAGGCCCCGCCCGTGGGCGTCCCCAGGCGCGAGCCCCGGGCGGCCGTCGTCGACGACCTCCACGGCGGCGCACCGCGGCGTCAGGCGGACCCGCACCTCGGCCGTCGCCCCGGCGGCGTGCCTGAGCGCGTTCGTCAGCGCCTCCTGGACCAGCCGGTAGACGGTGAGCTGGGCGACGGCGGGGATCGCCTCCGGATCACCGGTCACCTCCAGGCGGGTTGGCAGCCCGGCCGCGCGCATCCTGGCGGTAAGAGGACCGAGCTCGGCGATACCGGGCGCCGGATGCAGCCCCGCGCCGTCCTGCCGGACGAACTCGCCGCGCTCGCCCTGCTCGCCGACACCGAGGGAGCGTCGCATATCGTCCAGGGCCTGCCGCCCGGTGGCCGCGATCTGCTCCATCGCGGCCACCGCCTGCTCCGGCGCGCCGTGCCGTACATACGCCGCGCTGTCGGCCAGCGCCACCATGACCGACAGGTTGTGGGTGACGATGTCGTGCATGTCGCGGGTCATCCGGGCGCGTTCCTCGGCGACGGCGAGCCGCGCCCGCTGCTCGCGGTCGTGTTCCAGCGAGGTGACGTACGCCCGCCGGGCGCGCATCCACAGGCCCGTGGCGAGGGCGGCGGCGGTCATCGCGGTCAGCGCGGCCGCCGTGAACGGGAACTGGCCGGGCGGCGCCCATCGCGCCGCGGCCAGCAGCGCTCCGGCCTCCAGCGTGAGCCCGGCCACCAGCGTCCGCCGCCAGGTGCAGCGCGCGCCGACGGTGTAGAGGGCGACCAGCAGCGAGGCGTCGGCAGGAAGCTGCACATCGGCGACCCATTGGATCGCGGCCGCCGCCGCGATCACGCAGAACACCGTCAGCGGCGCGCGCCGCCGCCACACCAGGGGCACCACCAGGGCCACCTGAAGCAGCAGCGGCCCCGGCTCGCCGCGTGCCGGCACCTGGCCAGGCCCGAGCGTGGCAAGAAAGACCACGGCCGCCAGCAGCGCGTCGGCGGGCATGGACGACCATCGCATGGACGACCATCGGGTGGGCGCTGCGAGGCAGGCCACCGGACGGTCGCCTCGATTCATGCCGCTCACCCTAGTTGTCCTGCGGGTTCGCTCCCCATCCTCCTTCGGGATGAACATCCGGGCATGTCAGCCAGAAGTCGTAGGCGTGGATCAACCGTACGCCGCTAGCCCGGGGCCGCGCCCCGCTGCCAGCCTCGTCGGGCACAGGAATCCGCAGCTTGCGAGGAGCCTCACATGTCCTTCCACACGTTCACCGCGGCGGTCGCCGGGCTGGCGCTGGCCGCCGTCACCACGCCCGCCATGGCCGCCCCCGCCGTCGTGGCCCATCATGCGCCGGCCGGGGACCGCGTCACGATGGCCCTGCCCGCGCCGGCCGGGCCGTACCGCGTCGGCACCCTCGCCGTGCGCCTGGTCGACCGGTCGCGCCCCGACCCCCTGGTCAGGTCGAAGCCCTACCGGGAGCTGATGGTCAGCCTGTGGTACCCGGCCAAGGACACCGGCCGGGCCCTGCCCGTCGCCCCCCATATGGCGCCCCTGGCCGCGGCCGACTGGGACCGCCACTCCGCGCCGCCCATGGGCATCGCGACGGGCGCGGTGAACTGGGCCGCCACCCCTACCCACGCCCGCGTCGGCGCGCCGGTGGACCGGCGGGCGGGCAGGCTTCCGGTCGTGCTCTTCGGCTCCGGGGACGGCGGCGCGCGCACGCTCGGCACCGCCCTGGTGGAGGACCTGGCCGCCCGCGGCTACCTGGTCGTCACCGTGGACCACACCTACGAGGCCGACCAGGTGGAGTTCCCCGGCGGGCGGGTCGTGCGAGCCGTGCCCCTGCCGACGAAGCTGACTCCGCGCGTCATCGCCAAGCTGCTCGCGCGGCATTCACGGGCCCGCCTGGCGGACATGCGGTTCGTCCTCGACCAGATCGCCGCACTGGGACGCGGCCACGGCCTCGGCGAGGAGGCCGGGCAGTTGCCCGCCGGGCTGCGCGGCGCCCCTGACCTGTCCCGGGTGGGAGCGCTCGGCCAGTCCCTCGGCGGATCGGTGGCAGCGCAACTCGTCCACGACGACCGGCGGGTGGACGCGGGTGTGAACCTCGACGGCGGCTACGTCGGCCGGGTGGCGAAGACAGGGGTCGCCAAGCCGTTCCTGCAGCTCGCAGCTGAGACGCACACACGGGCGAGCGAACCGAGCTGGAAGTCCTTCTGGGATGCCTCGACCGGCTGGAAAAGGGAGCTGCGCTTCGCGGGCGCGGCGCACGGCTCGTTCACCGACCTGCAGGTGATGCTGCCGCAGATCGCAGCGGCGTTGCCGAAGGTGCCCGTCGCCGACTTCGTCGGCACGATCGACCCCGGCCGGTCGGTGTCGGCCCAGCGCGCCTACCTCGCGGCCTTCTTCGACCTGCACCTGAGCGGGAAGCCCAACCGGCTCTTCGACGCCCCTGACGTCCGCTTCCCCGAAGTCTCCCTCATCCCCTGACCCGCCTCGGGGCCGAACTCCTCGGTGCGGGCGTCCGCGCGCGGGGGCGGCATCTCCACCGGCACCTCGCGCGCTCCGGTCACCGTCAGGGGCCGATGTCGAGCGCGGCGCGGCACGCGCCGCCGCCAAGCGCGCCCCAGGCCGCGAACTTCGACCGCGAATTCGAGTACGGGCTCCAGGTGTTCGTCACAGGCCTCGCCGGCACCCTGCCCCAGGCGCCGCGCCTTCCGGACGGGCCTTCACCGGCGGGCTGACAACAGGAGGCATGCCGAGGCCGACGGATGGGTACTGAAAGTAATCGATCGATACCACACAGTGACGACGGAGTGTGTATGCGCGACATCGCTCGATTCGCGGCCATGGCGCTGGCCGCTTCCGCAGCCGCCCTGACCCTGGCCTCGACCTCGGCCCTCGCCGAGACGGCCGACGGAACCGTTTCACGGTCGAAGTGCCGCGAGGCGGGAGGAGTGACGGATCCGTGGCGGGGAGGCTTCTGCCACGGCGGATTCTTCGACGGCTACCGACTGTCGGACTGACCGCCACCTGTGCGCCGTGCGCGACTCTCCCCAGAGAGCGCGCCCGGCGCACCCCCTTACCGAGCCCCTGCGTTCACCGGCCAGAACTGGAACAGGAATTCCTCCAGTCCCTCCATCCTCGCCCCGGGATCATCGTCGTCATCATCGTCATCGTAGAAGTCCTCCACGTCGGCGAAGGGGTCCGCCTTCGCGAGGCGATGCCCGCGCACCAGCCACGAGGCCCCAGGCACTCTCAGGTCAAGCAGCGGCCCCGCATCTCCCGCGGAATTCGTCGGCCGCAGCTTGCCCGAGCTGCTGAAGAGCTCAACGGTACGCCTGTCCACCCCGCCCTCCTCCTCGGCAGGAGGCTCCGCCTCCCACAGCTCCAGGGTGACGCGGGCGCTGTGGAAACCCACACGGCTTCGCACGATCGCCATATTCGCTGTGGCGGCGAACCAGACCTCATCCTCGTCGGTGAGGAAGTACAGCTTCTCCGGATCGAGCGCGGCGGGCGATCGCGACAATCCGTCCACATCCAAGACCGAGAACGATCCGTAGTCGATCCACAACGCGTCCGAGACACGCTCGACCAGATTCGCCATCCAGCCCTCCTCCTCACCAACCACACGAACCGCCAAGGGCGGCGCTGGTAAGGGCGCGGGCGGCGGCGGGGCGCAGCAGCAGGTCGGCGTTGTCGCACAGCTGGTCCACGCAGCCCGCCAAAGGCAGGCGCCGCACCCGCGGATCGGTGATCGAGGCCAGCAACGCCTCAGCGAACCGCTCACCGCCGATGACCTGGAAGGGACGGTCGAAATAGGGGCGCGCCTTGGCGTCCAAAGGGTCGGTCAGAGCCAGCCGGTTGTGCAACGCCGCCGCCCGCTCATAGGCGGCGCACAGCCCCTCCTCCCGCTCGGGCCAGGTACGCGCGGCCATGGCCCGCCCCAGCGCCTCCCCCAGCTCAGCCGCCCCCGACAGCCGGTTGACGGCACTGCCCAGCCACTTGGCGTACGGCGGATAGCGGCGCCGCTGCAGCAACGCCAGCCGCATCAGCTCCCTGGCCAGCCGCCCGCCCACCACCGCCGAGCCGACCTCGTCGCCCACCTCCGCACACCGGCCGGCGAAACTCTCCTCCTGCGCGACGCGCCGCCACTGACAGGCCAGCACGTATCGCCACACGTCATCGGGATACCAGCGCAACGCCTGCCGCGCCCGGCCGAGCTCGCCGAGCCCGTCATGGAAGACCTCCCCGCACGTCACCTCCGCCAGGCTCTGCCACGGCGCCGACAACCAGTCCAGCAACGTCACCGCCCGCCCCGGATCGAAGCCCAGCCGCCCGCGCAGCCACGAGCCCGCCTCGGCGACCGTGACCCCGGACCGCAACTCGCCACGCTGCTCGAAGACGGTCGGGTAGCCGCCGAAGACGGCCGGCAGCGCGGCCGCCACCTTCTCCTCCACCTCGGCCACCAGCTCCGGCGCGGCGAACACCAGCACGCGGGGCCCCCAGTCGTGGTCGGCCGACCGCTCGGTGTCGAACTCCAGGACCTCCGAACCCGGCCCGATCAGCGCGGCACTGTGCGGGTAGGGCGCGAGCAGCGGCCCGACCACCTCGGCGTAGAAGGCGCGGGACAGCTCAATACCAGGAACGAAAGCGGACATCACACGCTCAACTCTGCCTGAGCGTGACCGAAACCTCACCAGGTTTTCGCCCCCGGATCGGAGACCACGCGCACCGCCCCCTACGCTGGGATCCGGCCAGCCGAAACCTTCCGAAAGGGCCCCTCGTGCCGACCTCCCTCCGCCTGTTCCGCATCGCCGCGATCGCTGAGGCGTTCTCCTGGGCCGGACTGCTCATCGGCATGTACGTCAAGTACATCGCCGAGACCTCCGAGATCGGCGTGAAGATCTTCGGCCCGATCCACGGCGCCCTGTTCGTCTTCTACGTGATGGCCGTCTTCGCCGCCGCGCGGCAACTCGGCTGGCGCACGCCGACGATCGTGCTCGGCCTGGCCTGCGCGGTGCCCCCGTTCACCTCGCTGTGGTTCGAGCGCCGCGAACTTCGCCGCGCCCGCACCACCACGACCACCACAGCCACCACCCCGGCCGCCGAGCGGACCCCCACCGCCTGACCTCAGGCGGTCTCCAGGCCCGCCGCGCTCACCCGGCGGCGGGTGAACCCCAGCCGCTCATAGACGGTGAGCGCGGCGGCGTTGGTGTCGTCCACCATCAGCGCCACCCGGCCGTGCGCGGCGAGCAACTCGGCACTCACCCACCGGCACACCCGCCCGGCCAGCCCACGCCCCCGATGCGCCGCAGCCGTCGCCACCCCGGCCAGGAAACCCACCGTCGGCGCGCTCCACGCCTCGGCCGCCACCGACGCCAGCCCACCCCCCGCGCAAACCCCCGCCCACCGCGACACCCCCGCCATGCCGGGCACGGCGTAGGAATGCGGCGCCTCCGCGGCGAGCAGAGCCCCCACCTGAGACTCCTCCCCCCGAGACAGCCAGCGCACCTCCCCCGACGGCCCGAACTCGCCACTCAGCCGATCGGCGCCCATCCAGGAGAACGACCCCGCCACCCGCATCCCGTCGACCTTCGACGCCACCCCGGCCACCAGCGCGCTGTCCCCGAAGGGCCGATACCCGGCCCCCACCTCGGCCAGCGCGTGCTCCACCAACGAGGCTGCGCACGCCGTACCGCCCCACACCGCCAGCCGGTCGTGGCGCGACAGGCCGGGCGCCGCGACCACGACCGCGTCGCCCAGCCACCACGCCCGCCGCCCGCCGCGCAGCTCACCGGCCGCCCACACCAGCAGATCGTCGTCGCCGCACGCCGCACGTACCTGCGCCGGCGACCGGAACTCACCGATCACAGGATCGCGTCCGGCCGGTAGGCCGCCGCCCGCGGGTGCTCCGCCACGATCCGCCCGACCTGCTGGGAGATCCCCTCCACCTGGTCGGCCGCCGCCCCGGTGAACGACACCCGGTCGGCCAGCAGCGCCCGCAACCCCTCCAGGTCCAGCGGGAAACGCTCGTCGGCGGCCAGCCGCTCCAGCAGCCGGTTCGGTGCCCCCTCCTGACGCATGGCCAGCGCGGAGGCGACCGCGTGCTCCTTGATCAGCTCATGGGCCTGCTCACGGCCCACCCCGGCCCGCACGGCGGCCATCAGCATCTTGGTCGTCGCCAGGAACGGCAGGTACCGGTCCAACTCGGCGGCGATCACCGCGGGGAAGGCCCCGAACTCCTCCAGCACCGTCAGCATGGTCTCCACCAGGCCGTCGAAGGCGAAGAACGCGTCCGGCAACGCCACCCGGCGTACCACCGAACAGGAGACGTCGCCTTCGTTCCACTGGTCGCCGGCCAGCTCGCCGCTCATCGAGGCGTAGCCGCGCAGGATCACCGTCAGCCCGTTGACACGCTCGCACGAGCGGGTGTTCATCTTGTGCGGCATGGCCGAGGAGCCGACCTGCCCCTCCTTGAACCCCTCGGTCACCAGCTCGTGCCCGGCCATCAGCCGGATCGTCTTGGCCAGCGAGGACGGCGCCGACGCCAACTGCACCAGCGTGGTCAGCACCTCGAAGTCGAGAGAACGCGGGTAGACCTGCCCGACACTGGTGAAGCGCCGCTCGAACCCCAGGTGCGCGGCCACCCGATCCTCCAGCCGCGCCAGCTTCTCCCGGTCGCCGCCCAGCAGGTCGAGCATGTCCTGCGCGGTGCCGACCGGCCCCTTGACACCGCGCAGCGGGTAGCGGCCGATCAGCTCACCCAGCCGCGCGTAGGCCACCAGCAACTCATCGGCCGCCGTCGCGAACCGCTTGCCCAAAGTGGTGGCCTGCGCGGCCACATTGTGCGAACGACCGGCCATCACGGTGGCCTCGTGCTGCTCGGCCAGCGTCGCCAGCCGCGCCAGCAGCGCCACCGTCCGGTCACGCACCAGCAGCAGGCTGTCGCGGATCTGCACCTGCTCGACGTTCTCGGTCAGGTCACGCGAGGTCATCCCCTTGTGCACCTGCTCGTGCCCGGCCAGCGCGTTGAACTCCTCGATCCGCGCCTTCACATCATGGCGGGTCAGCCGCTCCCGCTCGGCGATGGACGCCAGATCGACCTGCTCGACCACCTTCTCGTAGTCGGCGATCGCCTGCTCGGGCACCTGCACGCCCAGCTCGGCCTGCGCCTTGAGCACCGCCAGCCACAGCCGCCGCTCAGCGACGACCTTCGCCTCCGGAGACCACAGGCGGACCAGCTCGGCCGAGGCGTAGCGAGCGGCAAGGACATTGGGGACACGCGGCTTCACAGTCACGTTGCCTCAGTCTATTGCCGCCCGCCCGCCCGTCAGGACCGGCCCCTACCTGCCGGCCAGCGCCTCCTGCTTGACCGCCGAACCCTCAGCCTTGCCCGTACGGCTGAAGCGCTCCTTGGTCCGCTCCACCATCGTGTACAGCGTCGGCACCAGCACCAGCGTCAGCAGCGTCGAGGTGATCAGCCCGCCGATGACCACGATCGCCAGCGGCTGCGAGATGAACCCGCCCGAACCGGTCACCCCGAGCGCCATCGGCGTCAGCGCGCACACCGTGGCCACCGCGGTCATCAGGATCGGCCGCAGCCTGCGCCGGCCACCCTCGATCACCGCCTCCACCACGCCCATCCCCTGCTCACGGTACTGGTTGATCAGGTCGATGAGCACGATCGCATTGGTCACCACGATGCCGATCAACATCAGCATGCCGATCAGCGCCGGCACCCCGAGCGGCGTACCGGTGGCCAGCAGCAGCCCGATCGCGCCGGTCGCCGCGAACGGCACCGACACCAGCAGGATCAGCGGCTGCACGAAGCTGCGGAACGTCGCCACCATGATCATGAAGACGATCGCGATCGCGGCCAGCATCGCCACACCCAGATCCGCGAACGCCTCGGACTGCTCGGCGCTCACACCGCCGATCTCATAGGTGGCGCCACCGGCCAGCTCCAGCTTGTCCAGCTCGGCGGTCAACGTCTGGGTCAGCGTGCCCAGGTCGCTGCCGACCGCCTTGGCCGACACCGTCGCCGAACGCTCGCCGTCGATCCTGGTCACCTGGGTGGGCCCGTCCACCTCGGCCACCTCCGCCACCGACGACAGCCGCACCATCCCGCCGGGCGACAGCAGCTTGAGCTTCTCCACGGCCGCCACGTCCTCGGGCGCGTCACCGCCGCGCAGCACCAGGTCGCTGGCCTGCCCGTCGACGGTGAGCTGACCCAGCGGCGCGCCACGGAAGGCCTGCGCCACCGCCTGCCCGATCTGCGCCTCGCTCAGCCCCTTGGCCGCCGCCTTCTCCCGGTCGACCGTCACCTCGATGCGCGGCGCGCTGGCCTCCAGATTGGAGCTGACATCCCGCAGCCCCTCGATCTTCGCCATCGCACCCGTCACCGTCTCGGCGGCCGCACGCAGCGCATGGGCATCGGGAGCCTGCACGATCACGTCGATGGAGTCACTGGAGAAGCCGCCACCGCCACCGCCGCCGACCTTCACCTCACCGGCGCCCGACAGCGCGTCCAGCCGCTCACGCAGCGCCGACTCCAGCTCGGCCGTGTCGACGCCCTCGGCCACCGTCACCGAGTACGACGCCCGGTCGGCGCCGCCGCCCGCCCCGCCCATCATGGCGTTGCCGCCACCGACGTTCACCTGGTAGGACTGCACGCCCTCCAGATCGGCCAGCACCCCCTCGACCTTCTTGGCGGCCGCGTCGGTGGTGGCCAGGTCGGTGCCGGCCGGCATCCTCTGGGTGAGGGAGACGGTGTTCTGACCGGAGGAGTCGAGGAAGTTCGTCTCCAGACGCCCCGCCAGACCCATCGTGGCGGCGAACACCACCACGCCCAGCAGCAGCGTCGCCAGCCTTCGGCGGGTCGCGAAACGCAGCACCGGCAGGTACATGCGCTGCAGCGGGCTGCGCAGCTCCTTGGCCTCGGCCTCCTCACGCTGAGCCCGCGCCTGCTCGGGCGTCAGCACCGGAGCCTTCAGGAACCAGTACGCCAGCACCGGCACCACCGTCAGCGACACCAGCAGCGAAGCCAGCAGCGCCACCGCCACGGTGATCGCGAACGGGGCGAACAGCTCGCCCACCATCCCGCCGACCACCGCGATCGGTACGAACACCGCCACCGTGGTCAGCGTCGAGGCGGTCACCGCACCCGACACCTCGCGCACCGCCGCCACGACCGCGGTCCGCTTCGGCTCGCCGTACCCCAGATGTCGCTTGATGTTCTCCAAGACCACAATGGAGTCGTCCACCACCCGGCCCACCGCGATCGTCAGCGCGCCCAGGGTGAGCATGTTGAGGGAGTAGTCGCCCGCCCACAGGGCGATCAGCGCGATCACCACCGACAGCGGGATCGACACCGCCGTCACCAGCGTGGAGCGCACCGACAGCAGGAACACCAGGATGACCAGGACGGCGAAGGCCAGACCCAGCAGCCCCTCGGTGGTCAGGTCCTCGATCGAGCGCTCCACGTACGGGGCCTGGTCGAACACCACCGTGATCGCCGAGGCGCCACCCAGCGCACTCTTCAACTCGGGCAGCTTGTCGCGTACGGCGTGCGAGATGGTCACCGCGTTGCCGTCCGGCGACATCGTCACCGACACACCCAGGCTCGCCTTGCCGTCGGTCCTGGTCAGCGTGGTCGCCTGAGCGGGCTCACGCTCGATGGTGGCCACATCGCCCAGCCGTACCGGCTTCGGGGCCTTCGGCGTCGACACCGGGGCGACCGGCTGGCCCGGGATCCGCGCCTGCGGCTTAGCCTGGACGGGCGCCTGCGGCGGGGTGGGGGTGAGATAGAGGCTCTTCAGCTTGGCGATGGAGTCGACCCGGGTACCCACCTGCACCGTCAGCGAACGGCCGTCGGCGGTCAGCGAACCCGCCGGGATCGGCGTGCCGTTGGCGCGCAGCACCTCGGGGATCTGCGCCGCCGAGACCCCCTTCTTGGCCATCTCCTTGGCATCCGGCGTGATCACCACCCGGTCGTCGCGCGAACCGGTGACCTCCGCCTCCCGCACGCCCTCGATGCCCTGCAGCTCGGGCACCATCACCCGGCGCAGCTTGTCCGACATGGCCCGCTGGTCGCCGCCGTCGTCGACGGCCAGCACCAGCACCGGGATGTCGTCGGTGTTACCCGCCACCACCTGCGGGTCCACGCTGTCGGGCAGCTGCGCCTGAATGCGGCTCACCGACTGCTGCATCTTGGCGATCGACGCGTCCACATCGGTGCCGTAGGCGAAGGCCACCTGGATCTGCGCCAGGCCCTCCTTCGACGTCGAGGTCAGCTTCTCCAGGCCTTCGATACCCTGGAAGGAATCCTCGATCGGCTTGGTCACCTGATCCTCGACGATCTCCGGCGAGGCCCCCGGATAGGGGGCTATCACGAACGCGCCGGGAAACGACAGGGACGGCAGCAGTTGCTGCTTCAGTTGCGGGATCGTGAACGCGCCGAACGCGCTCAACACCACCGCGACCAGGACGACAAGGCTTCGATTGGCAAGGCTCAACCTGGCCAGAGCGGTCATCGGGTCCTCACGTGGGCAGAAGACAAAGATTTCGCCCAACACTAACACTTCGCCTTGAACGAATATTTAGCCCAGCGTTGCTTTCCTGATAACCTTCTCAGGAAGCGAGAGGTGAGCGTGACAGACGAACGCGACGAGTTGATCCGCCGCATCAGCGAAACCCAGCGCGGCCTCGGCCGCTTCCTGGCAGGCGACCAGTCCTCCCCCCTGTTCAGCTCCAACCTCACCATGCGCCAGCTCAAGGTCGTCATCATCCTGGCCCACACCCCCTCCGCCTCCGGCCAGGACCTCGCCCACCACCTCGCCGTCGGCCTGGGCACCGTCACCGGCATCGTCGACCGCCTCGTCGCCCACGGCCTGGTCACCCGCCGCGAAGACCCCCACGACCGGCGAGTACGACGCGTCGAACTCACCGACGCCGGCCGCACCCTCATCGAACAGATCCGCGACACCGGCCTGGAGCACTACCGCCGCATCATGCACTGCCTCGACACCGACACCCTGCGCACCCTCGCCGACGTCACCGCCAAAATCCACCAAGCCGCCGAACACCTCTACGGCCGCATCCCCGCCCACACCACCACCGACTGACACGATGCAGTTCGGCATCCTGGGCCCACTCACAGCGCGATCAGCCGACGGCCACCCCATCACCATCGGCGGACCCCGCCCCCGCACCCTGCTCGCCCTCCTCCTCCTCGAAGCCGGCCACACCGTCAGCGTGCGACGCCTCATCCACGGCCAATACGGCGACCACCCCCCGGCGGCCGCCACCAACGCCATCCAGGCACAGATCTCCCGCCTCAGACGCCACCTGCCCGCCGACCTCATCGAACTCCACGGCACCGGCTACCGACTCGCCGTCGACCCCGAAGACGTCGACGCCCACCGCTTCCAACGGCTCACCCGCCAAGGACGACGCCTCCTCGCCACCGGCCACCACACCGCTGCGGCCGCCCTCCTCCGGCAAGGCCTCGACCTGTGGCGCGGCCCCGCACTCGCCGACGCCCCCTTCGCCACCGCCCACGCGACCCACCTCGAAGAACTACACCTGGCCGCCACCGAAGACCTCATCGACGCCGAACTCGGCCTCCCCGAGGCCACCCCCACCGCCGAACTCCACCACCTCATCACCACCCACCCGCTACGCGAGCGCCCGCGCGCCCTCCTCATGCGCGCCCTGCACGCCGCCGGCCGCCAAAGCGAAGCCCTGGCGGCATTCCACGACTACCGCCACCTACTCGCCGACGAACTCGGCACCGACCCCAGCCCAGAACTCGCCGCCCTGCACCTCACCCTCCTCCGCACCCAGCCACCACCCCCACACGCCCCCCGCCCACGCCTGCCCACCCAGCTCACCAGCTTCGTCGGCCGCGAAACCGAACTCCACCACCTCGCCGCCCTGCACCCCACACGCCTCATCACCATCACCGGACCAGGCGGCACCGGCAAAACCCGACTCGCCGTCGAAGCCGCAACCCGCCGAAACGACGACACCCTCTTCGTCGACCTGTCCCCACTCGACGACGGCGACCAGATCCCCCAAGCCATCCTCGGCGCACTCGGCCTGCGCGACACCGCACTACGCCCACCCACCCCCGGCACCCCCACCCCCACCGACCGCCTCACCACCGCACTCGCCCAGCGACACCTCCTCCTCATCCTGGACAACTGCGAACACCTCATCACCCCCGCCGCCACCCTCACCCGCCACCTCCTCACCACCTGCCCCCACCTCGCCGTCCTCGCCACCAGCCGAGAACCCCTCGGCATCACCGGCGAACACCTCCTCCCCCTCAGCCCCCTCGCCACCCCGCCACCCGGCAACCCACCCGACGACCCACTCGCCTACCCCGCCGTCAAACTCTTCACCGACCGCGCCGCCGCCGTACGACAAGGCTTCACCCTCGGGCCCGGCAACCTCGACCCCGTCCTGCGCATCTGCGCCGCCCTCGACGGCCTCCCCCTCGCCATCGAACTCGCCGCGGCACGCGTGCGCACCTTCCCCGTCGAAGAGATCGCCACCCGCCTCACCGAACACGGCAGATTCACCCTCCTCACCCGCGGCGACCGCACCGCCGCCGCCCGCCACCAAACCCTGCACGCCGTCGTCGACTGGAGCTGGGACCTGCTCGACACCACCGAACAAGCCCTCGCCAGACGCTTCTCCGTCTTCTCCGGAGGAGCCACCCTCCAAGCCGTCGAACACGTCTGCGGCCACGACACCGCCCCCCTGCTCGCCGAACTGGTCGACAAATCACTGATCGAAACCGACGGCGACCGCTACCACATGCTCGACACCATCCGCCTCTACTGCGCCGCACGACTCAGCGAAGCAGCAGAGGAACACCACCTGCGCGCCGCCCACGCCGCCTGCTTCCTTCACCTCGCCCAGCACGCCGACCCCCACCTCTACCGAGCCGAGCAACTGCACTGGCTGGCCCGCCTGTCAGCCGACAACACCAACCTGCAAGCCGCCCTGCGCTGGAGCGTGACCCACGACCGGCCCACCGCACTACGGCTCATCGCCGCCCTCGCCATGTACTGGTGGCTCAGCGGCCGACGCGCCGAAGCCACCCAGCACGCCGAACGACTCCTCGACGCCCTCGGCACCGAACCACCCGCCGACCTCACCGAGGAATACGTCCTCACCGTCCTGCACGCCGTACCGAACGCAGAACCCCAGCACTGGCGACAAGCCGCCACCATCATGAACACGCTGGACCGGCCGATGCGCTACCCCTTCGCCCCCGCCCTGTGGGGCATGACCGCAGGACCACCCCAGCAGCAACCACCACACCCCCTCGGCCCCGACCCCTGGAGCCAAGCACTCGACAAACTCAGCGACGCCCTCCTCTCCCTGCAAAACGGCCAGATCACCCAGGCCGAGCACACCTTCGAGACCGCGGTCGCCGCCTTCGACACGGTCGGCGAACGCTGGGGCAAAGCACAAGGACTCGACTCCCTCGCCCAGATCGCCAGCTGGCGCGGCGAATGGACCCGCGCCGGACACCTCTGGCAACACGCACTCGACCTGCTCGAAGAACTCGGCGCCCGCGAAGAGATCATCGACCTCCTGTGCAGACGAGCGGACGGACTACGCCGCGCCGGCGACACCGCCGCCGCCACCGCCGACTGCCTGCGCGCCGCCGAACTCGCCCGCACAACCGGCACACCCGACACCATGGCCAGCGTCCACCTGCGACTCGGCGAACTCGCCCGCCACCACGGCGACCACCACGAAGCGACCCGGCAACTCCACTCCGCGCTCACCGCCTCCGCAACCGGCCCCTTCACCACCGAAGGCACCAGAGCCCGCGTCCTCACCGCCCTCGCCCGACTGACCGACGACCCCCGCGAAGCCGCGACCAGACACCGCCAAGCCCTGGACGCCGCCCTCAACTCACCCCTGGCCTCCCACCTCGCCGACGCCGCCGAAGGCCAAGCCGGACAAGCCCTCACCGACGGCCACCCCGAGCGAGCCGCCCTCCTGCTCGGCATCGGCACCGCACTACGCGGCGTGACCCTCACCGGCGACCCCGACCTGACCGCCACCGCCACCGCCGCCACCCAGACCCTCGGCACCGAGACCTTCGCGACCCTCTTCGCCCGCGGCGCGGCCATGAGCAGGCGACAGGCGCTGACAACCCTCCACACCCCCGGCGCCTGACTGTCAGCCGACACGCAGCACGCTGTCAGCGGCACCGGACAGGCTTCACCACATGACCAGCGTCCTCATCTCCGGCGCCAGCATCGCCGGCCCCGCCCTCGCCCACTGGCTCCAGCGCTACGGCTTCAGCGTCACCATCGTCGAAAAAGCCCCCACCCTGCGCGCGGGCGGCCAAGCCGTCGACTTCAAAGGCGAGACCCACCGCACCGTACTGACCCGCATGGGCATCCTCGACGACGTCCTGCGACTGCAGACCGGCGGCACCGACCAGCAGATCATCGACGCCGACGGCCGCACCCTCGCGGTCATCCCCGGCGAGTTCACCGGCGGCGACATCGAGATCAAACGCGGCGACCTGTCCAGGCTCCTGTACGACAAGACCGCCGCCCACTGCGAATACCTCTTCGGCGACTCCATCACCGCCCTCACCGAAACCCCCGGCGGCGTGCACGTCACCTTCGAACGCACCCCGCCACGCACCTTCGACCTGGTCGTGGGCGCCGACGGCATCCACTCCAACGTCCGCCGCCTGGCCTTCGGCCCCGAATCCGCCTACGTGCACTTCCTCGGCCACTACTACGCCATCGCCGACCTGCCCGCCGACTTCGGCCCCGCCGCCAAGATGTACAACGAACCCGGCCGGATGGCCTGCGTCGGCGGCTCCAAAGCCCCAGCCTTCTTCGTCTTCGCCTCCGAAGAGCTCGACTACGACCGCCACGACCCCGACCAGCACAAGCAGATCCTCACCCGCACCTACGCGGGCATGGGCTGGCAGACCCCCGCCATCCTCGACGCGGTACGGCACGCCGACGAGGTCTACCTCGACTCGCTCAGCCAGGTCACCATCGACCACTACGCCAAAGGCCGCGTGGTCCTGATCGGCGACGCCGCCTACGGCAACACCCTGGGCGGCTTCGGCACCGGCCTGGCCGTCGTCGGCGCCTACGTCCTGGCGGGTGAGCTGGCCGCCGCCGACGGAGACCACCGCACGGCCTTCGCCCGATACGAGCAGGAGTTCCGCGACTACGCCAAAGTGGCCAAGAACCTCAACGCCGGCCCCTTCCTGGCCCCCGCCACCCCCATGAGACTCCGCATGCGCAACTGGATCTTCAAGTCCGGTTTCCTGCTGAGCCGGCTGATGAAGACCACCGACAAGTTCGCCACCGACATCACCCTGAAGGACTACAGCTCTGTCTGCGGGTGAGGAGTCTTTAGTCCTTATAGGGGTAGGCGATCTTGATCGCTAGGCCAGCGCCTTTACATTGTAGATTTCTAAGGAGGGCGGGCAGCTCACCCTCGTGAACCACCAGCAGCCTGCGGGTAGCCCTCGTCACCGCCACGTACAGGTCCTTCGCCGACTGTCCCAGGATGCCGGCCGGGTCCACGACCACCACCGCGTCGAACTCCAGCCCCTTCGACTGCGTGACCGTCAGCACCGCCACCTCCGCGTCCAGGTCGTCGCCGCCGGGGAACAGCCCGGCCACCTCCCCGTACGCCACGTCCGAGGTGATCACCCCCAGCCGCCCCTCCCCGATCTCCGCCAGCTCACCGGCCACCAGCCCGGGCAGCTCCGCCACCCCCGCGCGGACGGAGACCGGCGGGGCGCCCCCCTCGCGCACCGACTCCGGCGGAACCTGGCCGGGATCCACCGCGCGCAGCACGTCGGCGGCGACCGCCATGATCTCCACCGGCGTACGGTAGTTGACCAGCAGCCGCTCCTCCCGCCACCGCCCGCGCACGTACCGGTCCAGCACCTCACCCCACGAGGCGGCCCCCGCCGCCGACCCGGTCTGCGCGATGTCGCCCACCACGGTCAGCGAGCGCGCCGGCACCCGCCGCATCACCGTGCGCCAGGCCATCTGCGACAACTCCTGCGCCTCGTCCACGATCACGTGCCCGTACGCCCAGGCGCGGTCGGCCGCGGCCCGGTCGGCGGTGGTCAGCTCGGCGCCGGTGTCCTCGTGCCGGTCGGCCAGCAGGTCGGCCGCCATCAGCTCCTCCTCGGCCAGGCCCGTCACCGTGAGCACCTCGTGCGCGTACAGCTCGGCCTCCGCCCGCTCCTCGCGGGCCGCGCGCTGCGCCGAACGCCGGGCCGAGTCGTCCTCGCCGAGCAGTTCGGCCGCCTCGTCCAGCAGCGGCACGTCGCCCACCGTCCACGGCGAGCCCTCCGGCCGGGCCAGCACCCGCCAGTCCAGCCCCTCCCACGCCACCTGGCCGGCGGCGGCGCGCAACCGCTCGGGCGAGGTGAGCAACTCCCCCACCAGGCGCCGCGGCGTCAGCTCCGGCCACAGGCCGTCCAGCGCGCGCCGTACCGCGGGTTCCGGCCACAGGCGGCGGGCGGCCTCGGCGAGGTCGGCCTCGTCCATGTCGGCGGCCAGGCCGAGCGGCCGCATCTCCCAGCCCTCCACCTCGTACTCCTCCAGCCGCAGCGCCGCCTCCAGCGCCCGCGCCTCGGCCAGCGCCAGGGCGCGCAGCATCTCGGTGACGTAGAGCTTGCGCGCCATGTTGTGCGGCAGCCGCACCGCCCGCGCCCGGTCGCGCACCCGCGCGCACTCCTCGCGCGCGACCACCGCCGTCAGCCCGCCGATCTCGACCTCAAGGTCGCCGCCGGGAACCCGCTGCCGATCCCGTACGGCTGCCGCGACCAGCTCCGCCATCCGCAGATCGCCCTTGACCACGGCGGCCTCCGCGCCGTCGAGCGCGCTCGCCCGCACCCCGGGATAGAGCTCGCCGACGGTAGCGAGCACCACCTGCGTCTCGCCGAGCGCCGGCAGCACCTGCCCGATGTAGCGCAGGAACATCGCGTTCGGCCCCACCACGAGCACGCCCCTGCGCTCCAGCGTGTCGCGGTGCGCGTAGAGCAGGTAGGCCGCCCGGTGCAGCGCCGCGACCGTCTTGCCGGTGCCGGGCCCGCCCTGCACCACCAGCGCCCCGGCCAGGCCGGAGCGGATCACCCGGTCCTGCTCGGTCTGGATGGTGGCCACCACGTCACCCATCCGCCCGGTACGGCCCCGGCGCAACGCGGCCATCAGCGCCGCCTCGCCGACCAGCGTGCTCCGGTCGCCCTCGCTCATCCGCTCCAGGTCGAGCACCTCGTCGTCGAGACCGACGACACGGCGTTCCCTGGTGTGCAGGTGGCGGCGCCTTAGCAGCGGGCCGGGGTCGGCGGGGGTGGCGACGTAGAAGGGGCGGGCGGCGGGGGCGCGCCAGTCGACCAGGACGGACTCGTGCCCGGCGTCGCGCAGGCCGATCCGGCCGATGTAGGTGGTCCGGCCGCCGTGCTCGTCGATCCGGCCGAAGCACAGGCCGCGCTCGACGGCGTGCAACTGGGACAGCCTCCGGGACTGCTCGGCGGACGACACCTCCCGCTCGAGGCGGCCCTGGGCGTTGGCGACGGCCGCGCCCCTGCCGTGCACCTCGCGCAGCGCCTGTTCGGCGTGCGCCCTGGCGGCGTCCAGCCTGCCGTACAGCATCGTGACCTGCGCCTGCTCGGTGCGCAGGGCCTCCGCCATGGCCGACACTCTTTGACTGATCTCCATAGTGGTGGTACACTCCTCATGAAGGGTCCGCCGAGACTCTATTTTGGTGTACCAAGTGATCGAGCTTAGCAGCTCTTGTGGGCTCGGCTCAACCCCAATGGTCCAGTGAGAGACACGCCCATTGGTCTTGTTCGCCGGACCATCGGGTCAGCAGGGTGTACGCATGTACTTCCAGCACTCGACCGCGATCTGGTCAGAGCATCCCGACCTCGTCGCCGGAGTGATCCTCGCCACGGGGATCACGGGGGACGCTCCCGTCGGTCCCCGGATCGCGAAGTTCAACGCCTTGGCCGAGACGCGGCTCGCGACGAGCTCGGAGGCCGAGTTCCCCGAGATCCAGGCCTGGCGGCGCGCCTTCTCGAAGATGGGGCTGAAGCCCACCCAGTACCGATGCGCCTCGGAGTCGCTGCTGCGGCGCTTCCGCAAGGAACGGGCCCTGCCCAGCCTCCATCCCCTGATCGACCTGTGCAACGCGATCTCCCTCGCGTTCGCGATCCCGGTGGCCGTGTTCGACCTCTCCAAGATCTCCAAGGGCCTCGAAGTACGGCACGCGGACGGCGGCGAGAGCTACCTGACCTTCTCCGGCGAGACGGAGCACCCCGACCCGCACGAGGTGATCTTCGCCGACGCCGCCGGCCAGGCCCACGCCCGGCGATGGACGAACCGGCAGAGCGGCCTCTCAGCCGTCCACGACACCACGACCGACGTCCTGATCGTCGCCGAGGCGCTGCACGCGTCGGCCCCCGCCGACGTCCCGGAGCTCACCGCCACGATCGCGGAGGAGCTGACCCGCGCCTGGTCCCTCACCCCGGCGACCGCACTCGTGAGCCGCTCGGCGCCCCGCTTCGAGTTCCAGCCGCCTCACCTTCGATGAGTACGGCCAGGCCGTCGAGCATCTGCCTGAGGCCGAACTCGAACAGCTCGTCGAGGTGGAGGTCGTAGCCGCCGTCGAAGCTCGCGATGATCCTGCTGAACGTCGGGTACCTGCCCGACGCGGCGAGCTGCTCGAGCGCGGGCGTCTGGGCGTTCATCCACTGGTCCTCCGACAAGCCCGTGACCGCCTCGGCGTTGGCCTCGCGCTCCAGGTTGACCGCGATGCCCTGGATGTAGCTGTAGAGCAGCACGTGCAGGTCGAACACGGTGGTCGGGTCCAGGCCGTGCCCGTCGAGGGCGCTCAGCGTCCACTCCGCGTGGACCGCCAGGTTGGGCAGCAGCACCGGCCGAGTGAGCGAGCTGTACTGCGCCAGCCACGGGTGCCTGCGGTACAGCACCCACAGCGTGCGCGCGCCCAGTTCCAGCCGGGCCCGCCAGCCGGAGGGCACCTCGGCGGGGTAGTGCTCCTCGCCGAACGCGGCGTCGGCCATCAGGAGCACGAGCTCGTCCTTGCTGCCGACATAGCGGTAGGGCGACATGGTGGCGACGCCCAGCCGGGCCGCGACGCCGCGCATGGACACCGCGCCCAGCCCCTCGCTGTCGGCGATCTCGACGGCGGCGCGCACGACGCGCTCGCGGGTCAGCTCGTGGTCCGGCGCGGCGATCGCCCGGCGCGGGGCGCGCGCGGGGCCGGGTTCCGGCGCGGCCACCACGGTGCCGACCCGGGACCGGGCCCGCACCAGCCCTTCCTGGCTCAGCGCGGTCAGCGCCCTGGTGGCGGTGGCCAGCGCGACGTCCCACTCCTTGGCGATCTGCCGGGTCGAGGGCAGCCGGTCGCCGGGGGCGAGCTCGCCGTCCGCGATACGCCGCCGGAACTCGGCCACGATGCGCAGGTAGGGCGGATCCTTTTTCGCGACCACAAGCCTCTCCTTCTTCCTGTACTAGTACAGACGACTGTCCTCATCTCCGGCGCCTGCGTGGCCGGGCCCGCGCTCGCCTACTGGCTGCGCCGTCACGGCCTCACCCCCACCGTGGTCGAACGGGCCCCCGCCCTGCGGATCGGCGGCCAGGCGATCGACATCCGCGGCGCCGCCCTCCACGTCGTCGACCGCATGGGCATCGGGGAGCGGGTACGGCAGGCCCGCACCCACATGCGCGGCATGACCGTCCTCGACAAGGACGGCAACGAGCTCATGCGCTCCACCGAGGCCACCTACAGCGGCGGCCGGCTCGACGGCGACGACGTCGAACTGCTCCGCGAGGACCTCACCGCCCTGCTGTACGAGCGGACGCGCGACGACGTCGAGTACCTCTTCGGCGATTCCATCGCCGCCATGCGGGAGGACGAGCACGGCGTGCGGGTCACCTTCGAGCGCGGCGAGCCGCGCACCTTCGACCTGGTGGTGGGCGCCGACGGCCTGCACTCCAACGTGCGCAGGCTGGCCTTCGGCGAGGAGAGCCGGTTCCTCCACGGCCTCGGCACCCACCTCGCGATCTTCAGCGCGGACAACTTCCTCGACCTGGACAACTGGCAGGTCTGGCTCAGGAACGACGACGCCGGCTACGGCATCTACCCGGTGCGCGACAACACCCAGCTCCGCGTCACCCTCGGCTTCGCCTCCGAGCCGCCCGGCCACGACTACGGCGACGCCGCGCAGCAGAAGAGGCTCATCGCCGAACGGCTCGCCGGCCTGCGCTGGGAGACCCCCAGACTGCTGGAGGCGATGGAGGAGGCGCCCGACTTCTACTTCGACGCGATGGCCCAGATCCGGATGGAGCGCTGGTCGAAGGGCAGGGTGGCGCTGGTCGGCGACGCGGGCTACTGCCCCTCGCCGATGTCCGGCCAGGGCACCAGCCTGGCCCTGGTCGGCGCCTACGTGCTGGCCGGCGAGCTCGGCAGGGCGGGCGGCGACCACGGCGCGGCCTTCGCCCGCTACGACGAGCGCATGCGCCCGTTCGTCGCGCTCAACCAGGCGCTCGCCACCGAGAACCCCGGCATGGCCGCCGCCGAGGAGTCGCTCGAGCGGGCCAAGAACGCGATCGCGCTGGACGGCGGTTCATAGTGGCCCGGCCGACGGGGCCTGCCGCAGCCGTCACGGCAGCAGTCGGCGGGCCACCACGCGCAGGTGGTCGAGCAGTTCGGGCGGTCCGTCGAGGGTGAAGTCGGCGCCGAGGGCGACCAGTTCCACCGCGATCGTGTTCAGGGAGTCGGCGCCGAAGCCGACCACGCAGGTGCGCCCGTCCACGGCCTCGACCCTGCTGGGCAGCAAGGCGGGCAGGCGCGCGAACACCTCCTCGGCGGACGCCCGCACGGTGGCCCGCGCGGTGTACCGGTACGGCGTGGCCGCGACCGCGCGCGCGACGTGGGCGGTGGCGTCGCCGGGAAGCTCGCGCGGGGTGAACCCCCAGCGGGTGGGCCTGGCCTCGGTGATCCGGTCCACCCGGAAGGTCCGCCAGTCCCGCCGATCGGGATCGTAGGCCAGCAGATACCACAGCCCGTGCGTGCTGACCAGGCTGTACGGCTCGACCCGGCGTGAGGTCAGCGCGCCCGAACGGCTGCGGTGCTCGAACGCCAGCAGCTCCTCGTCACGGCAGGCGGTGGCGATGACGGCCAGCGTCGCCGGGTCGACGCGCGGCTGCCTCCCACGCGTCACGGGGGTGATCGCTTCGGCCACGGCGGTGAAGCGCGGGCGCAGCCGTACCGGGAGGATCTGCTGGAGTTTGGCGAGGGCCCGCAGCGCGGAGTCGACGAGGCCGGACACGGTGCCGTCGGCCGCGGTGAGCAGGCTGACCGCGACGGCCACCGCTTCGTCGTCGTCCAGCAGCAGCGGCGGCAGATCCTGGCCGGAGACCAGCCGGTAGCCGCCCGCGGTCCCCGTCGTCCCCTCCACCGGGTAGCCCAGCTCGCGCAGCCGTTCCACGTCGCGCCGCACGGTCCTGCCGCTGACGCCGAGCCGGTCGGCCAGCTCGGCGCCCGGCCATTCGCGCCTGCTCTGCAGCAGCGACAGCAGGCGGAGCATCCGCGCGGGCATGTCCTTGCTCATGTCCCCGAATCTGCCACATCTTGCGGACATTCTGTGTCCTAAAGCCCTCCTACCGTCGGGGTTCGGAACCGCTACGGAAGGACGAGGACATGATGCGCACCATTCACCCCGGCGACGCCGCCTACGACACCGAACGGGACGGGTTCCAGCAGGCGGGCCGGCACCGGCCCGAGCTGATCGTGGCCGCGACCGGCGCGGCCGACGTGCGGGAGGCCGTGGCGTACGCCGCCGACCGGGAGCTGCCGATCGCGGTGCAGGCCACCGGGCACGGCCTGGTGTCCACGGCCGAGAGCGGCGTGCTGGTCAGCACCCGCGCGATGAGGGGCGTGCGGGTGGACGCGCAGGCGCGCACGGCGTGGCTGGAGGCGGGCGTGCGCTGGCAGGAGGTGATCGAGGCCGCGGCCCGCCACGGCCTCGCGCCGCTGTCCGGCAGCTCCCCGCACGTCGGCGCGGTCGGCTACATCCTGGGCGGCGGCCTGGGCCTGCTGGCCCGCCAGTACGGCTACGCCGCCGACCACGTGCGGGCCGTCGAGGTGGTCACCGCCGACGCCCGCCCGCACCGCCTCACCCCCGACGACGAACTGTTCGGCGCGCTGCTGGGCGGCGGCGGCAACTTCGGCGTGGTGACCGGCCTGGAGATCGGCCTGCTCCCCGTCACCCGCCTGTACGGCGGCGGCCTCCACTTCCCCGCCTCCGCCGACGTCCTGCGCGCCTGGCGCGACTGGACCGAGACCGTGCCCGACGAGCTGACCTCCGCCATCGCCCTCATCCCCCTGCCCGACCTGCCCACGGTCGCCGAGCCGCTGCGCGGACGGCACGTCGCGCACGTCCGGATCGCCTACACCGGCGACGCCGCCTCGGGAGAACGGCTGGTCGCGCCGCTACGGCAGGCGGGCCCGATCCTCCTGGACACCCTGGGCGAGCTGCCGTACACCGAGTCGGGCGCGATCAGCAACGACCCGCCGTTCGCGCACGCCTACACCGGTGCCAGTGCCATGCTCGGCGACCTGGACGTGGACACCGCGTTCGCGCTGGCCGGGCCGGGCGCCCCCGTACCGGTCGTGCTGCAGGTGCGCCATCTCGGCGGCGCGCTGGCCAAGCCGTCGGCGGCCGTGATCGGGCACCGCGACGCCCGCTACGCGCTGCACGTGGTCTCCGGACTCGACGGCCAGGACCCCGCCTCCGTCAGGGCGGCCCACCGGCACCTGACGAAGGCGCTGAACAGCTCGGGCGCGTTCCCGAACTTCCACTACGGCCCCGCCACCGCCGAGCAGGTGCGCTCTGCCTACGACCCGGACACCTACCGCCGCCTCACCCGGCTCAAGGCCGCCCACGACCCGGCGAACCTGTTCCGGTTCGGCTTCGCCATCCCCCCGACCCCGGGGATCTAACCGGCGGCGCGGTCGGCGAGCGGGCGGCGCCGCCGGGCGGTGTCGCCCAGGGCCGACGGGCGCCAGGCGCCGTCGGGCTGGTACACGTTGGTCCCGGGCGGCACGATCTCGTCGATCCGGTCGAGCGTGGCGTCGTCGAGGGTGAGCGAGGCGCCCTTCAGCAGGTCGTCGAGCTGGCTCATGGTCCGCGGCCCGATGATCACCGAGGTGACGCCGGGATGTGCCACGGTGAAGGCCACCGCGAGTTCGGGCAGCGAGCAGCCGATGTCCTCCGCGAGCTCGACGAGCCGCTCGACGGCCTCGAACTTGGCGGCGTTCGCCGCGATCGCCGGGTCGAAGCGTCCCGGGGTGAGCGCGGCGCGGCCGGTGGACAGGTCGACGTGCTCACCCTTGCGGAACTTGCCGGACAGGAACCCCGAGGCGAGCGGGCTCCAGGTCATCACCCCCATGCCGAGGCGCTGGCAGACCGGCAGCACCGAGGCCTCGATCCCACGGGCCAGCAGCGAGTACGGCGGCTGCTCGGTCCTGAACCGGCCCAGGCCGCGGCGCTCGGCCACGTGGTGCGCCTCGACGATCTCCTCAGCCGGGAAGGACGAGCAGCCGAACGCGCGGATCTGCGAGGCCGACCGGCTCGCCCTGCTGCGCGAGCACCGCGAGGAGGTGACCGCCCAGATCGGCCGCCTCACCCAGTGCCTGGACCTGATCGACTACAAGGTCGGCGTCTACGAGGACCACCTCGCCGACTCCGGCCCGGAGCACGGGTGCGACGCGCCGCCCCCGGCGGAAGGCGGCTAGCTCACCCCCCGCCTGGCTCGGCGCCCTCACCCTGGGCCCCTACGGCGTCATCGGCATCGTCCACCTCCTGGCGACCCTCCCCCCGGCCGGGGCGAGCGCCGCCTGGGACACCTGGACGATCGCCGCGTGCGGCTTGGGCGCCTTCGGACCGTACGGCGTGGCGCTGGGCGGCGCCGCCTGGTCCTGCCAGCGGCGCACACGCCCGGTGTGCGCCGCTGCGCCCCGCTAACAGCTACCGGAGACCGTGTACCCGGCCGGGACCGTGTTGGCGGGCATCGTCTTGTTGAACACCCACAGCGACGGCGTGTCCTTCACGCCCTCGATCCCGAGGGTGAAACGGCCGCGCGGCAGCCGGTCCACCCGCAGGATCGCCTGGTTCCCGTCGACCGTCACCTCCCGCACCGCGACCGGCCGCGAGGACCGCACGGTGAAGGCGCCTCCGGCGGCGTCGACGCGCTTGTGGAAGTGGACGGTGATCCGGCGCGGCCCGCAGGTCACGGCCTTGACCTGGGGTGCCTCGCGGTACATGTAGGCGCCGAGCGAGTGCTCGTAGGCGGTCCAGGTGGAGAAGCCCAGCTCGGTCGCGGCGGCCTCGAAGGAGGCGATCCACTCCCGGTCGCGGGCGGTGGCGACGGTGGAGCCGATGTCGGCCTGGACGCCGAGCCGCAGCGTGGGGTGGCTTCGCCTGATCTGGTCGACGTAGGGGCGGTAGCCGGCCACGTAGCCGGGGGCGAGGTCGGGCTTGAGCCAGTCGGGCCAGTTGGTCTGGATGAAGTGGATGTCGGGCCGTACAGCGTCGATCATCGCGGGGGCGTCGACGGCCTGCAGTTCGCGTTCGCGGGCCACGGAACCGTCTCCGGCGTCGACCGCGATGGACCAGCTGCCGACCAGGACGCCGGGGCGGGCCTGGCGCAGGCCGTCCTGGCCGCGTACCAGCTCGCCGAGGAACGCGTTGACCCCGGCGACGCGGAAGTCGACCCAGGTGTCGTAGCGGGCGGTGTCGGTCAGGTAGTAGCGGGGTGAGGCGGGGTCGGTGAAGTCGGGCATCTCCAGGCCGTGCTCGGCCTTGAAGGCGGCCTCGGCCAGCGGGCCGACGTCGCCGTAGAAGCCGGAGGAGATGCCGTTCCAGTCGGGCAGGAACGACTCGGCCAGCTCGATGCCGTCGAAGGGGTACTTCTGGATCACCTCGGCCAGCGACCGCTTCTTGAAGGCCAGGTAGTCGGCGCTCCACGGCGAGAAGGAGTAGAAGCCCGGCTGGGAGGCGCTGAGCAGCTTCTGCTGCCAGGAGGGGTAGTCGGCCGGGTAGCCCTCGACGGTGTAGGAGCCGAAGGCGAGTGTCAGCGCCCAGACCGCCATGCCGCGTGAGCGCAGGGCCCGCACCAGGTCGCCGTCGATGCGCTTCTCGTTGGTGACGAAGTAGTGGACCGAGCGGTAGCCGGCGCGGGCGATCTCGTCGGCGATGCTCGCCGGGGAGCGGTTCTGGTAGTAGGGGAAGGTGGGGTCGATCTGGATGGAGGGGCCGTTGAGTGCCTGGGCGCGCAGGTTCCTTCCCTTCGGGATGTCGGCGGCGGCCGGGGCGGCCGTCAGGGCCAGGGCGGCGGTTAACAGCAGGGCCAGGAGTCGGCGGATCATGACGCTCCGTTCGTGAGGGTGGACAGGGCTTGCAGTCCCGCGCCGACCAGCGCGGCGTCCTCGCCGAGTACGGCGGGCACGATCGGGACGGCGCCGGGCGCGGGCAGCGCCTCGGCGCGGTAGGCGGCGCCCATCGGCTCCAGCAGGACGGGGCCGAGCAGGGCGACCCCGCCCGCGACGACGACGGCGTCCGGGTCGATGAGGTTGGCGGCCCCGGCGAGGACGCGCCCCAGCAGCGCCGCCGCGCGGGCGATCGCCTGGACGGCGGGCTCCTCGCCGTCCGCGGCCAGCCGCCCGATCGCGGCCAGCGGCAGGTTCCGGCCGCTCGCGGCGCGGTAGGCGCGTTCGATGGCCGGGCCGGAGGCGTGCGCCTCGATGTGGTCGAGCGCGCCGCACGAGCAGGGCAGCCCGGCCGAGGTGGGGGCGGGCAGGTGGCCGAGACTGCCGCAGGTGCCCGAGCGGCCGGTGCGCACCCGCCCGTCCTCGCACCAGGCGGCGCCGATCCCGGTGCCGACGGCCACCACCAGCGCGGTCCGCGCGCCGCGGGCGGCTCCGACGCGGGCCTCGGCGGCTCCGGCGGCGTGGCAGTCGTTCAGGACCAGGGCGGGCAGGTCGAGCGCCCGCTCGGCCGTGCCCTTGACGTCGGTGCCCGCCCAGCCGGTCAGCAGGCTCGTCGCGCTGGCGATGCGGCCGGCGGGGTCGACGACTCCGGCCGTGCCGATGCCGCAGGCGGCGGCCCGCGCGGCCAGCGGGCGGGCCAGCTCGACGGCTGCGGCCATGATGGCGGGGCCGCCCGCGCCCGCGGGGGTGGCGGTCCTGCGCCGGTCGGTGAGGGTGCCGTCGGCGGCCACCAGCCCGGCGGCGATCTTGGTGCCGCCGATGTCGACGGCCAGCGCGAGCGGGCTCATGCCCGGCCCGGGGCGGCGGCGGCCAGGCGGGTAGTGATGGCGACGGGGTCGGTGATCGCGCCGCCGACCACGACCGCCCAGGCGCCGTTGGCGAACGCCTGCCGTACCTGGGCCTCGGTGCGGTAGCGGCCCTCGGCGATGACCCGCACCTCGCGTGCCGCGAGTGCTTCGACCAGCCGCAGGTCCGGCTCGTCCGGTGGGGGGAGCTGGCCGGCCGTGTAGCCGGACAGGGTTGTGCCGACCACGTCGGCGCCCGCCTGCCAGGCGGCCAGGCCCTCCTCCAGCGTGGAGACGTCGGCCATGACCGGCAGCCCGAGCTGTTCGCGCACGTCGGTGATCAGTTTCAGGCCCGGCCCCGGTGACTCGGGGGTGAGGTCGACGGCGATGACGTCGGCGCCCGCCTCGGCCAGCCGTCCGGCCAGCTCCAGCGAAGGGGTGATGACGTCGCGGTGGCCGTGGCGGACCTTGTGCAGGCCGATCAGGGGCAGGCCGGTACGGCGGCGCACCGCCCGCACGTCCTCGGCGGAGTTGACGCGCAGCCCGGCCGCGCCGCCGAGGACCGCGCACTCGGCCAGGCGGGCCATCACCTCCGGATCGCGCAGCGGGTGCCCGGCCGGCGCCTGGCAGGAGACCACCAGGCCGCCGCGCACCCGCTCCAGCGGGCCGCTCACTTGAGGGCTCCCGCGGAGATGCCGCCCACGAAGTACCGCTGGCCGAAGATGAAGATCAGCAGGGCGGGCATGGTGAACATGACGCAGGCGGCCAGCAGCGGCCCCCACGCGACGTCGTGCTCGCCGAAGAAGGCGTACAGACCGATGGACAAGGTGTACTTCTCGCTGTCGTTGAGGTAGATGAGCGGGTTGAGGAAGTCGGTCCACGTCCAGACGAACTGGAAGACCGCCGAGGTCACCAGCGCGGGCCGGGCCAGCGGCAGCACGATCGACAGGTAGATGCGCAGCTCGCTCGCGCCGTCCATGCGGGCCGCGGCGATGAGCTCGTCCGGCACGTTCATCAGGAACTGGCGGATCATGAAGATGAGGAACGGCGTGCCGAAGAAGGCCGGGGCGATCAGCGGCCAGTAGGTGTCGCCCGCGTTCAGCGCGTTCCACAGCAGGTAGATCGGGATCATCGTGACCTGCGGCGGCAGCATCATGGTGGACAGCACCACCGCCAGCAGCGCGCTGCGCCCGCGCCAGCGCAGCTTCGACAGCGAGTAGGCCACCAGCGGGCAGGCGACCAGCGTGCCGATCACGGTGGCCGCGGAGATGAACAGCGTGTTGCCCAGGTAGCGCCACACCGGCATCTGCTCGAAGGCGGTGGCGAAGTTGCCGAGCGTCCACTCGGCCGGCAGCAGCGTCGGCGGCGCCCGGAAGACGTCCTCCGGCAGCTTGAAGGCGGTGCTCAGCATGGCCAGGAACGGGAAGGCGAACAGCAGCACCAGCGCCGCCACCGCCAGCCGTCGCCCGGCCCGGCGCAGCCGCTCAGCGCGAGCCATAGTGCACCCACCTGCGCGATGTCAGCAGCAGCACCGCGGTGATGACCAGGGTGATGAGGAACAGCACCCACGCCATCGCCGAGGCGTAGCCCATCTTCAGGAACACGAACGCGTTCTGGAACAGGTACATGGCGTAGCTCAGCATCGTGTCCTCGGGGCCGCCGCTGGAGGTGTTGAGGCGGGTCTGGGTGAGCAGGTACGGCTGGGCGAAGATCTGCAGGAAGCCGATGAGCGTGACGATGACCTGGAACAGCGTGACCGGTGACAGGGCGGGCCAGGTGATGTGGGTGAAGCGCCGCCAGGTTCCGGCGCCGTCGATGGCGGCGGCCTCGTACAGGTCGGCGGGCACGTCCTTGAGCGCCGCCAGGTAGATGACCATGGTGCCGCCGACCGTCCACAGCGACATCAGCACGATGGCCGGGCGTGACCAGTCGGGGTTCTCCAGCCACAGCGGGCCGGGGATGCCGAGCAGGTTCAGGCCGTGGTTGACGAAGCCGTACTGGGCGTTGAGCAGCCAGCGCCACAGGTAGCCGCCCACGACGACCGGCACGATCGTCGGCAGGTACACCAGCGCGCGGAACAGCGGCTGCCCGCGCACCGGCATGTTCAGCACGTGCGCCCCGGCGAGCGCGATCACGATGGTCAGCGGGACGCCGAGGGCGGTCAGGTAGAGCGTGTTGCCCAGGCTCTGCCACATCCGCTCGTCCGACAGCATCCTCGCGTAGTTGTCCAAGCCGACGCTCTGCGGCTCCTGGAAGAGGTTGAAGTCGGTGAAGCTGTAGCGGAAGGAGGCCAGGATCGGGTAGGCGATGAAGACCGCGAACCCGATCAGGAAGGGCGCGGCGAACGCGAGCCCCCTCAGGAGCTCGCGCCGCCGTCCCGCGCGCTCAGTCGCGCGCATAGTTCTTGCCCCGGTCGGCGACCTTGGCCATCGCCTCTTGCGGCGTGGCGCCGCCTCTTGCGACCGAGTCGAAGGCGCTGCCCAGGTCGGTGGCGTACTCGGCGGCGTACGGGGCGCTGGCCAGCGAGCGGACCTTGGGCGACTTCATCGCCTCCATCCAGGCGGTGAAGTTGGGGATGCGGGCGAAGGCCGGGTCGTCGGCCATCGCGGTGCGGGCCGGCAGGTTGCCGAGCGCGAGGTTGAAGTCGCGCATCGCCTTCTCGCCGACCAGGTGCTTGAGGAAGACCGCCGCCTCCTGCTTGTGCTTGGAGTTGGCCGGGATGAACAGCGTGCTGGCGGTGAGCTGGGTGGCGCCCGCCAGGTCGGGGCGGGCCACCGGGATGGCGGTGACGCCCCACTCCAGCTCCGGCGCGTTCTTCGGGATGGACACCGCCTGCCACTCGCCGTCGATCACCATGGCGACCTTGCCGGCGTAGAAGGGGTCCTGCGCCGACATGTACTGGCCCCAGCCGGCGGTGAAGGCGGCGACCTTGTCGGCGCCGTACTTCTTGGTGATGGTGTCCTGCCAGAACGTCAGCGCCGCCAGGTTGCCGGGGTCGGCGGGGGTCGGGGCGGGGGCGGCCGGGTCGGTGCCGTCCCAGGTGCCGCCGAAGGCGTAGCCGAGCGTGGTCAGCGAGTTGGGCAGGCTGGGGTTGCCGAGGCCGAGCTGAGTGATGGCGCCCTTGTCGTCGGTCTTGGTGAGCTTGCCGATCGCCGCGGCCAGTTCCTCGGTGGTCGTCGGCGGTTTCACGCCGGCCTCGTCCAGCAGCTTCTTGTTGTAGAGGAGCTGGAAGGTGTGCACCGAGATCGGCAGCGCGTAGGTCTTGCCCCGGTAGCGCATCTGGTTCATCGCGGCGGGTGCGAATGCGCCGGTGTCGACGTCCTTCAGCAGGTCGTCCAGCGGGGCCAGGATGCCTTTGGCCGCCCAGGAGCCGACGGCGTTGCCGAAGTTGTCGGAGATGTCGAAGGTGCCCGAGGCGCTGGACATCGAGGCGAGCTGCTTCTGGCTGTCGGGGCTCGACACGCCCTTGACCACGATCTTGTCCTGGCCGGCGTTGAACTCGCTGATGATCTTCTCGAGCGCCTCGGCCTCCGTTCCCGACCACAGGTAGGAGAACGTGATCGTCGTCTTGCCCGCGGGTTCGCCGCCACCCGAGCAACCCGCCATCGCCGCCACCATCAGTAAGGGCATGCCCAATTTAACGATCTTCATGCGAGCTTCCTCGGAAAATGGGGGATTTGTAGTGATTGGTATAACCAATCCGCCATCATGGGTCAAGGGGTGGGGTACACCAATTGCCTGGTTCGCGGTTAGACTGCCCCTTGATCACCACCGACCCGGAGGCCTCATGACGACCACCGGCGCACCGGAGCGCCCCCCGGCCAAGTCCGAGCGGCTCCGCCGGCACCTCGTCGCCCTGCTCGGCGCCGAGCTGGCCCCGCACGACCGCCTGCCCACCGAGCGGCACCTGGCCGAGGAGTTCGCCGTCAGCCGCCTGACCGTCAGGCGCGTCATCGACCAGCTCGAAGGCGAAGGCCGCGTCTACCGCGTCCAAGGCTCGGGCACCTTCGCCAGCGAGCCGCGCATCGCCAAGTCCGTCGAGCTCACCTCCTTCAGCGAGGACATGCGCTCACGCGGCCTGCGGCCCGGCTCCCTGCACGTCAGCAGCGAACGCGTGCCCGCGGGCGCCGAGATCGGCTACGCCCTGCAGATCAGCCCATCCGCCGAGGTGCTGCACATCCGCCGGGTCCGCACCGCCGACGACGAGCCCATGTGCCTGGAGCACAGCTACGTGCCCGCCCACCTGGTCCCCGACGACCTCGGCGCCGACCTGCACGGCTCCCTCTACGAGGTGCTCTCCACCAGGTACGGCCTGACCCTGCACCGGGCCGAGCAGACCATCAAGGCCACCGTCCTCGACCCCGCCGACGCCAAGGCGCTGCAGGCCCCGCCGTTCTCCCCCGCCTTCCTCGTCCAGCGCACCGGCTACGACGCGCGCGGCCGAGCCATCGAACGCGCCGACTCCCTCTACCGGGGCGACCGCTACTCCTACCAGCTCACCATCTACCGCGACACCCCCACCGCCTGAGCAGGAGCCACCCGCATGCACATCGCGCTACTCCCCCTCGACGAGCGCCCCGTCAACACCCGCCTGCCCGCCGACGTCGCCGCCATCGCCGGAGCCCGCACCGTCCTGCCCGACCCCGCGCTGCTGCCCGCCATGCGCACCCCCGGCAACGCCGACCTGCTCGGCCAGTGGCTGCTCGACACCTGCGGCCGGGACGTCGACGCCGCCGTGGTCTGCGTCGAGATGCTCGTCCACGGCGGCCTCATCCCCGCCAGGACCACCGCCGACGACACCCTTACCGTCCTGCGCCGCCTCGGAGCCCTGCGCGAGCTGCGCGCCGCCCGCCCCCACCTGCCCGTCTCCGCCGTCTCCCTCGTCACCCGGGCCAGCGACAGCTACCACGGCGACGAGGAACCGCCCTACTGGCCGCAGTACGGCCGCGAACTGCACGCCCTCGGCGGAGTGCTGCACCGCGCCCACCACGGCGACCTGACCGGCGGCGACCCCGGCGCCGAGACCCCGCCCGCCGTACCCGCCGACATCCGCTCGGACTTCGAGCTGCGCCGCCTGCGCAACCACGTCGTCAACCTCGAAGCCCTGCGACTGCTGGCCGAAGGAGTCGTCGACCCGCTGCTCATCACCGCCGACGACACCGCCGTCCACTCCGCCGGCTCGGTGGAACAGAGCTGGCTGCGCCACTGGTCGCGGGCCCTGCAACCGGACGGCACGCTGCTGATGTACCCGGGCGCCGACGAGGTCGGCGCCGTGCTGGTCGCCCGCTCCCTCGCGGCAGGCCACGGACGGCCCATCCGGATCCGCGTCACCGCCGGCGACCCCGCCGGCCTCGACCTCGTCGCCCCCTACGAGAACCTGCCCGCCGGGGCCGGGGCCCGCAGGCAGGTGCACGCCGCCGGCGCCCACATCGCCGCGGACGGCCAGGACGCCGACGTGGTGCTCGTCCTGCACACCCCCGACCCGGCGCGCACCGACTGGCTCGGCAACCCGCCCGCCCCCGACGCCGCCGCCGTGGCCGCGACCGTCAAGGCCGTCCGCGAGGCGTTCGACTCCGGCGCGCCTGTGGCCCTCGCCGACGTCCGGCACACCAACGGCGGCGACCCCGACCTCGTCGAGGCACTGCTGGGTGAGGGCCTGCTCGGCGGACTGGTGGCCTACGGCGGCTGGAACACCGCGGGCAACACCATCGGCTCGGTGGTGGCCGCCGCCGTCGCCACCGTCGTCGGCACCCGCGACGGCACCCTCGACGCGGGCGCCGCCCAGCGGCTGCTGCTGCACCGGCTGGTCGAGGACCACGCCTACCAGGCGGTGGCCAGGACCAGGCTCGCCGGAGCCCCGGGCGTGCCCACCGGGTACACCGACACCGTGCACGGCGAGCTCAGCGCGGCGCTGCGCCGCCTGCCGGGCGGGGAATCGTGGCGGCTCGGCGAGGTGTCCCTGCCGTGGCGGCGCACCTTCGAGATCGACTTCGAGCTGACCCCGGCAGGGGGAGCCTGACGCGACCTGGTAGTTTGCCGCCGTGTCCGACTACCTTCGCACGCTGTTCTCCCTCGACGGCCGTACCGCCCTGGTGACCGGCGGCAGCTCCGGGATCGGCTACGCCATGGCCGAGGCGCTCGGCCGGGCGGGCGCCGACCTCGTGCTCGTCGCCCGCCGCCGCCCCGAACTGGAGGCCGCCGCCGAACGCCTCGCCGGGCACGGCGTCAACGCCCGCTGGATCAGCGCCGACCTCGGCGAGCGGGCCGACGTCGACCGCGTCTGCGCGGAGGCCGGACACATCGACATCCTCGTCAACGACGCCGCCAACAACATCCGCAAGCCCATGGCCGAGCTCACCGACGACGACTACGAGCAGACCATCGCCGTCAACCTCACCGCCCCCTACCGCCTCGGCCAGCGCTTCGCGCCGCCCATGGCCGAGCGCGGCTGGGGCCGGATCATCAACGTCGGCTCCCAGCAGACCATCAGCGCCTTCGGCGACAGCGGCGTGTACGGCGCCGCCAAAGCCGCCCTCGCCGGACTCACCCGCTCGCAGGCCGAAGCCTGGTCACCGCGCGGCGTCACGGTCAACACGATCATCCCCGGCTTCGTGCTCACCCCCCTCACCGCACCCGCCCAGGCCATCCCCGGACGCGTGGAGGCCCTTGCCGTCCGACACATGGTCGGCCGCAACGGCGTCCCAGAGGACTTCGCCACCGCCGCCGTCTTCCTCGCCGGCCCCGCCTCCTCCTTCGTCACCGGCCAGATGCTGTACGTGGACGGCGGCTTCTCCGTCCACTAAGTCCGCCTGCCGGCGAGGCCGGCCCCACCAACGATCGTTCCGGTGCCGACGGCGAGCTCATTGATGTACCTCTTTCAGGGGGTGAGTGGCCACCGGCTCGTGCCGGCCCCCGATGGACATCGCGAGCCGGTGGCGGGCAGCGTGCTTACGCACCGATGGAGACGCCGAACTCCGCTTCGATGATCTTGAACATGGGGTCCCAGGTCTTCCATTCGGTGTTGGTGTGGACGGCGACGGTGTGTTGGCCGTCGGGGGTGCCGATCGCGAAGAACCAGGATCCCCAGAGGCTGCCGCCGACGCCGCGCAGCGTCCGGCCGCCGGTCGCCTGCTTGTCGAACTCGAACAGGCCCAGGCCATAGCGGGTGTGCGGCATCCAGTAGCTGCCCTCGGTGGAGACGGTGGTCCACATCTGCCGGTGCTGGGCGGGCGGCAGCAGGCTGCCCGTGGTCATCGCGCTGAAGAAGCGGATCATGTCGCCGGTGGTGGAGACCACGTTGCCGGCCGCGTAGCCCAGGGAGGAGTTGAGCACGGTGACGTCCAGGGGCGGCAGGCCGGGCTCCTCCATCAGCGATTGCCAGTTCTCCGGGGTGACTGTCGCCGGGTCGGCGCCGTCCTTGAGGAACAGGTGGGAGTAGCCTCGCGGGTGCGGCTCGGGGTATCCGGTGTCGGTGGTGGGGCGCACGCGGGTGTGGGTCAGGCCGAGCGGCTGGATGACCCGGCGGTCGACCTCGTCGGCGTAGCTGCTGCCGGTGACCTTCTCGATGATCGCCCCGGCGAGGTGGAAGCCGCCGTTGGCGTACTCGAAGCGTTCGCCGGGCGCGCCGACCGGCGGCTGGGACACCGCCACCCTCAGCAGTTCCTCGGTGCTGAAGGTGTCGAAGCGATGCTGGTCGAACCCGGAGCGGGTGGCGTAGCGGTAGCTGACCTCCGGAGCCAGGCCGGTGGCGAACAGGCCGCTGGTGTTGCTGAGCAGGTGCCTGATGGTGATCTTGTCGCCGTCGTAGCCGTTGACGTCCAGCACGCCGGGCAGGTGGGCGTTGACCGTGTCGTCGAGGCTGAGGGCGCCCTCGGCCTCCAGGACCAGGATGGTCGCGGCAGTGAAGGCCTTGCCGCTGCTACCGGCGTGGAAGTACTCCCCCGGCCGGCGCGGGGAGCCGGTCTCGAGGTTGGCCACGCCGGCGGTGCCGAACCAGGTCCGGTCCCCGTCCTTGACGTCGGCGACGATACCGGGGATGCTGACCTCGGCCACCGCCCAGTCGAGCACCTGCTGCACTTTCTCGTGCGCTGCCATTGCACTGCCTTTCGGACGATTCTTCCGTACGTCCTCCACGATCTCCGGCGGCTCTGACAGGCGTCTTACAACGCTCTTCCAGCCGGCACCGGCTGCTGTAAGGGCGGCGTCAGGATGGCGGGCACGGCTCGGACCAGCCGTAACTCACCGGTGCTTGATCGGTTTCCTTGCCCGTTAGCCTGTTGAGCATGCGGATTGAGGTGCTGGGGCCGGTCCGGGCGTATGCCGACGACGGCGCGCCGATCGATGTCGGCGGCATCAGGGTTCGCGCGCTGCTGGCCAGGCTGGCACTGGCCGGGGGCGAAGTGGTGTCGGTCGATTCGCTGCTCGACGCCCTGTGGGGGGATCGCCCGTCCGGGGACAGCGTCAACGCGTTGCATGCGCTGGTGCATCGGCTGCGCAGGGCTCTGGGCGGGGCGGGGGTCGTGGAGACGGTGGCCGGTGGGTACCGCCTGCACGTACGCGGCGAGCACGTCGACGCGGTCCGGTTCGAGGAGCTGGCGAAGCGGGGCGGTCGCGAACTGACCGCGGGCGCGGCGGGGCGGGCGGCCTCGACGCTGCGCGATGCGCTGGCGCTGTGGCGGGGAGACGCGCTGGCCGATGTGCGCGATATCCCTTTCGCCGGTACGGCCGGCGCGCGCCTGGACGAACTGCGCGTCGGGGCCGCCGAAGACCGCTTCGAGGCGGAGCTGCGGCTTGGGCACCATGGCGAGATCCTGGCCGATGTGGAGGCGGCGGCCGTGGCCCACCCGCTGCGCGAACGGCTGGCCGGGCTGCGGATGCGGGCCTTGCATGCGGCGGGCCGCCAGTCCGATGCGCTGGCCGTGTTCGAAGAGGTCCGCCGCACGCTCGCTGAGGAGTTGGGCGTCGACCCATCGGAGGAACTGCGGAAGACGCACCTCGCCGTGTTACGAGGTGAGCTGGAGGTTCCCGAGGCCGCGCCGACTGGGCCGGAGGCGGTGCCGGGCCGTCTGCCGGCCCCGCTGACCAGCTTCGTCGGCCGGGAGGAGGAGCTGAGACTGCTGGCCGGGTCGCTGGAGACCTCCCGGCTGGTCACCGTCGTGGGGCCCGGAGGAGTGGGCAAGACCCGGCTGACCGTGGAGGCGGCGAGCCGGCATCGGGCCCATCAGCGTGGCCGGGTCTGGCTCGTTTCCCTGGCCGGGGTGAACACGGACGACGGGCTGCCCGAGGCGGTGCTGGGCACGCTCAGCGTCGCCGATGCCCAGTTGTCTGGCACGCCGCTGGATCGAGTGGTCAATCTGCTCGCCGGTGGTGAAGGTGTGCTGGTTCTGGACAACTGCGAACAGATCTCCGGACCCGTCGCGGAGTTCGCCGGGCAGTTGCTGGAGCGCCAGCCGTACCTGACCATCCTGGCCACGAGCCGGGAACCGCTGGAAGTCATGGGTGAGACGCTGTGCCGTCTGGGCCCGCTCGACCTGCCCCCGGCGCACGCGGATTCCGCTCGGGCCGGCGAATCGGATGCGGTGCGGCTGTTCCTCGATCGCGCGGCAGCCGTACAGCCCGGCTTCGCACTGGACGCGCCGACGGCAGGGCCGGTCGTGGACATCGTGCGCCGGCTGGACGGACTGCCGCTGGCCCTGGAGCTGGCCGCGGCGCGACTGCGGACCATGAGCGCCGACCAGATCGCCCGGCGGCTGGATGACCGCTTCCGGCTGCTCAGCACCGGCAACCGGGCCGCCCAGCCCCGCCAGCAGACCCTCCATGCGGTCATCGAATGGAGCTGGGACCTCCTCACCGATCAAGAACGGACGCTGGCCCGCCGAATCTCGATCTTTCCGGCGAGAACCGGGATCGCAGCGATCGAGGCGGTCTGTTCGGACGAGACGCTTCCCGCGGGCGAGGTCATCTATCTGCTGGACTCCCTGGTCGACAAGTCCATCGTGGAGCGGGCCGGCGACGGCTACCGGATGCTGGAGACCATCCGAGCCCATTCGGCGGACAAGCTTCGCCTCGCGGGGGAAGCCGAAGCCGTCCTGCGCAGGCTCGTGCGGCACTTCGCCGACCTGGCCGAGGAACACGAGCCGCTGCTGCGCTCGGACAGGCAGACGGAGTCGCTGCGGCTGTTCCAGGCCGAGTACGACAACCTGGTGTACGCCCTGCACACGGCCATCGACGGCGGCGACGCCGAGACCGCGGCCCGGATTCTCGGGCCGCTGTACTGGTACTGGGTCATGCTCCGCTACGACGCTCGGGCCGGCGCCTACGTCGCCAAGGTCGCCGAGTTCGGCGACGCGCTACCCGCGGACGCCCGGGCCGCGTTCACCGCGATCCACCTGGTAGCCGGCGAGGGCGGGCCGGTCACCGACCCCGAGCGGCTGCGCGCGCTCATCGACGACTGCGCGCACACGGGCGCGCTACGGCGCTATCCGATGCTGCTGACGATAGCGCTGGTGATGGCGGCGATACTCGGGCTGGATGAACTGTTCGATCGAGAGATCACCCGGGTGCGCAGCGGCTCAGACCGCTGGGCGATCGCCTGCACCTTCATGATCGAAGCCATGCGGTATCGCGAACGGGCCGACCGGGAGAGCTCCGCGACCGCGATGGCAGCGGCGCTGCGTGCGTTCGAGGAAGCGGGCGACCGATGGTGGACGGCCAAGACGCTGTACGGCCTGGCGCAGATCCACGCCATCGCCGGTGACCACGACCAGGCGATCGCCGCCTACGAGCACAGCATCGCGATCGCCACCGACCTCGGCTCGCAGGACGAGGTCTCAACCCGGCTCGGGCTCGCCACCGAACGCATGCGCGCCGGCGACCTGACCGGCGCCCGGCACGACATCGACACCGCCGAACGAGCGGCCTGGCAGCGTGGCCAGCCGGTGCTGGAGATCGACGTTCTCGGCTGCCTGGCCGAGCTGTACCGCCGCTCCGGTGAGATCGAACGCGCCGATCAAGAACTCGACCGCATGGAGACACTCGCCCGCAAGCTGCCCCTGTGGGCAGAGACCACCGACAATCGGCTGCTCCCCGCTCGGGTATCCAACCTGCTCACCGCCGGGGACGCCGTACGCGCCCGCGAACTGCTGCCCCGCGCCGTCCAAGCAGCGCAGGCGAACATGGACGCCCCCTCGGCCGCTCACCTCCTGGCCAGGCTGCTGCTTCTGCAAGGCGACCCGGCCGGCGCCGCCACCGCGCTCGGCCTGAGCCAGGCCATCCGCGGCACCTTCGACCACGGCGACACCGAACTACGCTCCCTTACGGAGGTGCTCGCGGAACAGCTCGGCCGTACCGACTACGACACCGCCTACCAACGGGGCGCCGACCTGACACCCCACGAGGCCACCGACCGGCTGAGCACGGCCGCCATGGCCGCTTCGCCACCCAGTTCCTGCGGGGCCTGCTGAACGCCAGTCTCGACGTGTCCATGAACACCCACGCCGTCGAGGTCGAGCGCGCGTCGGCCTGCCCGCCGCGCTCGGCATCCCGGTCCTGCTGTGCCTGTTCATGTCCGCCTCCGCCGTCTCCCTGCGCCCCACGACACCCTGATCCGGCCTTGACCGGGATAGTCGTAGGGTGTCAGTGCGGCCATGCCTCGTCCGGGTCACGCCGGGCGGGTACCGGGATCGTTCTCCGCACACTCCGAAGGGCTTTGGCCATGCGCATCGTGATTCCGCTGTTCAACGGCTTCACCGCGCTCGACGCCGTCGGGCCGTACGAGGTTCTCCACATGCTGCCGAAGGCCGAGGTGGTGTTCGCGGCCGCCGTGCCGGGGCCGCTCATCGACGGCGCGGGGCTGCTGACCCTGACGGCGGGCGCGGCTTTCGACGACGTCGACTCCGCCGACCTGCTGCTGGTGCCCGGTGGCACCGGGGCGCGGCGGAGCGTGACCGACGAGAACCTGCTCGGCTGGATCCGCCGCATCCACGCGACCACCACCTGGACCACCTCGGTGTGCACGGGAGCGCTCCTGCTCGGTGCCGCCGGGCTGCTCCACGGGCTGCGGGCCACCACCCACTGGAGCGCGGCCGACCAGCTACGGTCCTACGGGGCCGAGTACGCCGACGAACGGGTCGTGTCACAGGGCAAGATCGTGACCGCAGCCGGGGTCTCCTCCGGCATCGACATGGCCCTGCTGCTGGCCGGGCAGATCGCCGGGCGCACGGCGGCCGAGGCGTTCCAGCTCGCCATCGAGTACGACCCGCAGCCGCCGTTCGACGCGGGCTCCTACGCCAAGGCTCCTCAGTCGGCGAAGGATTATCTGCTTGACAGGCGCTAGTGAACCCGGCCAGCGCCTTTACAAAGTAGATCTGCTCGTGGATGCCTACGGGATGAGCTTGACCTCGGGGTACCGCGAGCTGGGGCCGTCGAACAGCGGCGTGCCGCGCCCCTTCAGGAGCGGGTTGAAGAAGGCGGCGGCGTAGGCGCGCTGGGCCGCGACGGCCCGGCCGGGGTCGATCGTCCCGATGAGGGCGCGCATCGCCTCCTCCGGCAGCCCGGTGAGCTGGGGCGCGAGCGCCTCGGCGTCGGTGAACGAGTAGTGCTGGGCTCCGGTGAACCGCAGTTCCCGCTTCCACCCCTTCGACCTGTCCCAGAGCGACTGCCACGTGGGATCACTGGCGCGGGTGTGCTGCTCGGCCGCCACCTGCAGGAACGGCTTGGCCAGCCCGGTCTGGGCGACCGCCCCGCGATGTCCCCCGTCGAGGTTGACTCCCGCGTCGACACGCTGATCGTCAAGGACGACCTGGGCCGCCGCGGCGCCGCCCATGGAGTGGCCGAGCATCCCGACCCGGGACAGGTCCAGCCCTCCGCGCAGCCCGGCGGGGAGCGGGCGCCGTCCGGCGTCGGGGTTGTGCCCCCGGTCAAGACGGGCGAGCTGGTCGAGCACGAACCGCGAGTCGGCTACCCGCACCTCCACCGCCTTGTTCATGGCGTCCTGCGTGGGCTTGGGCGGGAACTTGCTCCGCTCGACCCTGCCCCCGGGGAACTCGACCTGCGCCGCCTCGTAGGTGTGATCGATACTGACCACGACATAACCCTGGCTGGCCAGGTCCTCGACCACCGCCGTCCCGACCGAGCGCGGCGAGCTGAACCCGGGCGAGAACAACACCACGGGCAGCCCTCCCCCGCTCCGGCTCACCGGGGCGCCCACCCTCGCGTGCGTCTTGGTCGCGGCCCAGTAAGGTCAGAATGGCGGCCTTGTCCGAAGCCTCGGCCAGGACCGGCGCCTCCGCCAGTCCCACAGCGGCGGCCACCACCGCCAGCCCAGCGAACGCTCTCCTGGCGGGTACGGCTCGCACGGAAGTCGACATGGATCATCTCCTGATGGGCGTTTCACGTCTCCAGAAGAGCCTTCCAGTGATCTTGCCCCCGCCATTCCCCCCGCTGAAGGAACCAGCCGTCATACCCCGGTCGGCCACGGCCACAGATCATCATCTTGTGGACTACCCAGGGCGGCGATCCGGCGGACTGTCACTGCTTGGTCGAGGCGGCTCGGCGGGCGCGGTAGGCGGTGGCCTTGGTGCGGTTCTGGCAGGGGAGCCCGCAGAATCTGCGGGAGGCGTTGCGGGTGGTGTCGAAGAAGACCAGGCCGCAGCCGGACGCCTGGCAGGCGCCGAGCCTGGCCGCCTGGCCGACGCCGATGACCATCGCCAGGGCGGTGCCCATGTCGGCGGCCCACGCGTCCACCAGGCGGGCGCCCTGCCGGTGGAAGGCCAGGGTGTGCGGGCGGTCGGGGTGGCGGTGCACGCTGGGGACGGCGGCGTGCCGTACCAGCAGGGCGTTCAGGGCTTCCGTGGCCTCGTCGAGGTCGTCGCCGGCGGCGAACAGGGGCCTCAGCGTCCTCGCGATGTCCGCCAGGGCGTCCGCGTCCGCGGGCGGCAGGGGGCCGGTGATGGCGGCGAGGCGTTCGGAGGGCGGCGGGGTGGTCCTGCCGAGGGCCAGGGGTACGGCCAGGGCGTTCACCAGGTGGACCGCTGTCTCCACCCACCTGCCCACGGGGCACGCCTACACGGTGCTGCGCGAGCACCGGGGTGACGGCCACCTGGCCGCGCTGCTCGCCGCGGGGCTCGACCCGTGCGAGGCGCTGGTGTCCTTCGCCGCCGTCGGCGCCGCTCCCGTGGCCAACTTCGCCGGGCGCGGCTGGAGCGAGCAGGAGTGGGCCGAGGCCCGCGAGCGGCTGGCCGTACGCGGGCTCGTGGACGCCGAAGGGGCCGCGACCGAGGCCGGGCGGGCGCTGCGGGACCAGGTGGAGCGGATGACCGACGAGCTGGCGGGCGCGCCGTGGCGGGCGCTCGGCGCCGAACGGGCCCAGCGGCTGGCGGAGCTGAACCTGCCCCTCCTCGGCGCTGTCTTCGGGTCGGGCCTGCTGCCGCGCACGAGCACGCTGGGCATCGGCACCGTGCAGGCCCCCGCCTGAGATCCGCCCGTCGCGGGTCAGCCGTACCGGAGGACGGCGTGCATCTCGCGGTCGCCACCACCGGCGGCGGCGACCGCCCACAGGCCGCCGGTGCCGGGGATGGCGGTGATCGAGGTCCGGGTCACCGTCTGGTGGTCGTAGTCGCGCTGCTCCCTGGTGAGGACCACGGGACTGTAGGAGGCGCGCAGCGCGCCGCCCGAGTACCGCAGGAACAGCACCTGCTTGCCGCGTGACAGGTCCACCCCGCTGGCCCACACGGTCCCGGAGGAGTCGGCCGTCAGCCCGGAGAGCCTGCCCTTGGCGACCGGGACGGGCACCTGCCTCCAGGCCGTGCCGTCGAAGCGGAGCGCGATCGGCTTGGAGGTCTCCAGCGCCGCCCCGGTGTACCCGACGGCCCACGCCTCAGCGCCCGCCCCCTGCCACACCCTGGTCAGTTTGCCGCCCGGGATGGACGGCACCGGCGAGACCTTCCACCCCGTACCCGAGGCGCCGCCGCGCAGGATCAGCGGCTGGTCGCCGGTCGAGCCGACCGCCCAGATGCCGCCCTTGCCGGCGGTGACCGCCGCCAGCGACCCCGGCGTGGCGTGCGCCTGGTAGAAACCGCGCGCCGCCGTCCAGCCCAGCACGACCCCCTTGCCGCCGGTCCGGGTGCCGACCGCCCAGGGCCGTCCCGCCGAGACCGCCACGTCGTAGAGCCGGTCCTCGGCGGCGGTGCTCAGCGGCGTGTAGCCGCGCCAGCGGGAGCCGTTCCAGTGCCCGGCCCACGGGCGGGTGCCGTTGCCCACGGCCCACACGGCGGGCCCGGCGCTGATGCCTTCGACGTGCTCGACGTCGAAGGAGGCGGGCAACTTCACCTGCTTCCAGGCGGAGCCGTTCCAGCGGATGATCGCGCCGCAGCCTTCCCGGTCCTCGGCGCTGCAGGCGTACCCGGCCGCCCACGCCTGGCCGGGCCCGGTGGCCGAGACGTCGAGCAGGGCCGTGGCCGGGGACCCGATCGTGACGCCGTTCACGACCTTCCAGCCGGGCGCGACGGTCTCCGCCACAGCGGTTCCCTGCGCCGCCATGGTCAGCGCGGCGAGCGCGGTCGTCACCGTACGCAGCATCTGTTCTCCCTAACGGACTGCGGCGAGGATCGCCGGGAAGGACGGGGTGAGCTTGGCGGCCGTCGCCTTGTCGGCGTTGACCAGGTAGACCTCGACCGCGCGGTCGCCGCCGCCGGCCAGGCCCTCCACGACGGCGCCGGAGCGCTCGCAGGTGCCGCTTTTCGCGACCTGGCCGCCGTTGTCCGCGCAGGTCTTGGCGAAGTTGTCCTTGACGGTGGCGGCGTCCGCGCCGGTGACCACGTCGGCGCGCAGCACCAGCGGGTCGCCGTCCTGCGGGGCGTCCGCCGCGGTGTACAGGCACACGGTCGCCTTGATCGACTCGGCGGTCTCCAGCGGGTGGTCCTCGCGCTTCTCCCGCAGCTGCCAGGTGAGCGAGGTGGCGGCGGACAGGTCGGCCACGGCGATCGGGCAGCCGTCCGCGGCGGCGGCGGGAGCGGCCGCGGCCCGGCCACCCTCAGTGGGTCCGGCGGAGGATCCGCACCCGGCCAGCAGCACGCCGGTCAGGGCGAGGAGGGGGAGGAAGGCGTGCTTCGGGGTCATGGTGAGCCTCCACGGTCTTCAGGTGGCCTGTGCGTCATTGGTACGGCGAACGCCTTGCACCCTGCTTGCACGAACTATCAGTCGAGATAGGTGCGCTCGTAACAAATGAGGCCGTCGCGCAGGTGGATGATGTCGCAGCCCTGCAGCAGGACGGGCCTGCCGGGCTCGGGCAGGGCGGGTGACAGCCGCCGCGCCACCGTGCCCGCCCAGTCGTACTCCAGCACCGCCCGCCCGAGACCGTCCTGCGACAGCGCCGACACGGTGATCGTCCGGTCCGGCACGGCCGTGAGGTAGGCGGCGAACACCTGGCCGTGCTCGACCCGGCTCGCCGCCCTGATCCCCTGCCCCGCCATGACGTAACGGCGGTCGGCGGTGAAGAAGCCGAGCGCCCGCTCCACCTCACCCGCGTTGAACGCCTCCACGAACGTGGTGATCAGCTTCCCGGCACCCTCGCGGTCGCAGGGGGCGGGCCGGTGGGCGGCGGGCGGGGTCGGGACGGCGTCGGCGGGGGTGTCGTCGTAGTAGCGCGCCGACCAGATCAGCCCGTCGTGCACCTGGACGACCTCGCACACCTCCCGCTCGAAACGGGTCCCCCGCGGGCCGAGGGAGGGCATGCCGTCGGAGGCGACCAGGCCGGTGAGGGTGTACTCCACGGCCGCCCTGCCGCTGCTCTCGTCTGCGACGATGGAGCGCACCCGCATCCGCCTGCCGGGGGCCACGGCCAGCAGCATCTCGCCCGCCGCCCGTACGGAGGCCCTGCCGCGCACGTCGATGTCGAGCCTGCGGCACTGGTAGGTCGCGTCGTCGGCGAACCAGCGGGCGATCCGGCCGGGGTCCCCGCGGTCCGCGTCATCCATCCAGCCGGCGACGGTTTCGGCTACCTTCATGGGCTCCTCCTCCACGTCTGCACCGGATCTTCCATCCCGTGACGGAGTGCGCGCATGAGTAGCCTCTACTCAGGCCGAGCCTGGCGGTCAGAGGCGGTACACCCGGCGGGCGTTGCCCGAGCCGATCATGTGGGCGATCCGGACGGCGTCGGAGACGCTCCACTCCCCCGAGGCGATGCGCGTGCCGAGCGACCGGGCCAGGCCGTGCCGGAAGTAGAGCGCGCCGAGCAGGCAGGTCTCGGCCACGCCGTAGCAGTCGGAGCTGAACAGCTGCTTGTGGAAGGGCGCCAGCTCCAGCAGCTCGTCCATCACCGCGGCCGACCCGGCGGCGGTGTGCGTGAGCGCCAGTCCCACGTCCACGTACACGTGCGGGAAGACGCCGGCCAGGTAGGCGGCCTGGCGGTGGAAGGGGTAGCAGTGCAGCAGCACGACCGGCACGCTCATCGGCTGCAGCGCCCGGATGAACCCGGTCATCCGGGCCGGGTCCGCGCGGTGCAGGTCGAGGTCGGGATCGCCGAAGCCGGTGTGGAACTGCAGCGGCAGGCCGCGGTCGCGGGCCGCGTCGACACCGGCCCACAGCAGGTGGCGCAGCAGGATCGGGTCGGTCAGCCGCTCCTTGGGCGCCGACAGCCGCCGGTTGGCCGCCGCGATCACCGAACCCCTGGTCGGCCTGGACGGGTCGAAGTCGAGGCCGTGCCGGTAGGCGATGATCGACTTCAGCCCGACCGCCCTGGCGGCCCGCGCGGCCAGCTCCTCGACGAGGCTGTCCATGTAGTCGACGGCCGCCGTGGACGCCTCGGCGACGTCCTGCTCGATCTGCTCCAGCCGGACGATCTCGTCGGCCGCCGCCCCGCCGTAGCGGCCCAGCTCGGCGGCGGTCAGCAGCTCGGGGCCCTCCAGCCCGGTGTCGACGAGGAAGGCGACGACGCCCGCGGCCCGCAGCAGCCGCCGGTTGACCTCGCCCGCGCCCAGCTCGTGCCGCCTGGCCAGGTAGACGGCCGGGGCGGCGTGCGGCTCCAGGTCGAGCACCGGCGCGCACCAGCGGCGGATGGCCGCGCCGATCGGGGTGTCGAAGTGGGTGGTGCCCGGCGGCGCCGGGGTGCCCGCCTCGGTGATGAGCAGCTCGAACTGGGCCCGGCGGAGATCGTCGCGGCGCACCCCGTGACAGTGGTGGTCGACGAGCGGGGCGAGCAGGGCCGCACGTAGCGCGTCGGGCAGATCTACCGGGAACATGCGGAGACTCTAGGCGCTACTCCCCCGGCCCGCCCGGCTTTTGCCGAGCCATGCCGATCGACCGGCCGCCCTCGCGGCGGCCGGTCGATCCGGTGGTCAGCGGCGGGTCAGCCGCAGCACGTTCGCGATCACCTTGGCGCCCGCACCGCCTTCGGCGGTGAGGATCGACTCGGGGTGGAACTGTACGGCGAAGCGCCGCCTCTCCACGTCCTCGATCGCCATCACGTTCCCGTCGGGCGTGAGCGCCGTCGCGGTGAAGCCCACCACCCCCGCCTTCTTGGCGTGCAGCGAGTGGTAGCGGGCCGCGGTGAACCGCTCGGGCAGCCCGTCCAGCAGCGCGCTGTCGCCCAACCGCGACACCTGGCCGCGCTTGCCGTGCTCGGGATAGTCGAGCAGTTCCAGCGTGCCGCCCGCGTGCTCGACCATGGCCTGCAGGCCGAGACAGACGCCGAAGACCGGCAGGTCGCGGGCGTAGAGCACGTCGATGAGCGCCGACATGCCGAAGTCGGACGGCCAGCCGGGGCCGGGCGAGAGCACCACCAGGTCGGGCGCGATCTCGTCGACGGTCGCGGCCGGGAAGCCGTGGCGCAGCGTGACGACCTGTGCGCCCTGCTGCCGGAAGTAGTCGGCCAGGGTGTTGACGAAGGAGTCCTCGTGGTCGACGAGCAGCACCTTCATGCCTTCGCCCGGCTGCTCGACCGGCTCGGGCTCCTTGGCTAGCTCGGGCTGGTTGACGGCGGCCAGGGCGCCGAGCAGGGCGCTGGCCTTCAGCTCCGTCTCGCGCTCTTCGGACTCGGGGTCGGAGTCGAACAGCAGGGTGGCGCCGGCCCGGACGGTGGCGACGCCGTTCTTGACCTGGGCGGTGCGCAGGGTGAGGCCGGTGTTCATGGAGCCGTCGAAACCGATGAAGCCGATGGCTCCGCCGTACCAGCGTCTGGTGGTGGCCTCGTGGTCCTCGATGAACTGCATCGCCCACGTCTTGGGGGCGCCGGTGACGGTGACCGCCCACATGTGGGTGAGGAAGGCGTCGAGGGCGTCGAACTCGGGGCGCAGGCGGCCCTCGATGTGGTCGACGGTGTGGATCAGGCGGGAGTACAGCTCGATCTGGCGGCGGCCGATGACCTGGACGGAGCCGGGGACGCAGATGCGCGACTTGTCGTTACGGTCGACGTCGGTGCACATGGTCAGCTCGGACTCCTCCTTGACGGAGGAGAGCAGGGTGCGGATGGCCTCGGCGTCCTCGACGGGGTTGCTGCCGCGGGCGATGGTTCCGGAGATGGGGCAGGTCTCCACGCGGTCGCCGGTGACCCGGACGTACATCTCGGGCGAGGCGCCGACCAGGTGCTCGCCCTCGCCGAGGTTGATGATGAACTCGTAGGGGGCCGGGTTGCTGTGGCGCAGGCTGCGGTAGAACGCCGACGGGTCGGTGCAGGGGGCGTGGAAGACCTGGCCGGGCACGACCTCGAACAGGTCGCCGCGCTTGAACCGCTCCTTGGCCGCCGCGACAACCTCCGCGTAAGCCCCCCGTTCCGGATTTTTCGGGATCTCGGTGGGGGTGACCTGGGGGATCGTCTCGCCGGTGCGCTCCAGGCCGCGGGTGGTGGCGCCGTCGACGGTGAACTCGTAGCGCACCTCGACGCTGGTCTCGCGCACCCGGTCGATGACCACGAGCCGGTCGGGCAGGTGCAGCACCAGGTCGCGCTGGTCGTCGGGGCGCACCAGCTCCTGCCTGATCGGCTCGAACTGGAAGGCCAGGTCGTAGCCGAAGGAGCCGTACAGGCCCAGGTGCTGGTCGTCACCCTTGAAGGCGGCGATGACCTCGCGGATCGCGGTGAACACGGTCGGGCGGCGGCTGCGCATCTCCTCGGGCAGCAGGTCCTCCGACTCCGCGACGTGGACCTGCACGAAGTCGGCGGTGGGCTCCTCGACCGGCTTGCCGGCCGCGAGCAGGCACGAGGAGACCGCGGGCAGCACCACACGGCCGCGCTCGTTGAGCGCCCTGGCGGAGATCACACGCCCCCTGGCGACGAGCTCCACGCACGGGTCGACGTAGCCGAAGGCCCATCGGCTGTAGCGGCCCGGGTAGTCCATGCCCGAGGAGAACGCCCCACCGCGGCGCTCCCCGAGCGCGGTCACGATCTCCTCGAGGGCCTCTTCGGGCACCTCGCGAACCTCACGCTCGACGCCGACGCCCCCGGCGGTGGTATATCCGCTCGTCTCCACTGATGCCCCTTGTCAACTGATGAGCCCCGGGGCGGACATGACAATGGCCGCCTTCCGGGGCGGCCGTCCTGGTTGAGGAATGCGAATCGCGCGCCGCCTAGAAGCGGCGCCACCACTGAAGTTGCAAGCGGGTTCGCATGGGCCAAGCGTAGCCGCCGCACTGGAGATCATGCAACGCCGCCGCCCGGCCCTCACGCGCACTCCCGCTCCTAGAACCGGTCCAGCTTCTTCCGCGTGGTCGCCCCGATCACCTCGACGCCCTTGGTGCCGAGGATGCCGTCCGTCGGCAGGGACACCGTGTACGGCGTGGTGGCGGGCAGGCCGATGCCGGGCAGCATGCCGATCACCTCGATGCCCCAGTACTCCGGCTGCCTGATGTACACCAGCGGGGACAACTGGACCGTCATGTTCACATACGGCTTGGTGCCGCTGACGACCAGGATGAACGTCTCGGGGACGATCCCCGGCACGAGTTCCGCGTTCTCGAAGTCGATGAGCCGGACCGACGACGACGGCGGCAGGCTTGCGAAGTCTTCACTCATGACACAGCCCCTTCAGGTGCGAAACGTAGTCATTGCTTAACTCACAGTAACCGTCGATGGCGGAGATGAACACCCCCGCCTTGTTCTGGGGCGCGCGTCTCTGTTACTGCTTGATCCGGGGGTGAGGCCGCATGAGGGTCAAGGTGCACAGAGATCTCCCCGTCCCGATGCCCGACGGGGTGACCCTGCTCGCCGACAGGTACGCGCCCGTGGGAGCCGAGCGGGCGCCGGTGATCCTGATCCGCTCGCCGTACGGCAGGCGGGGCCTGTTCGGCCTCATGTACGGCAGGGGACTGGCCCGCAAGGGCTTCCAGGTGGTGATGCAGAGCTGCCGGGGCGGCTACGGCTCCGGCGGCCTGCTCGACCCGCTCGGCGACGAGCACGACGACGGCCTGGCCACGGTGGCCTGGCTGCGCGAGCAGCCCTGGTATCCGGGGGCGTTCGCCATGCACGGCCCCTCCTACCTCGGCTACACGCAGTGGTCGATCGCCCCCTATGCCGGGCCGGAGCTCAAGGCGATGGCGGTGCAGATCAGCGCCTCGCAGTTCAGGGACGCCGCCTATGTGGGCGGGGCGTTCGCGCTGGAGTCGACGCTGAGCTGGACCACGCTGACGGACGTGATGTCGCGGCGCTTCGGCGGCGCGGCGATGTTCAGGGCGCCGCGGCTGACCCGCAGGGCGGTGCTGTCGAGGCGGCCGGTGAGCGAGATGGATCTGGTGTCGGCGGGGCATCCGCTGCGCTTCTACCAGGACCTGGTGGCACATCACGCGGATCCGGCCGTGCCGTACTGGGACAGGAGGGACTTCTCCCCCGCGGTCGGGCAGGTGGCGGCCGAGGTGACGATGCTGGGCGGCTGGTACGACGTGTTCCTGCCGTGGCAGCTCAAGGACTACCTGACATTGCGGGCGGCGGGGCGGCGGCCGTACCTGACGATCGGGCCTTGGTACCACGTGGACGTGCGGCACGGGCCGGTGGCGCAGGCCGAGACGCTGGCCTGGTTCCGCGCCCACCTGCTCGGCGACACCTCGGGGCTGCGCGAGTCCCCGGTGCGGCTGTACGTCACGGGGGCGGGGCAGTGGCGCGACTACCCCGACTGGCCGGTGCCCGGCATGCGCCCGGCGCTGTGGCACCTGCAGCCGGACTTCGGGCTGGCGCCCGTGCCCGCGCCGCCTTCCGAGCCGGACCGCTACCGCTACCACCCGTCGCACCCGACGCCGGTGATCGGCGGGCCGGTGCTGCTCAGCGACTCCCGGCCGCGCGACCAGCGCAGGCTGGAGTCCAGGCGGGACGTGCTGGTGTACTCCTCCGAGGAGCTGCCCGCCGACGTCGAGCTGATCGGCCCGGTGAGCGCGGAGCTGTTCGTGCGCTCCAGCACGCCGTACGTCGACGTGGTGGTGCGGCTGTGCGATGTGCGGCCCGGCGGCCGGTCGGCGAACCTGTGTGAGGGCGTGCGGCGGCTGACGCCCGCCGACGGTCCGCCGGACGCCGACGGGGTGCGGCGGGTGCGGGTGGAGTTGTGGCCGCTCGGCCACCGGTTCAGTCGCGGGCACCGGATCAGGGTGCACGTGGCGAGCGGCGCCTATCCGACGATCGCCCGCAACCTCGGCACCGGCGACCCGCTCGGCTCGGGCGGCGCCGCCGTGGCCGCCGACGTCGAGGTGTTCCACGATCCCGACCGGCCGTCGGCGCTGACGCTGCCGCTGGTTCCGCTCGGCTGATGCGTGCCGCCCGGCTGATGTCGCTGCTCCTGCTGCTGCAGGCGCGCGGCGGGATGACGGCTCCGCAATTGGCCAGGGAGCTGGAGGTGTCGGAGCGTACGGTGCACCGCGACGTGCGGGCGCTGTCGGAGGCGGGGGTGCCGGTCTACGCCGACCGGGGCAGGGCGGGCGGCTACCGGCTGCTGGCCGGTTACCGGACCCGGCTGACCGGGCTGGACCGGGCCGAGGCCGAGGCGCTGTTCCTGTCGGGGGTGCCGGAGGCGCTGCGCGACATGGGGTTGCGCGAGGTGGCCTCGACGGCCCGGCTGAAGGCGGCCGCGGCGCTGTCGCCCGGGTTGCGGGACGCGCCCGCGACGGCGGCTCAGCGCTTCCACCTGGACGCGCCCGGCTGGTTCGCGGGCGACAACCCGCCACCGGGGGCGCTGGCGCCGCTGGCCAGGGCGGTGTGGGGGGACCATCCGGTGACCGCCCGCTACCGGGGCACCGAACGGGCGGTCGAGCCGTACGGGCTGGTGCTGAAGGCCGGAGTCTGGTATCTGGCCGGGCGTTCGGGCGGGCGGCTGCTGACCTACCGGGTGGACCGGTTCGACGCGGTGGAGGTGCTCGCCGAGCGGCGTTTCGACCGCGATCCCGGCTTCGACCTGGCCGCCTTCTGGCAGGAGCGGTCGTGGCAGTTCACCAGGTCGCTGCTCAGGACCACGGTGACGCTGCGGGTCACCCCGGCGGGGCTGGCGGGGATGCGGTACATCGCCGACCCGGTCGCGCTGGCGGACACGCTGGCCTCGGCGGGCGAGCCCGACGGGGAGGGCAGGATCGTGGTCGCCCTGCCCGTCGAGTCGCTGGAGGTGGCCTACCACCAGGTGCTGCGGTTCGGCCCGGAGGCCGAGGTGCTGGATCCGCCCGAGTTACGCGAGCGGATCACGGCGGCGGCGGCCGCGCTGGCCGCGCTCTACTCCGGTCAGCGGTAGCCGGTGGCGTCGGCCGGTCTGCCGGCGTCCTGCACCTCCACCAGGTAGCGCCAGGCGTCGGGCCTGCTGCCGTCGACGTCGGTGAAGCCGTACACCTGGGCGAGCTCCCCGCTGGACAGCGACTGGCCCGACCACCTGGCCCGGTCGGGGTCGGCGGCCAGCGCGGCGACGGCCCGGCCGGTGAAGGCGGGCGTCTCCGACACGACGAAGTGCGGCTGCTTGTCGAGGGCGTCGCGCCAGTTGGCCTCGGTGACGCCGAACAGCTCCAGCATCATCTCCGAGCGCAGCCAGCCGGGCGTCAGCGCGACGGCGGTGGCGCCGTGCTCGCGCAGTTCGTGCGCCTGGGCGTAGGCCAGCCTGGTGACCGCGATCTTGGCCAGGTCGTAGAAGATGTTCACCCGGTAGTGGGCGTCGTTGTACTCCTTGATGCCGTCGGTGACCTCCACGACCAGGCCGCCCGGGTTCTTGATCAGCAGCGGCAGCGCGTGGTGGCTGGTGATGAGGTGGGTGTCGACGGCCAGACGCAGCAGGCGCAGGCCGTCGTCCAGGTCGTGCTTCCAGACCGGGGTGTCCCAGGCGGCCAGCGGGTCGCCGCCCCAGATGTCGTTGACCAGCACGTCGAGACGGCCCTGCTCGCGGCCGATCCGCTCCACCAGCGCGGCGACCTGGGCGGAGTCGAGGTGGTCGACCTGTACGGCGATGCCGGTGCCGCCCGCCGCGGTCACCCGTTCGGCGGTCTCCTCGATCGTCTCGGGCCGGTTCATCTCCGACCGCCTGGTCCTGGTGGTCCGGCCGGTGCAGTACACCGTGGCCCCCGCCGCGCCGAGCTCGACGGCGATGCCCCGCCCCGTTCCCCTGGTCGCCCCGGCCACCAGGGCGATCTTTCCGTTGAGATCCATGCGCCGATCCTTCCCGCGATACAGGACGTCTCATGTCATGTTTTTCTTCTTCGACTGCGGCGGCGGCAACGCGCTGGCCTTCTTCTGGTTCGAGCGGACCGGCTGAGACCGGGTCCGGGGAGAAGATCACCGCCGTTCGTCGCGACAACCAGACCGTTCGGCGATCGGTGACCTGGCCGAAACTCACGCGTCATTACAGTGCGGGCAGACCTGACTCTCCTCCATCCCGGGAGAAAACGTTGTTAGACAAGTCGCCGCCGCGGACCGACCGCAGCCCCTGGAACTGGCTGCTCCTCGTGCCGATCGCCATCCCCCTGATGCCCTTCCTGTTCAACGCCTTCGAGCCCCGCCTGCTCGGGTTTCCGCTGTTCTACTGGCTGCAGCTCGCCTTCATCATCCTCGGTGTCACCTCGACGACGGTCGTCTACCAGATGACCAAGCGGAGGGAGGGGCGGTGAGCGAGCACCTGACCGAGATCGTCATCTTCACCGTGCTGTTCCTCGTGGTGAGCGGCATGGGGTTCGTCGCGTCCCGCTGGCGCAGGCCCGACAATCTGGCCAGCCTCAACGAATGGGGGCTGGGCGGGCGCAACTTCGGCTCCTGGGTGACCTGGTTCCTGATCGGCGGGGACCTCTACACCGCCTACACCTTCGTCGCGGTGCCCGCCCTGCTGTTCGGCGCGGGGGCCACGGGGTTCTTCGCGGTGCCGTACACCGTGGTGGTCTACCCGCTGGTCTTCCTGGTGCTGATCAGGCTGTGGTCGGTCTCGCACGTGCACAACCTGGTGACGCCGGCCGACTTCGTGCGGGTGCGCTTCGGCTCGCCGACGCTGGCGCTGCTGGTGGCGATCACCGGCATCGTGGCCACCATGCCCTACATCGCGCTGCAGCTCGTCGGCATCGAGGCGGTGCTGAAGACGATGGGCATCGCCGGGAGCGGCTTCCTCAGCGACCTGCCGCTGATCATCGCGTTCGTGATCCTGGCCGCCTACACCTACCAGTCGGGGCTGCGGGCGCCGGCGCTGATCGCCTTCGTCAAGGACATCCTCATCTACATCGTGATCCTGGTGGCGATCATCTACATCCCGGCCAAGCTCGGCGGCTGGGAGGTGATCTTCGGCAAGGCGCAGGAGAAGTTCGACAAGACCGTGCCGCTGACCGACGGCACCATCCTCAACGCCAACAACCAGCTGCAGTACATCACGCTGGCGCTGGGCTCGGCGCTGGCGCTGTTCCTCTACCCGCACAGCATCACCGGCGTGCTGGCCTCCAGGAACCGCGGCGTGATCAAGCGGAACATGTCCGCGCTGCCCGCCTACAGCCTGCTGCTGGGCCTCATCGCGCTGCTCGGCTACATGGCGATCGCGGCCGGGACCAAGCCGATCGGCACCGACAACAACACGGTCGTGCCCAACCTGTTCGACCAGATGTTCCCCGACTGGTTCGCGGGCGTCGCCTTCGCGGCCGTGGGCATCGGCGCGCTGGTGCCCGCCGCCATCATGTCGATCGCGGCGGCCAACCTGTTCACCCGCAACATCTACCGCGAGTACTTCCGGCCGGACGCGACCGACGCCCAGGAGGCGAGCGTCAGCAAGATCACCTCGCTGGTGGTCAAGGTGGGCGCGGTGCTGTTCATCCTGCTCATCGACCCGCAGTTCTCCATCGACCTGCAGCTCATCGGCGGCGTGATCATCCTGCAGACGCTGCCGTCGGTGGCCATCGGGCTCTACACCCGCTGGTTCCACAAGGCGGGGCTGATCGCCGGGTGGATCGCGGGCATGGGCGGCGGCATGCTGCTGCTCTACAACATCGAGAACCCGGCCATCAAGCACGCCCACTTCGGCGGCTCGGCCTTCCAGCTCTCCAAGCTGGGCCTGGACACCAAGATGACGATCTACGCCGGGTTCCTGGCGCTGCTCCTCAACCTGGTCGTCGCGGTCCTCGGCACCTGGATCGCCCGCGCCCTGAAGACCCCCGACGGGGTCGACGGCACCCAGCCCGACCACTACTTCGCCGACGAGGGCGACCCCCGCGTAAAGGACCTGGAGGTGACCGGCTCCACCTGAGGGCAGCGGGGCCGGCCGCCGACCGGCCCCCTCTCCGCTCAGGAGGAGCGGGCGGGGACGGATCTCAGAGCGGCAGTTCGCGAGCGCGCCAGCGCCCGGGGAAGGCGGCCGAGACCACCAGGATCGCGCCGACGACCAGGTAGAGGCCGGTGACGCCCGCGAGCAGGCCCGGCGCCTCGTCGGTGCCGGTGAGCGGCTCGATCGGCGGCAGCAGGCCGATCACCAGGAAGGCCACGTCGGGGCTGCTGGCGAACGCCGCGCCGAGCGCGGCCAGCGGCAGCCCGCACACCAGCGCCGCCAGCGGCGACAACCACGGCCAGCAGGCCAGCAGGCCGGTGACGAGGACCACGGCGGCTAGGTAGCCGAGTCCGGCGAGGTCTGGGACGAGCAGCGCGTACGCCTCGCGCAGGGCCTTCGCGCCCGCCTCGGTGAGGTAGTAGACCAGCGGCAGCGCTGTTCCACCGGCGACCGCGCCGATCAGATGACGTACCGCGTCCGGCACCCTGCCCCGCCTCTCCTAGCTCAGCGTTCCCATCTTCCCCATCCGAAGCGGCCATGTCACGATCTCCGGACGAACACGTGCTACCCCGGCAGGCCGTGGAACATTAGCGTCGAAATCATGACGATCACCCCTAAGGGCGGAACAGGACCCGGCTCGATCACCCCCGACGGCTCCCCCGTGGACTTCTACACGCTGCTCTCCCCGGGTGACGACCCCGAGATCATCAGCGGCGCCGTCACGCCCGGCGGCACCATCCTGGAGCTGGGCGCGGGCGTCGGCAGGGTCACCCACGCCCTGCTCGAGCGCGGCCACCGGGTGACCGCCGTCGACGAGTCGGCCGACATGCTCGCCCACGTCAAGGGCGCGGAGATCGTGCACTCCGGGATCGAGGGGCTCGACCTCGGCCGCCGCTTCGACGCGGTGACGCTCGGCTCGCAGCTCGTCAACACCGCCGACGACGAGCTCCGGCAGGTGTTCCTCGCCGTCTGCGCCCGGCACATCGCGCCCACCGGATGCGTGCTGCTGCAGTGGCAGCCCGCGGAGGCGCACGACGCCTGGCAGGCGGGGAACGGGCGGGAGGAGAACGGCATCAGGATCGAGATGGCGAGGGTGGAACGGATCACACCGGAGCTGTTCAGCAGCACCATGCGGTACACGGCCGGCGAGCGGGTGTGGACCCAGTCGTTCACCTCGCGGCGGCTGACCGACGAGGAACTGGCCGCCGAGCTGGAGCGGGTAGGGCTGGCGCTCGACCGCTTCCTCGACGAGCGGCGCACCTGGGTGCGGGCGGTTCCAACCGGCTGATCAGGGGCTCTGCCGGAGGTACGGCGGGCCTTCGGGCTGGTGATACGGCTGCTGCGGATGCTGCTGCTGGTACGGCTGCGGCGGACGCGGGTACCCGCCCGGCTGGCCGTACCCCTGGGTGATCGGCTTCTTCGCGGAGCGCCAGCGGTCGGGGAAAGCGGCGGGGACGATCAGCACCACGGCCAGGATGAGGTACAGGCCGCTCATGCCCGCCGTCGAGGAACCGTAGCCGGTCAGGAAGTCGGGCAGGAACCTGTTCCTGATCAGCCCCGTCCCGATCTGGACCAGCCACAGCAGCCCCGCCGCCAGCAGGGGCAGGGCGGCGAGGAGCCCGGCGAGCGGGGAGAGCCACCGCCAGCCGACCAGCACGCCGATCAGCAGCGCGGCGACGACGAGCAGCGCGTAGCCGGCGTAGCCGGGCCTGAACGTGCGCATCACGTCCGCGACCTCTTCCAGGCCCCAGATCAGCAACGCCATGACGACGGCCCCCGCGATCAGGCCGATCACCGCCCCGACCAGATGTCGCACCCCGTTGGACATGCTTCCGCCATTCTTTCGATCGATTCCGTCCCGTAAAGGCTGGCCTGTCCCCTTCGATCTTTCAACTGGCGTTCGCCTGGAGCCGGGGGCGGGCAGGCCGGGCGTCTCGGGCAAGATGGGCGGATGACGACAGATCTTGAGGTGTACGACCTGGGCCTGCCGGGGCCGATGCGTGATCGCCTGGTGGCCGCCGTGATGCGGGGCGACAAGCGGGCCACCTCCAGTCTGGCGCTCTTCTACGGCGACGAGCCCCTGCCTGTCGCGGGGCGGCGTTTCCTGCTGGCGGACAGCGGCGGGGTGCGGGGCGTCGTGGAGGTCACCCGGGTGGAGCTGGTGCCGCTGGGCGAGGTGGGCGACGACGTCGCGCACGCCGAAGGAGAGGGCTTCGCGGACGCCGCCGCCTGGCGGGCCGCGCACGAGGGCTTCTGGAGTCCCTACCTGGACGAGGCGCTCACGGACGAGTCCGTCGTGGTGGTGGAACACTTCACGTTCGAGCGGCGATAGCCGTACGGGATCATGGCCGTGTGCTCCTGTGCGGGTGGGCGGTGCGTGGGGGCGGGGCGCCGGTAGGGTGCCGGTTCAGGGATGTGCGGAGGTGAGCGGTGGCGCCCGAAGTGGCGGGCTATGAGGTGCTCGGGCTGCTCGGGCAGGGCGGCTTCGGCGTCGTGTACCGGGCCAGGCAGCTCGCGGTGGGGCGCGAGGTCGCGCTCAAGGTGGACAATCGGGTGCTGGTGTCCGAGCGGGACCGGCGCAGGTTCATGCGCGAGGTCACCTCGGCGGGTGCGCTGTCGGGCCACCCGCACGTGGCGCACGTCTACGACGCGGGCGTGCTGTATGACGGCCGGCCGTACATGGTGCTGGAGCTGTGTCCGGGCGGGTCGCTGTCGGACCGGATGCGGGCGGGCGTCCTCGGGCCCGCCGAGGTGCGGGACATCGGGGTGCGCATCGCCGACGCGCTGGCCGCCGCGCACGCGGCCGGGGTGCTGCACCGGGACGTCAAGCCCGCCAACATCCTGATCAACCGGTACGGCAACGTGGTGCTGTCGGACTTCGGGCTGGCCACGATGCCCGAGCCAGGGGCCGAGGTGTCGGTGACGCGGGAGTCCCTCACTCCTGCCTACGCGCCGCCCGAGGCGTTCGAGCTGACCGAGCCCAGCGCGGCCGGTGACGTCTACTCCCTGGCGGCGACCCTCTACGCCCTGCTGTCTGGCAGGCCGCCGCGCTTCCCCGAGACCGGGATCGCCAACCTGGCCGTGATCATGGCCTTACACCGCCAGCCGATTCCCGAGATCCCCGGCGTTCCCGCCCCGCTGACCGAGGTACTGCGCCAGGCCCTCGCCTGCGACCCCGCCCAGCGCACCCCGGCCGCCGCCGCCCTCCGCGACGCCCTGGCCGCCCTTCCCGGAACCGTGTTCACCAACCCGGCCCACACCGGGCCTTCCCAGGACTCCCCCATGCCCAGGGTCCCCTATCCGGTGGAGCCGGACGTGTCGGAGGAGTGGCTCAGGCCGGTCGGGCAGCATCCCGTCGCGCCCGGCGGATACCAACAACCGGGCGGGCCGTACCAGCCCGCCTATCAGCCCGGGCTGGTTTCTCAGCCCGTCGCCTGGGCCGGGGCGCCCACCGGCGGGGCCGTGACGGGCATGCCGACCGTGCGGTCCGGCGGGGGCGGGCGTTATGCCATCCTGTCGGCGCTGTTCGCCGCGATGATTGTGGCCGGTGTGGTGCTCATGGCCACCGGCCACTAACGGTTCGCCCGAAAATACTGGGAAATACTGGAACTCTTGCTACGATTCGCGCCATGAGTGACGAGCTTGACGATCTCGAACGGCAGATCGCCGAGCTCCGCACGCGGGTGCGCAGGGCCGTCAAAGCCAAGGACAGCGGCCACGCCAGGCACCTGAGAGCGGACCTGCGCAGAGCCGAACGGGCCTGGGATCACCTGGTGGCCGGGCCCGCCCCCGACGACGGCCCCCTGCTGCCGCCCCTGGTGCCGGTGCGCGAACAGGTGCACCAGGCGCTCACCCTGCTCGGCGTGCCCGCCGCCCCCAGGCTGGTGGTGAGCGTGCAGGACGCGTTCTTCGGCGGCTCCCTCAGGAGCCCGCAGCTCACCAGCCTCAGACGGGACGAGGAACGCTCGTTCAGAAGCTCCCCCCACGCCCGCCCGTACTACCTGTCCGCGGCCCTGACCGACCGCCTCTCCCCGGCCCGCGGCCTGCTCGCGGTGAGCACGTGGCCGATGGCGAGCCGGATGGTCGGGCCGCTGAGCCCGCGCGTGCACTTCCTGACCTCGGCCGAGCGGGTGGCCGGGCGGGTGGGCGGGCTGGCCGAGCCGCCACCCCAGGCGGTGCGGCTGCTGGCCAGGATGGCGCGCAACATCCCCGGCGCCATGGACGGCTTCGCCGAGCCGGAGCCGGACAGGGTGGCGCGGGCCGCGCTGGAGGAGCTGGCCGTACACCAGGAGACCGACGCGCGGCAGCGCGAGGAGCTGGCGGCGCGCGCCGTGTCGCAGCTCGGTGACGTTGCGCGACTGTTCGGTGCCACTACGCTGAGCAGCGTCGCGAGAAAGGGAGCGTCCGCTTGAGAAGCAGGCTTGACGCGCTGCGCGGGACCACGCCGCCGAAGCCGCACGACGCCAGGGCCATCGCCGCACTGGCCGCCAACCCCGGCTGCGCGCGGCGGGCGCTGATGGACGGCGCGGGCGTCGACAAGGACGCCGCCGCCCGGCACCTGGGCTTCCCCGCGCCGTTCGGGCAGTCGCCGTTCGCGATCACCCGGGGCAACGTGTTCGAGGGGCTGGTGAAGGCCGACGGCTGCGCCGAGCTGCTGCGGATGCTGCGCGAGCTGCTGGACCTGCCGATCCCGCTGGTCGCCTACCACGACGTCGACAACGTCGGCGCGCACCTGCGCCACGCGCACACCCGCACGCTGGTCGACCGGGCCGCGCGCGACGAGCGGGACTCCGGCACGCTGTTCGACCACCCGCTGCTCAGCCTGGAGATCGCCGGGCACACCGCCTACCTCGAGCCCGACGTGGTCGCCTTCCAGCTCGGCGGGCGCTTCCACATCGTGGAGATCAAGTCGTTCGCGGTGATCGACGGCCAGGCCGACCCGGCGGGCGTGGCGGCCGCGGCCCGGCAGGCGGCGGTGTACGTCCTGGCGCTGCGCGACCTGCTGGAGGAGCTGGGCCACGACCCGCTGCGCGTCTCCCACGACGTGGTGCTGGTCTGCCCGGAGAACTTCGCCAACAAGCCCGTCGCCACCCTGGTGGACGTGCGCAGGCAGCTCGCGGTGCTGCGGCGCCAGCTCACCAGGATGACCGGCATCGACGGCCTGCTGGCCGACCTGCCCGAGGAGCTGACCTTCGACCTGCTGCCCGGCGACGACGGGTTGCCCACCCGCCCGGCCGCCGACCTGGCGCGGGCGGTGGCGACGGTGAGCGCCCGGTACGCGCCCGACTGCCTGTCCACCTGCGACATGTGCTTCTTCTGCCGCGACGAGGCGCGCCGGGACGGCAGCTCCGACCTGCTGGGCCGCCAGGTGCGCGACGCGCTGGGCGGGGTGGCCTCGGTGGAGGAGGCGCTGGGCCTGGCCGAGGGCACCCGGGACCCGCGGCCCGGCCAGGAGGAGATCGCCCGTCTGCTCCGCGAGGCGGAGCGGCTGCGCCGGGAGTGCCTGACATGACCGCGCCACCTGCCGCAAGGACGGGCCGATGAGCATCCTGACGTCGCTGGCCAGGCTCAGGGCCCTCAAGGAGGGCGTGGCGCAGCCGATCGCGACGGTACGGCACTGCCACCTGTCGGCGCGGCCGATGGTGTTCATCCCGCTGAAGCTGTCCGGCGAGGCCGCCGCCCCGCTGGCCGCGATGCTCGGCACAGATCCGGCCGCGCCCCGCCTGCTCGTGGTGCCCCAGCCGCGCAACCGGGACCTGCGGTTCGCCTTCGCCGCCGAGCTCGCGGGGGTGCTGCTGCCGTACGTCGAGGGTTTTCTGGAGCGGACCGAGACGGTCGAGAAGAAGAACGCCGACCCGTACGAGCGGGTGCTGGACGCGCCGCAGTTGCTGGTGCCGAACCGGGCGGGGGTGGCGTTCACCGGGCTGCTGGGCCGCTCGACCAGGTTCCGGCGCTCCGAGGGCCCCTACCCGGTGCCGGCGGAGGTGCCGCTGCTGGGGCGGTGGCTGACCTACTTCGGCGAGCGGGCCGCCTACCCGGGGTCGTCGCTCATGATGGCCGCGAGCGAGGAGCTGGCCCGGCACTGGGCGAGCGGCCAGAGCGGCCTGGAGGACGCCAACCTGGCGGCGCTGCTCGGCTGGATCGCGCCACCCGAGGGCCGGACGGGCGCGCAGGCGGCCGAGGACGCCGAGGATCCGCTGCTGTGGCCGCCGGCCGGTCCGGTGACCGACCCCGGGTTCGACGCCGAGGTGCTCGCGCCCGCCATCGAGGAGGGCTCCACCGAGCGGATCACCGAGGCGCTGCGCACCCAACTGGAGCCGACCTGGCGGCTGATGTGGCAGGCGGTCGGGCTGCTCGGCGCGCTGCCCGAGGGGCCGAGCGCGACGGCGCGCTGGGAGTTCGACCGGGGCTCGTTCAGCGCGATGGCGCAGCAGATCGCTGAGGGCTCGCCGCCGCAGGCCCGCCGCGACGGCGCGGTCGGCGCCGCCTCCAGGCTGGCCAGGATGGAACGCGCCCAGGCCGCCTACGACGTCCAGCGCGCCTACGACGACCCGCTGGTGATGGCCGAGTACCGGCTGTCCGGCGAGGCCTTCGCCGGCGAGGTGGTCGAGACCGACCCCGACAACGTCGAGGGCGAGGGCCGCTCCCGCAAACTGCGCCCCCTCGTCCACATCAAGACCGACGACCCGGTACGGCTGCCGCCCGGCACCGCGCTGGGCACTCCCGGCCGCCGAAGCCAGGGCGCCCAGCTCGTCTCAGCCGGCGACGGCCTCGTCATCCTGAAGATCACCAAGGGCATGGGGCGGGGCAGGACGCCCGCGCCCGGCACGGTCCCCGAGCCCGGCGAGCGGGTCTGCTACACCTCGCTGACCGACGACTTCCAGGGCTCGCCGACCCTGCCGGAGCGCGAGCGCACACCGTGGACGCACGGCGGGCCGCCGCAGGACTACGTCCCCAACGACGACGACGCCCGGGAGGAGTGGGAGTGAGCGACCCCGAGGAGGTCATCCGGCGGGTTCTCGCCGATCTGCCGAGGCATCGCGGGGTGGTCGTCGACTCCCCGCCGGGCGCGGGCAAGTCCACCCTGGTGGTGCGGGCAGCGGCGCACATCGCCGCGACCGGCGAGCCGCTCATGATCGTGGCGCAGACCAACGAGCAGGTCGACGACCTGGTGGAGCGGATCGCCGACAAGCACCCCGACCTGAGCGTCGGACGGCTGTCGGCGGCGGGGTACGTGCCCCCGCGCAGGCTGCTGGAGCTGCCCGGCGTCACGGTGGGCACCAAGATCGAGGATCTCAACGATCCGGCCATCGTGATCGCCACGGCGGACAAGTGGGCGTGGATCGGCGACCGGGTGTGGCCGTGGGCGATCGTGGACGAGGCCTACCAGATGCGCTCGGACAAGCTGCTGCGCATCGCCGCGCTGTTCGAGCGGGCGCTGTTCGTGGGCGACCCGGGCCAGCTCGACCCGTTCTCGATCGTGGACGGCGACCGGTGGGCGGGCCTGTCCTGGGATCCGGTGCAGAGCGCGGTGTCGGTGCTGCTGCGCCACAACCCCGACCTGCCAGTGCACCGGCTGCCGGTCTCCTGGCGGCTGCCCGCCTCGGCGGCGCCGGTGGTCTCGCGGTCCTTCTACCCGTTCACCGGGTTCCGGTCGGGCACCTCCGACGGCGACCGGGCACTGGAGTTCACCACGCGCGGCATGGGCACGCCGCACGACCTGGCGCTGGAGGAGGCCGCGCGGTCGGGGTGGGCGTTGCTGGAGCTGCCGAGCAGGCACACGGTGCGCACCGACGCCGAGGCCGTGCAGGCGGTGGCGCTGCTGGCCACCCGGCTGCTGCAGCGCGGCGGCGTGGCCGCCTCCGAGCGCGGCCAGGCGCCGGTCACCGCCGACCGCATCGCGGTCGGCGCGGCGCACCGGGACCAGGTGGCGGCGATCAGGAACGCGGGCGTGCCGCCGGAGATCACCGTGGACACCGCCAACCGGCTGCAGGGGCGCGAGTACGACGTGACCGTGGTGCTGCACCCGCTGTCGGGGCGCAGGGACGCGACGGCCTTCCACCTGGAGTCGGGGCGGCTGTGCGTGCTGGCCTCCCGGCACCGGCACGCCTGTGTGGTGGTGGCCAGGGCCGGGATCGCCGAACTGCTCGACGCCCACCCCTCGGCGGAGCCGGTGCAGCTCGGCGTGCCGGTGAAGTTCCCGGACGGCTGGGAGGCCAACCAGTCGATGCTCGAACACCTGGCGGCGCACCGGGTAGCCGCCCGCGAGCCCCGCTGAGGGTCTAGACGCGCCTGCGCCAGACGTCGATCACCAGGACCGGGCGCATGCCCACCGACTGGTAGAGGTCGAGGGCGGGGGTGGTGTTGTTGGCGTCGACGTGCAGGACGGTGCCCTTCCTGCCGCGGGCGGCGTCGGCGGCGAAAGCCGTACGCAGCAGGAATCTGCCCAGGCCGCGGCCGCGGTGTTCGGGCAGGGTGGCGAGGGTGGCGACGTAGCCGCAGTTCTCGTCGGGGACGAAGTGGTTGGCGCCGACGAGCATGGCGGCCGGTTCGCCGTCGATCCTGGCGACGGTGAGCTGCGACCAGTCGGTGGTGCTCTGCGTCTGCTTGCGGGTGTACCACTCGTCGTAGGTGAGGGGGACGAAGCCGAAGTGGTCGGCGAAACCCTTCTGGTGGATGGCGTGGGCCTCGCGGCGCACCTCGTCGGTGACGCCCACGTGCAGGGTGAGGCCCTCGGGAGGCTGGGGCGCCTCGACCGGCCCGTCGTGGTCGACGCGCAGCCGGTGGAAGCTGGTGCTCGGCTCGAAGCCGTGCGCCTGGGCCAGCGCACGCTGGGGCTCGTCGGTACGGTAGACGCCGATGTCGACGGTGGCGCCCTGGTGACCGGCCTCCTCGGCGAGCTCGCGGGCACGTTCCAAGACCGTCGACCACAGCGTGGCGGTGCGCTCGCCCTGGGTGCCGGGCCGCTCGATCACCTCGATGTCGACCAAGTCGCTGTCGCCCTTGCGGGAGGCCCACGCCCAGGCGACGAGCCGGCCGTCCTCGTCCTGCCAGAGCCAGCCGTCGCGGTCGAGGTCGAAGCCGGGCTCGGCCAGCTCGTCGGTGACGTCGTTGAGCGTCATGTCGGGGTGGCCCACGGCCGCGATGTCGCGGGCCGAGATCAGTTCGTGGATGGCGGCGGCGTCCTCGGTCCGGGGCCGGCGCGGCTGGTGATGATCCATGACGCTGATTGTGCATTTCCGGATGCTCGTGCGCCTCTGGTTTTTTACCTCGGTACTCTGGGGGCGTGCTTGACAGGACCCCGCTGCGCATCGAGGTGCTCACAGCTGACGCGACGACCGTCCAGGTCGCGCTGAGCGGCGACCTGGACTACGTCACCGTGGCCCAGCTGTCCGCGCTCACGCTGGCCCCCGGCTATCGCAGCCTCGACATGGACCTGTCGGGGCTGCTGTTCATCGACTCCTCCGGGCTGGCCGCGCTGATCAGGCTGGCCAACGTGGCCAACGCGGAGAAGGCGTCGTTCCGGGTGACCGCGCTGACGCCCTACCTGCGCAACCTGCTCCGCATGACGGCGCTCGACCAGTTGTTCAACGTGCCACGGGAGTGACCTTCTCGCCCTTTTCGGTGGCCGGCTCGCCGCCGCGCAGCGGGATCTCCTTGATGAACGCGGCCAGGATCGGCACGATCACCGCGAACAGGATCGCCCACCAGAAGATGCCGGAGATCGAGACGGCCAGCGACTCCAGGAAGCCGGTGCGCACGGGCGCGTCGAGCTTGGCCAGGGCCGCGGGGTCCATCCGGCCGCCCTTGGCGATCTGCGCGGCCCCGGGGCCGAGCCGCTCGGTGAGCTGGGCGCTGAGCTGGTTGTTGAAGATGGCGCCGAACAGCGACACGCCGAACGAGCCGCCGATGGAGCGGAAGAACGTCGAGGCGCTGCTGGCCACGCCCAGGTCCTTCTGCTCGACGCTGTTCTGCGCGATCAGCATGGTGGTCTGCATGAGGAAGCCCATGCCGAGGCCGAGCACGGCGATGAAGACGCCGGTCTGCCAGGTGGGGGTGTTGACGTCCTGCAGGGACAGCAGGAACATGCCGAGCGCCATGCCGATGCCGCCAACGAGCGGGTAGACCTTGTACCGGCCCGTCTTGGTGATCATCTTGCCGACGAAGATGGAGACCACCATGGCCGCCGCCATCATCGGGAGCAGCAGCAGGCCGGAGTTGGTGGCCGAGGCACCCTGGACGGTCTGCTGGAACAGCGGCAGGAAGTTGATCGCGCCGAACATGGCGAAGCCCAGCAGGAAGCCGATCAGCGAGATGAGCGTGAAGTTGCGGTCCTTGAAGACGTGCAGCGGCATGATCGGCTCGGCCACGCGGAGCTGGACCGGCACGAAGACGCCGAGGGTGACGACGGCGAGCGCGGCCAGGCCGAGGATCTGCGGCGAGCCCCAGCCGTACTCGTTGCCGCCCCAGGTGGTGATGAGGACGAGCGCGGTGATGCCGACCGACAGCAGGGCGGCGCCGAGCCAGTCAATGCGGTGCTCGGTGCGCAGCTTGGGCAGCTTGAGCTTGAGCGCCAGCAGGATCAGGGCGACCACGCCGATCGGCAGGTTGATGTAGAAGGCCCAGCGCCAGTCGAGGTTGTCAGTGATGAAGCCGCCGACGAGCGGGCCGGCGATCATGGCCAGCGACATGGCGCCGGCCATCATGCCCTGGTACTGCCCGCGCTCGCGGGGCGGCACCAGGTCGCCGATGATGGCCATGGCGTTGACCATCAGGCCGCCGGCGCCGAGGCCCTGCAGGGCGCGGAAGGCGATGAGCTCGGCCATGCCGTCGGAGGGGCCGCCGAGGATGTCGGAGCCGGCCATGCCGCAGAGCGCGGATCCGATCATGAAGATGACGATCGAGGCGAGGAAGATGTTCTTGCGGCCGTACAGGTCGCCGATCTTGCCCCAGATGGGGGTGGAGACGGTGGTGCCCAGCACGTAGGCGGTGACGACCCAGGACAGGTGGGAGAGCCCGCCGAGTTCGCCGACGATGCGGGGCATCGCCGTACCGACGATCATGTTGTCGAGCATGGCCAGGATCATGGCGAGGAGCAGACCTGGTAGGACGACCATGACCTCGCGTCGTCGTGTTCCGGTTTCGGCCACGACACCACCCCCAAGGAAGATTTTGATCTTGCTTACTTGCCGACCGGCTAGCCTGAGATAAGCTAGATTCTTACTTGCCGGCCGTCAAGTTAGATTCTGGGATATTCATGCGCGAAGACACTCGCTCGCGGATTCAGGAGATCGCGCTCAAGCTCTTCATCGAGCAGGGCTACGAAGCGACCTCCCTGCGCGAGATCGCCGAGGAACTCGGCGTCACCAAGGCGGCGCTCTACTACCACTTCAAGACAAAGGAAGACATAGTAGCGAGCCTGGCCGAGATGCGCGTCAACGAGATCCACGAGCTGCTCGACTGGCTCAGGCTGCAGCCCAGGTCACCCGAGGTCCGCCGCGAGTTCCTCGTCCGCTACGCCGTCCAGCTCGAGTCGTCGAGGCACCAGGAGATCATGCGCTTCCTGGAGCGCAACCAGACCGCGCTGCGCGACCATCCCACGATGGTGCGCACCCGTGAGCTCATGCTGGAGCTCGTGGAGGAGATCAACGAGCCCGGCGACCCGCTGCCCCTGCGGCTGCGCCGGGCGATGGCCCTCTTCTCTCTGCACGCCGGGATGTGGCTGAGCGAGCGCGACGCGGGCACTCGGGAGGAGAAGCGCGGCGCGACCCTGCAAGTCGCCCTGGAGATCCTCGACGGGCAGGAGAGCGATGAGGTGACCGTCAAGGCCGCGATGGAACGGTTCGGCGCCGCCGGGTGAGCCGGGCGGGTTGAGGCCGGGCATCGGGGGAAGAGGAAGGGTCCGGCGATCAGGAGAAGGAGTATGGAAGCCACGATCTCCTTGCGACTCCCCCGAGACGCGGCCAGCGTCCCGATGATCAGGCAGATGTTCGACGGCACGCTGCGCTCGCTCGGCGTGGTGGCCCCGATCCGCGACGACATCGAGCTCATGCTGAGCGAGGCCTGCTCGAACGTGATCAGGCACGCCGGGCGGAGTGAGGAGTACACCGTGACCGCCGGCGTGTACGACGACCGCTGCGTGATCAAGGTCGTCGACACCGGCGCGGGCTTCGACCCGCAGGCGGTGGGCGAGCCCGGTCCCACCGCGGAGGGCGGGCGGGGCCTGCAGATCATGCGTGCCCTGGCCGACGACGTGCACTTCACCAACCGCCGCGAGCACGGCGTGGTCGTCTGCCTGGAGAAGAAGCTGCGGTTCGTCGCGGGCGCCCCCGGACGTCACCTCATGGCCACCTGATCACCGGCCGGTTCCCTGCTCGTCGTGGCCGCCATGACGAGCAGCACGACCAGCGCGACGACCGAGACGGCGATCAGGGCCAGCGAGACCAGCACCAGCACGATCCCCATCGTCGCGACCACGCCGAGCAACGTCCACATCGCTGTCCCCCCGCCGGTCCTCAGACAGAGGGACATGCCCCGAAGTAAACCGATCATACGCAAAATTAGCGGCATGCCCCCTTACCGGATGGACCGTTCTTGCGAGGAACCCGGCCACGCCGCGGTCAGGTCGGCCGAGAGCGACCGGATCAGGAGACGATCTCCTCGAGGCGTCCCGGCAGCATGTCGAGCCGGCGCAGTATCACGCCCTCGCGCAGCGCCCACGGGCACACCTCCAGCCGGTCCACCTCGAACAGGTCCATCGCCGCGTCGGCCACCACCGCCCCGGCCGCGAGCTGGGCCGCCCGGCCCTCCGACACGCCTGGCAGCGCCGCGCGCTCGGCCGCGCCCATCGTGGTCAGCTTCGCCGCCCACTCGGCCACGCTCTCCCTGCTGAGCGAGCGCGAGACGTAGGGACCGTCGCTGGAGGGGGGCGCTCCGGCGATCCTGGCCAGCTGCCGGAAGGTCTTGGAGGTGGCCACGGCGCGGTGGCGCTCGCCGTACCTGACGATGTCGCCGACCTTGCGGGCGATCTCGGCCCTGACGTACCGGCGCAGGTTGCGGACCTCCTCGGGCGAGGGCGGGTCGCTGTGGAAGCGGTCGCGGGTCAGGCGGCCCGCGCCGAGCGGCAGCGAGGCGGCGACGTCGGGCTCCTCGTCGAAGCCGGAGGCGATCTCCAGCGAGCCGCCCCCGATGTCGAAGGCCAGCAGCCGGCCCGACGACCAGCCGAACCAGCGCCGCACCGCCAGGAAGGTCAGCCTAGCCTCGTCCCGGCCCGACAGGACCTGGATGTTCAGCCCGCAGCGCTCGTTGATCCCGGCCAGCACCTCCTCGCCGTTGGCGGCCTCGCGCACGGCGGAGGTGGCGAAGGCCATGAAGTCCTCCACGCCCTTGTCCTCGGCGATCTGCATGGCCTCGCCGACGAACGCCGCCAGCCGGTCCACGCCCCGCTCGGAGAGCCGGTTGTCCTGACCCAGATGCTCGGCCAGGCGCATTTCCTCCTTGTGGGAGTAGGCGGGGATGGGCCTGGCGCCCCGGTGCGCGTCCACCACCAGGAGGTGCACCGTGTTGGAGCCGATGTCCAGAACGCCGAGTCGCATGCGCACGACGCTACAGGTCACTGTCCGGCACGGCGAAACGGGCGGATAACCACCTACGTGGTGGTCGTTATTGGAGAAGGAGGCCCGTGGAGACGTGCTGCGGTCCGAGCAGAGGTACCGCCGACCCGCAACCGCAGGTGGTGACGTCGCCGGGCAGGGTGAAGGAGCCGCGCGGGATGGTGCGCGTCCGGTGTCGTGGAACGACGCGAACACCTACGCGGCGTGGGCGGGCAAGCGGCTGCCGACCCGACTGGCCGGAATCGGCCACCGACCCCGTGGGGCCCGCCGAGGGGCCCGGCAAGGTGCTGCGCGGCGGCTCGTACCTGTGCCACGACTCCTACTGCAACCGCTACCGGGTCGCCGCGCGGACGATGAACACCCCGGACTCGGCGACCGGACACACCGGGTTTCGCTGTGCGGCAATACTCTGAGCCCGTGACACGAACCCTGCGACTACTGGTCACCGGTGGAGGCACCGGCGGCCACACATATCCGGCTTTGACCACCCTGACCGCCATCCAGCGGCGGCGCGTGCCCCATGACGTGCTCTGGGTCGGCACCACCGGCGGCCTGGAGGCCCGGATCACCGCCGAGCACGGCATCCCGTTCAAGGCGATCACCACGGGCAAGCTGCGCCGACGGCCGAACCTCCGCGAGCTGCGCACCAACGTCGCCGACGTCTTCAGGATCCCGATCGGCGTCGCGCAGGCGATCGGGCACGCGGCCCGGTACAAGCCCGACGTGGTGCTGTCGACCGGCGGCTACGTGGCCGTGCCCATCGGGGTCGCGGCCAAGCTGCTGCGCCGGCCGCTGGTGATGCACGAGCAGACCACGGTGGTCGGCCTGGCCAACCGCATCCTGGCCAGGATGGCCACCCGCATCGCGCTGACCCATGTCTCCTCGATCGAGTACCTGCCGGAGTCGGTGCGCTCGCGGGTGGTCGTCACCGGCAACCCGGTGCGGCCGGAGCTGCTGCACGGTGACAGCGCCGCCGCCTACGACATGTTCGGGCTGACCTTCGAGGTGCCGCTGATCTACGTGACCGGCGGCGCGCAGGGCAGCAGGCAGATCAACACGCTGATCGCCGAGATCCTTCCGGGCCTGCTCCCGCACGCCCAGGTCATCCACCAGTGCGGTCCCTCCATGATCGACGAGATGCGCGCGCTGGCCCTGCCGCCCGCGCTGGCCGAGCGTTACCACCCGGTGCCGTACGTCGGCGCCGAGCTGCCCGACCTGCTGGCCGCCGCCGACGTGGTGATCTCCCGCAGCGGCGCGGGCACGCTGTCGGAGCTGACCGCGGTGGGCAAGCCGTCGGTGCTGATCCCGCTGATCCCGACGGGCGGCGACGAGCAGCGCAAGAACGCCGCCTACCTGGCCTCCGCGGGCGCGGCGCGCGCGCTGCTGGAGCCGAAGCCGTCGGCCGGGATGCTGCTGGCCGAGCTGATGCCGCTGCTGGCCGATCCGGCGCTGCGCGCCTCGATGGCCGAGTCCGCGCGCAAGCTGGGCCGGGTCGACGCCGCCGAGGCCCTGTGCGACGTGCTGCTGGAGGTGGCCCGCTAGCCGTCGAGGTGGCGGAAGGCCTCGTGGGCGGAGCTCACGCTCCGCCGCAGGGCGCGCTCCAGCTCACCGGCGTCACCGGCGAGCCTGGCGATCTCCGGTACGGCGAAGCGGTCCGCCCCCGACTCGGCGACCAGTTCCTCGTACTGGTGCAGCCGCCCGCGCAGCTCCTCGATCTGGGTGTGGGCGTGGTAGGCCCGCTCGGCGTCGGCCACATGCCCGGCGTAACGTTCCAGCGCCTCGACCCTGGCCACCACGGCCGCCTCGCTGCTGTCGAGCGCCCGCGCCAGCGGCTCGGCGACGGCGGCCACCTCCGGGGTCAGCCCCCGGCTCACGGTCTGCCGGTGCTGGGTGCGCAGCGCGGACAGCTTGGCCAGCAGGCGGGCGATCTCCCACTCCTGCTGCGGCAGCATCACCGCGTTGCGCACGTCGTCGAGCAGCCCCTCGGCGTTGACCACGGAGTCGGTCACCGCGTCGATGGCCGTCTGGGCACGCTCCAGCAACCTGCGCGCGGACTCGTCGAGCTCCTCCATGAGCAGGTAGCGGCCCTCATGCCAACGGGCGACCTCGTAGACCTCGCGCTCGTGCTCGCCGCGCGCGCTGGTGTCGTCATCGGTGTCCAGGTTGCCGGTCTTGGACGCGGTGGAGAGCACGATGAGGATGATGATCGCGAAGAACAGGAAGCCGAGCAGCCCGCCGCTCAGCCGGAAGGCGCCGAGGAGCAACGCGGTGACGACGAAGAACACGCTCATCCGGAGCACGGCGCGCTTCACCGGGGCGCTGGACACCCGCCGCCGGGGCTCGGGCACCCACCCGGCCCGGATCTTGGCCAGGACCTTCCGGTTCTCCCGCAGCAGCTCGGCGTCGTCCTCGGGGATCCGTGGATCCACGACGACGCCGGCTCGCTGACCCGTCACAGGCACGCCCCCAAACCTTCACCGCGTGTCCGGATCATAAGGGCGAGTCCGCCGAAATGTCAGCCCTCCAAGTGCCGAAAGGCATCATGAGCGGATCCGATGCTCTTGCGCAGCGCCTGCTCCAGATCCCCGGCGTCATCGGCCAACCCGGCGATCTCCGGTACGGCGGAGCCGTCCGCCCCGGACTCGGCCAGCAGCTCCTCGTACCTGGGCAACCGGGCCCGCAGCTCGTCGATCTGGCGGTGCGCGTGGAAGGCCCGCTCGGCCTCGCTCACGTGCCTGGCGTAACGTTCCAGCGCCTCGATTCTGGTCACGACAGCCTCCTCGCTGCTCTGCAGCGCCCGCTCCAGCGGCTCCACCACCCGCGCGACCTCCGGCAGCATCCCGCCCGCGACGAGTTGCCGGTGCTCGGTGCGCAGCGCGGACAGCTTGGCCAGCAGGCGGGCGATCTCCCACTCCTGCTGCGGCAGCATCACCGCGTTGCGCACGTCGTCCAGCAGCCCCTCGGCGTTGACGTGCGAGTGCAGGACCGTGGCGATCGCGCCCTGGGCCCTGGCCAGCAGGCCCAGGGAGGTGCGGTCGAAGTCCTCGGGAAGGTAGAAGCGGCCCTCGAAGCGCCGGGCGTGGTCGTAGAACTCCTGCTCGGGGGTGCGGAGGTCGTCCTCGGTGTCGGAGTTGGCCCAGCCGAGTTTGAGCACGAGCAGCAGGAGCATCAGGCCGAGGATGACCAGGCCCATGATCCGGGCGCCGGCGATCAGGAAGACCAGAGAGAAGGCGCCGGCCACGGGCAGGACGAGACCGAGGGACACCCCCGAGCCGTTCGAGCGGGACTGCCGGACGCGGGCGGCGGGCCGCCAGCCGGCCCTGACGCGCGACAGCAGCAGCCCGTTCGCGCGGAACGCGCCGGCGATCTCCTGAGGCACATCCGGATCGACGACGACGCCCGCGCTCTGTACCGGCACTCCCACGCTCCCAACGGTCGCGATGTCCCGAAGAATAAGTCGATTTCGGCTATCTGTCGACGCTAACCGGTGTGCGGCGGGCCTGTCGTGCCTTCGGGCCGAAGGGCCACCACCAGTTGCGGTCGCCGAGGAGTTCCATCGCCGCGGGCACCAGGACCAGGCGGACCACGGTGGCGTCGACCAGGACGGCGGCGGCCAGTCCCACGCCCATGATGCGCAGGGCGCGGTCGTCGAAGGAGCCGAAGGCGGCGAACACGCAGAACATGATCGCGGCGGCGGCGGTGATGACCCTGGCGGTCTTGGCCAGGCCGTCGGCCACGGCCCGGGAGTTGTCGCCGGTGCGGCGGTACTCCTCCTGGATCCTGGACAGCAGGAACACCTCGTAGTCCATGGACAGGCCGAAGGTCACCACGAACAGCATCATCGGCACCCACGCGTCGACGGGGCCGCCGGTGCCCAGGCCGAGCACGTCCCACTGGAACACGGCGACGACCACACCGTAGGCGGCGCCGATGGACAGCACGTTGACCGCGAGCGCCTTGAGCGGCACGACCAGGCTCCGGAACACCGCCACGAGCATCGCGAACGCGGCGAGCAGCACCGCGCCCGCCGTCCACGGCAGCCGCTCGAAGGAGTGCTCGGCGAAGTCGACGCCCCCGGCGGTCACGCCGGTGACCAGGACCGGGCCGGGCAGGCGGTCGCGCAGGGCGTGCACCAGCGCGGTGGTCGCCTCCTCCTGCGGGCCGGTGGCGGGCACCACCAGGGCGGTGGTGGCGTCGAGCGGGGTGACCGCGGCGACGCCGGGGGTGCGGGCGGCCTGGTCCAGGGCGCCGCCGAGGGGCTGCGCGGAGACCAGGACGAGGGGCCCGGCCATGCCGGGGCCGAAGGCGTCGGCGAGCAGGTCGTGCGCGCGGCGGGTGGTGTCGGTGACCGGCCGGTTGCTCGCGTCGGACCAGCCGAAGCGCAGGTTCACGGCGGGCAGGGCGAGAAGCACCATCAGGCCGAGCGCGAGGAGGCCGGTCAGGCGGGGCCTGCGCCGTACCAGCTCGCTCCAGCGGCGGGAAAGCGGCGCGCCGCCGCCGTGCCGCCGCGGCAGGGTGCGCTTGTCGATCCGGATGCCGATCAGGCGCAGCAGGGCGGGCAGCAGCGTGAGGGCGGCCAGCATCACCGTCAGTACGCCGCAGGCGGCCGACAGGGCCATGCCGCCGCCGATGGCCGGGCCGAGGAACAGGATCCCCGCGCCGGTGATGATCACGGTGAGGCCGGCGAACAGCACGGACCTGCCCGCGGTGGCCATCGCCCTGGTGACGGCGTCCTCGACGGGCAGGCCGTCGTCCAGGCCGGTCCTGAAGCGGGTGACGATGAGGAGGGCGTAGTCGACGCCCACGCCGAGGCCGAGCATCGCGGCCATCGCGACGCCGTGGCCGGGGGCGGGCACCAGGTGGCGCAGCAGGATGAGCAGGCAGATCCCGCAGGCCACCCCGATGACGCCGACCAGCAGCGGCAGCGCCATCGCGATCAGCGACCGGAACGCGACCAGCAGGATGATCGCGGCGGCCAGCAGGCCGACCCCTTCGCTGACGCCGCCCGGGCTGAAGTCGGCGAAGTCGTCGGCGGACAGTTCGACGACGACCCCGGCGGCGTGGAAGCCGTCGCGCAGGTCCGTCAGCGCTCTGGCGGCCTGGCTGCCCTCGTAGTCGATCGGGATGACGGCGAGCGTGCCGTCCGGGGAGAGGCGCGCCTCGGCCAGGGTTCCGGTCGTGACGCCGGGGATCGTGTTCATGCGTTCGAGCAGCGGGGCGACGGCCTGCCTGGAGGCGGGTACGGAGGTGGAGACGACCAGCGCGCCCGGGGGTTCGGGGAGCCGGTCGCCCATCAGCTCGGCGGCTCGCGCGCTCTCCCAGCCTGGGAGGGTGTAGCCGTCGGAGGTGGGGCCGGGCGCGGTGGCCGCGCCGGCGATGAGGGCGGCGGTCAGGAGCAGCCAGGCCAGAACCGCCGGCCAGGCGTGCCTGACGCACCATCGGGTCACTGAGGTCATGCCCCGGACGCTAGGAACGGGCGGCGCTCGGGGTCGTCCACCCGTCGCGGGCGACGCGGTACTTCATCGGCGGTAGACGGCTTACGACCCCGGAGGCAGGCCGGGGCGCACCAGGCCGGTCTCGTAGCCGAGGACGACCAGTTGGGCCCTGTCGTGGACGGCGAGCTTGGCCATCATGCGGTTGATGTGGGTCTTGACGGTGGCGGGGCTCATGTGGAGGCGTTCGGCTATCTCGGCGTTGCCGAGTCCGGACGCCACCCTGGCGAGGACCTCGCGCTCGCGCCCGGTGAGCGGCGCCAGCCGGCCGGTGTCCTGGACGGCGCCGGGTCTGGCGGTGAACTCCTCTATGAGCCGCCTCGTCACGCCCGGCGACAGCAGCGCGTCCCCCCGGGCGGCCACGCGTACGGCATGCCGCAGCTCGCCCGGCTCGGCGTCCTTGACCAGGAAGCCGCTCGCGCCCGAGCGCAACGCCGCGTAGACGTACTCGTCGAGGTCGAAAGTGGTGACCACGACCACCCGGGAGCGCCCGGCGGCGACGATGCGCCGGGTGGCCTCCAGACCGTCGACCTCGGGCATCCGGATGTCCATCAGCACCACGTCGGGCTCCAGCTCCGCGGCCTGCCGTACGGCTTCGCGGCCGTCGGCGGCCTCGCCGACCACGGACAGGTCGTCCTCGGTGTCGAGGAGCGCCCGCAGGCCCGCGCGGACGAGGGGCTGGTCGTCGGCCAGCAGCACGGTGATCACGCGGGCAGCCACGCCACCACCTGGAACCCGCCTTCCGGCCGCCGCCCCACGGTGAGCCTCCCGCCGACCGCCTCGACCCGTTCCGCCATACCGGCCAGCCCGTGGCCCTTCGCTGACCCGGCCCCGTGTTCCGGCACCCTGTTCACCGTCCCGTCGTCGTCGACCTGCACGACCACTCCCCCGGTCTCGTACCGCACACCCACCGTGGCGCTGGTCGCCCCGGCGTGGCGCATCGTGTTGGTGAGCGCCTCCTGGACGACACGGTAGAGGGTCAGGTCCACGGAGGGCGGCAGAGGCCGGCTCTCCCCTGTGACCTCCAGGTGGACCGGCAGTCCGGCGGTCGCGGCCAGTTCGGCGAGCTGGCCGCCGCCCGGCGCCGGTGCCCGGGGTTCGGGGCCGTCGGCGCGCAGGACGCCGAGGACGCCCTTCATCTCGGCCAGCGCCTCGCGGCTGGCCTTACGGATGATCTTGATGGCGTCGCGCGCGGCCTCGGGGCCGCCGGCGCGGTCGACCGCCTCGGCGGCCACCGAGGCGTGCAGGGCGATGAGCGCGATGGTGTGCGAGGTGACGTCGTGCAGCTCCCTGGCGATCTTCAGGCGCTCGTCCTGGGCCCTTCTGCGCGCCTCCTCCTCGCGGGTGCGCTCGGCCTCGACCATCCGGTGCTCCACCTCGGCGGTGTACGCGCGCCTGGCCCTGGACACCTCGGCGAGCTGGGCGACCAGCCCGGCGAGCAGCCCCCAGACCAGCAGGGCGACCAGGTGCCCCGTTTCCAGGGACAGGAGCACCCCGACGCCGGGCACCGCCACGAGGAACGCCACCCCCGCCCACCCCCAGGCCCGGCGCCCGGAGGAGATCGTCAGGAAGACGGCGACGAGCGCGGGAACCGGCCAGAACGCGTAGGCGTAGCCGAGAAGGAAACAGGCCGCGGCGGCCAGCGAGCACACCACGACGGCGCCTTCGGGCCGCGAGCGGGGCCAGGCCAGGCCGAGCGCGCACATGCCCAGCAGCGCGTACCCCAGCAGATCCAGCGGCCTGGCGCCGGGCTGGTTGCCGTACGCCATGGTGGTGCTGAAGACGATCACCGCCGCCATCCCCGCGACCAGCGCGACCCTGCTCATCCAGGAACGGTAACCCGATCCCCGCGCCCGGTCGTCCCCCTCACGCGGTATGCCCGATACCGCATCCGCGGCAGACGGCTTCTCAGAACCCCTCAATCGCCCGCGCACCCAGCGAATCAGCGGGGTTCTCCACGGAGACCTATCGTGTGGAGCACCTCGCCCGCGCGGCGGTGCCTTCCCGCAGCCGCTCCAAGACCGCCCACGCCTCGCGGAACCAGTCGGTGTCGCGCTGCGGATCCAAGCGCATCGGCGCAGGTCATTGGGCGCGTCCGCAGCAGAATCCTGATCGTTGACGATAGTTTTCTCCGCGGCCTGCAAAAGAATCTCGCGGCAGCTGTCACAAGCCCGGACACTGCCCTGTCACAGCTGACGACCGGTTGGCGCAGCTGCCCCGGACGAACAGAAAGGGATTGCCATGAAGATCGTCGTCATCGGCGGAACCGGCCTGATCGGCTCGAAGCTCGTGACGCAGCTGGGTGAGCACGGTCATGAAGCCGTGGCGGCGGCGCCGAGCACCGGCGTCAACACCCTCACCGGCGAAGGGCTGGCTGAGGTGCTGGCGGGCGCGCAGGTGGTGATCGACGTGTCGAACTCACCGTCCTTCGAGCCCGCCGCCGTACTGGAGTTCTTCGAGACCTCCACCCGAAATCTGCTCGCCGCCGAGGCGGCGGCCGGCGTCGGTCACCACGTCGCGATATCGGTCGTGGGAACGGAACGGATGCCTGAGAACGGCTACTTCCGGGCGAAGATCGCCCAGGAGCAGCTGATCGGGACGTCGGGAATCCCGTTCTCGCTTGTGCACGCGACCCAGTTCTTCGAGTTCGTCCGGAGCATCGCCGATGGGGCCACGGACGGCAACAAGGTACGGATCGCGCCCGTGCGTTTCCAGCCCATCGCGGGCGACGAGGTCGCGCAGGCGGTCGGCAGGGTCGCGGTGGGGACGCCGCTGAACGGCAGGGTCGAGGTGGCCGGGCCCGACCAGTTCCGGATGGACGAGTTCTTCCGCGACGCGCTGGCCGGCTGGGGCGATCCGCGCGAGGTGGTCACCGACCCGCACGCGCTCTACTTCGGAAGCACGCCGGGCGAGCGGACGCTGGTTCCGGATGACGGCGCCACCCTCGGCAAGATTCACTACCGCGACTGGGCCGGCCAGAACGCGACCGGAAAGTAGCCCTGGCACCCGTAGCTCACGAAAGGCAATTCCCATGACCGACCCCAAGCCGAGATCGACCGCGTGGCAGACGGCGCTGACCGTGCTGCAGGAGGCCGAACCGCCGTTCATCCCGCAGGGTGCGCACGCCATGACCGTGGTGATCGAGTACCCGCCCGGCGACCCGGGCACGCCGCCGCACCGGCACTCCGGGCCCGCGTTCGGCTTCGTGCTGGAGGGCGAGATGCTGCTGGAGCTGGAAGGCGAGCCGGAGCGGGTCGTACGCGCCGGGGAAGTGTTCTGGGAGCCCGGCGGCGACGTCATCCACTACCAGGACGGCAACAACCGCGACGACATCCCGGTCCGGTTCACCGTCACCATGCTGTGCGAGCCCGGTAAGCCGATGCTCACCCTGGTGGAGGAGGAAGAGCTCGCCCAGCGCAAGGACCGCCGCGCCCCGCGCGCGTCCTAACCCGTGGTGCCGAAGATGGTGGCGATCATGCCGCGTACAGCGGCAAGCTGGGCTTCGGGCAGGTCGCCGACCTTGCCCTTCAGGCGGACGGCGGCCACCGTGCTGATTCGGTCGATCATGGCGGCCTGGCCTTCGCCGACGTCGACCACGAACGCGGTCAGGGTGTGCGCCAGGTCAGCGGCCTCGACGTGCGCGGTCAGCACGTTGTCGTTGTAGAGCGTGTGGTAGAAGTCGCCGGTCACGATGAGCCGGACTTCCTCGCGGTCGCCGAGCTGAACCGTCCAGAGCTCCCCGAAGCGGTGGCTCACGCGGCCTCACCCGAGCGACGACGCTCGTCGGTCGCCCGCGTGATGTCGTCGCTGACGATCTGCTCGTCGGCCTCCTGGGGGGCGACCGCGCCGGCGCCGTACACCGCGGCGCGCGCAGCGGAGGTGTGGGTGGCGGCGATCTCGCGGAGCGCGCCGCGCTCCAGAACGGCGGAGACGCTGAGCCCGTTCGCCTCGGCGTGCTTGCGGACCAAGTCAAGGACCCACGGGGAGATGCTAAGCGAGGTCTTCTCTTTAGCCATACTTAGAGTGTACCAACATAGTATTACCCTGAGTAGGAAGAAAGCACATACTCCCTCGGCAGGTCGCCGCTTTTCCCTGCGGCTCAGCGCATCCGGAGGGCCCGTAGGAGCTGGTTCGGGTGGGGAGTGCGAGGGATGAGCGTGAGGGCGGCGGCCAGGCAGGCCAGCGGTATCACGGGCAGCACGTAGCGGTGGTCGTAGTCGGCGGTCGCGGCCGGGATCACCAGCAAAGCGCTCGCCATCAGCCACGGCAGCACCGCGTCGCCTCCTTCGTGATCGCTCGGCCGCCGCCGCTGTCGGATCCGAGCCAGGCACCCGGCCGCGATGCCGACCAGTCCGATGAGCATGAGCCCGGCCAGTGCTGGGCCGGGTAGGTAGAAGCGGGCCTGATAGCCGCGGATCCGGCGGGCGTGGGGTTCCACGATCCGGGTGTCGCCGGTGGTGTCGCCGTAGGCGGCGGCGAGCCGGGTATGACGCACCGCGGCAGCGCTGTTGAGCGCCGAGGGGGCGCGTTTGGGGAAGTGGTACTTGGCTTCGGTCCAGGTGGTGGGGTACGGCGGATGGCCAGGTTCGAAGGCGCGAAGGGTGTCGCGGACGACCACCCGTAGATAGTCGGCCGGCTGGGTCTTGAGCGCGGATGAGGCGAACCGGCGGGCCAGGTCGTTCGAGCGCGGCCCGTAGATGCCGCCGACGCGGCGGAACGGAGATTCCTTGGAGAACATGGCCGCATATACCGGCGAGGCGATCCGCCGGTCGCCCGGCGGCCATCTGGGGCACAGTACGGCCAGGTCGGGGGCGGGTTTGATGCGCGCGCAATCGGCGAAGGCGGCGGTCCGGCCGTACAGCCAGACTGCGCCGTGCCGGTTGAAGCCGAACTCGCCGTAGTGACTGTGGAACCACGCCATATGCGCGATGACCGGTACCAAGAACGCCCCAACCGCCGTGGCGACAGCGGTCGCCAGCCTGCCCCGTGACTGACGCGAGGCCCCGGTGCTCCCCATCACGATGATCACCGTCACGACGACAAGGATCAGCGCGAGGCCCGCGGTCCTGGTCACCCCGGCGAACCCGGTCAGAAGCCCGGCCAGTCCGGCCGACAGGCAGGTCACGGGCCGTCGCCACAGCAGGGTGGTCACCGCCGCCATCACCAGGAAGCCGAACAGCACATCGGACACCACCAGATGCTCCAACTGGAGGCGGTCGCCGTCGAAGAGCGCCGGTGCCGCAGCCGCGCAGCCGACCGCCTGAGGGAGCCACAGCCGGTGTGGCCACCGCGTACGGGCAGCCCGCCACACCAGCGCGTACACCATCACCCCGGTGAGCACGCCCAGCACAGCCTGGGCGGCCACCACCGCGGTGAAACTGTGGAACGGCCGCAACAGCCACAACAAGATCGAGAACCCGCCAGGGTGGTGCGCTCCCGGCCTCAGCGTCAACGCCCCCCGCACGTAGACGGCCGAGTCGCCGGTCCACAACATCGACGGATACCCGGCGGCGGCGACGGTCCGCAGCACGATCGCCGCCACCAGCACCGCCCCGAACAGCGCGTGCCGCCACACCTGCCAACCGCACCGCGCAAACCCAACCGCCCACCGCGGCCGCTCTGCTCTCATGTCTCACAGCCCCCGCACGGCCACTCTCGCAATACCCGCTACTCTCAGTTACCCCCCATGTCTTGTGCCCGGCCCGGCTTGTCCCGTATCGCTATCCTCGTCGTCATGGAGACCGCGATCCGCCGCTACCGTCCCGCCGACGAGGACGCCGTTGTCGAGGTATGGGCCCTCGCTGCCCGCGTGGCGCACCCCTTTGTCGAAGGTGAGGGCACCGGTGAGCGCGAACTGCAGATGCGCGAGGTGTACCTCGTCCAGGCGGAGAACTGGGTTGCCGAGACGCCCGACGGCCAGGTCGTCGGCCTGCTCGGCCTACTCGGCTCGGAGATCGGCGGCCTGTTCGTCCGCCCGTCAGCCCAGGGCTTCGGGATCGGCCGCGCCCTGGTCGAGCACGCCTTGTCCCTGCACGACGCCGTCACCCTCGACGTGTACGAACTGAACGAGACGGCACGCGGCTTCTACGCGGCGATGGGCTTCACCGAGCAGTCCCGCCACCCGGAACCCGCCACGGGTCACACCTTGATCTCCCTCCGCCTCTAGCTCTCGCAGTTGAGCGGGGCGCAGCGGCTGCCAGCCGTTACTCAGCTTGGCCAACTCCGCCTCGACGTGAATCGCCCCGAAGAAGTGGATGCTGTCGGACAAACCGGAACAGAACGTAGCGGAAACGATCTCAGTTTCCCACGCCGACCCCTGCATCACCGCTATATCACATGTTCCCGGACCTGAAGGGCAGCGTGCCCGCCGGGATCAATGCCCGCGGCCGCTCGCTATGATCACTGCACCCTTGAAGGGGGGCTGTTGTTCCGTGGGTGAGCCCAGCGAGTTTTGCGGCTTCTCGATCGCGTCCCAGGCGGCTAGCTGTGTGGTGATCGCTTGCGGCCACGCAACATGATCTCGGCTGTCCGGCGTGGACCGGTTCTGATGGTGTCGGGGCTTGTGCTCTCAGCGGTTTACACGCTCGGCCTCTACGCGGCGATTCGGTACGCCGTCGATGCGACGAGCCAGCACAACATGGAGATGAACATCAGGCATGGCGCCGACATCACCATGGATTCAGGGGGCCTGGCAGAGGATCTGGCCGGGATGCGAGAAGAGGTGTGGAAGCGGGCGTTTCCGGTAGGTGCTGCCACTGTCTGCCTGGGTTTCATCGCTCTTCTGCTGCCCTGGTCACGGGGGCGGATCAAGTCCGGGGTGCTGGTTCTGTCGGGCGTTTTGTGGGTGATGTATCCGCTCACCGCGGTGTCCACGTTCGGCATGTGGGGGTCGTTCATGGTCGGTGACGGCGGCGCCACCGGTGTCCCCCATCGGTTCGCCGGCTGGCTTCCTCTCGGAGTGCTCATTCTGTTCGTTGCCGCGATACTGCAGGCTGTCGGCCTCGTCCTGCTGGCCCGTCAGGGTACGACCGCTTCCCGCGCACCCACCGCATAGACAGCATCCCGATCCGTGAAAGACGGGCGAAGAGCACTGACCTTTCATTGCAGGTCGCGGTAGTTGGTCCAGGCGAAGCTCTTGGACTCGCCCTAGCGGCCACGGCAGGTGTGCAGCCGGGAACGCTGCCCGTTTTGTAACAGACCGTGGCGGCGACGGAAGCGTGCCCGGCGCCAACGCCGCGGATGTGCACCACCGAGGTTTGGCCGCGTCGGCCCCAGGTACGCGCGAGGCGGCCTCAGCCCCTCGCCAGCCGGGTCTTTCCGCACCCGCCCGGGCCGACCAGGGTCAGGACCTGCCTGGCCACGACCGCATCGCCGATCGCCGCCAGCTCCGTGGCGCGCCCCACGAACGATGACAGCTCAGGCGGAAGGTGAGGGTCAGCAGGCACCCCTGGAGGGGGCCAGCAGATCAGCCACCGGTTCACGGTCATCTCTGCCAGGTGGCAGATGTTCGTTGTCTGCCACGACGACAGGATCGCTGCATGGCAACGACGGGTTGCCGCGATGCGGGTGACGGGCGCCGCCAGCGCTCGGCCGGACGAAACTACGAGGGGTTCGGCTCCTACTGGCCTCCGGTCGCCAAGGACGACAACGCCGATCCCCGGGACCGGGCCTTCTCCCAATGGCTCAACGAGTCCGAGAAGATCGTCTTTTCCTCGACCCTCACGAAGGCGCCGTGGGAGAACTCCCGCCTCGCCGACGCCCACCCTGCCGAGATGGTCAAGCGGCTCCGCCGGCAGCCCGGCGGCGACATCATCGTCCTGGCCAGCAGCAGCCTCATCAAGGCCCTGCTGACCGCGGACGAACTGGACCGGCTCAGCATCACGCTCTGCCCGGAACTGGCCGGCGGCGGCACCCGGCTCTTCCACGACGGCCTGCCCACCACATCCTGGTCACTCACCGACCTGTCGACCACCGAATCCGGCGCGATCTGCCTGCTCTACGACCGGATCAGCAAGACAAGCTGACTCCCTCGGATCCGCAAGACAGGCTGACTCCCTTCACGACATCGGCCGCTATGCCGGAGAGCAGGCGACTTCCGGCATAGCGGCCGACCGCGGAACCCCGTACACCGACAAGATTTCTCCGCAGGCACCAACAGCCCAGGGCGGACCAGCGCCAGCTCAGGCGAGCGAGAGGTGTACGCAGGTACGCCATCCACGCCAGATCAAGATCTATCTCGCGGGGAAGATGCGGCTCAGCCACAGCCATCTCCGAGTCACTGCTGCGGGGCAACGAAGAGACCAGGGGTGGTGCGCTTACCCGGTTCGCGGGCGGTGGGACGCTGTGTCGTCGGCCAGTTTGGTAACGACCGTCTCGTCCGGCGTCAGAGGCCGGCCGTCGTGCGCCCGGACCTCCAGGGTGCGCAGAGGGAGGCCGTGGCGGCGGTCGGTGAGTTCTGAGTGCGGTTCGCCGGGCTCGAAGAAGCGCGCCTCCCCCCACTGGCGCAGCGCGACGATGACAGGGAAGAGGTCCCGGCCTTTGTCCGTCAGCACGTACTCATGGTGGGCGCCGCCATCGGACGCCGGCACGGAGTCCAGGATTCCGCCCGCGACCAGCGCGCGCAGCCGGGCGCTCAGGATGTTCTTGGCCACCCCGAGACCGCGCTGGAACTCGCCGAAGCGCCGACTGCCGTCGAAAGCATCGCGCACGATCAGCAGCGACCACCAGTCGCCGATCGCGTCGACCGATCGCGCGACCGGGCATTCGCTGTCGTCAAACCGGGTCCGTCTCACCACCGCGACCTCCATCGCTCACCGGCCATCCCATGCCGGTTGCATCATGCTACCAGCTACAGCTATCGTCTGCCGGTAGCAACATGCAACCAACCTGCCGGAGAGTCCACCATGCGCGAGGCCCCCGCCACCGCGATGCCCCGCAGTACCATCGCACTGTTCGCGGTCGCCTGCGGGATCGCGGTCGCCAACGTCTATTTCGCGCAGCCGCTTCTGGTGGCCCTCGGCCACGAGTTCGACATCTCCCCGGCGGCCCTCGGCGCCGTCGTCACGCTCACGCAGATCGGGTACGGCCTCGGCCTCTTCTTCATCGTCCCGCTCGGCGACCTGCTCGACCGCCGACGCCTGATCACGGCGCAACTGCTCCTGCTGGCCGTCGGCCTGCTCCTCGTCGCGACCGCGACGACCGCAGCGGTCCTCCTCGCGGGAATGGCCGCTGTGGGACTGCTCGCGGTGGTGACACAGTCCCTCGTCGCGTGCGCCGCATCCCTCGCGGAGACCGCTCACCGCGGGCGCGTCGTCGGCGCCGTCACCGGCGGCGTCGTCACCGGCATCCTGCTCGCCCGTACCGTCTCCGGACTACTCTCCGACCTCGGGGGCTGGCGCTCGGTCTACCTCGCATCAGCAGTCTTGACCTGCGCGGTGGCCCTCGCACTCCGCCGCGTCATACCCCCGCGTGACACCCCCGCGCCCACACTGACGTACAGGCGGCTGCTCACCTCCACCATCCAGATGTTCGCCCGTGAACGCCTGCTGCGCCTGCGCGCCCTGTTCGCACTCCTCATCTTCGCCGCGTTCAGCACCCTGTGGAGCAGCGTCGCCCTGGCCCTCAGCGATCCCCCCATGTCCCTGTCACCGACCGCGATCGGCGCATTCGGGCTGCTCGGCGCCATCGGGGCGCTCGCCGCGACCGCCGCGGGCCGCCTCAACGACCGCGGCCACGCGCGTCGGACGACCGGCTTCGGCCTGGCCATCCTCACCCTCTCGTGGCTGCCCCTCTCCTTCACCCAGCAATCGCTGTGGGCCCTCGCGGCCGGAGTCATCCTGCTCGACCTCGCCGTACAAGCTGTACACGTCACCAACCAGAGCCTGATCCACGCACTGCGCCCCGACGCGGGCAGCCGGCTGATCGGCGGCTACATGGTCTTCTACTCGATCGGCAGCGCCGCCGGGGCCATCGCCGCAACCGCGTTGTACGCCGTGGCGGGGTGGGGCGCGGTGTGCGTGCTGGGCGCCGGGTTCAGCGGCCTCGCACTCGCCCTCTGGGCATTCACCAAGACCGGCGCCACCGAGCCGAAGATCCCTCCCCCAGACACAGCACTCCCCGAGGCAGGGGGTTCTGGCCAAAAAGCTCTGGGGCTTCGGCGTCGGTCATCCCTCCCCAGAGAGGTCGCGTAGCGCCTGCCTCACCGCTGGGATGAGCCTGTACGTGCCGTCGAGGGCGACTTATTAGGTTCCAGGCTTTCATAGCCAATTTTGTCGATCTTGATCGTCCACATAAGAAAAGTATCTTTGAACTACAATGCTGGTGAACCCTTTTCATTCGCGCGCGACCTGGCTGCTCCGAAGAACCGCGACGGCCTTGCATAAGTGGCGTTCGCGCGTTCACCCGGGCCGCGCCGGTCAATGGCGATCCGTTTTCGTGAATAGCCGAATTGCGAATGCGAGAAGTCCCGCTCCGCCGGCGAACGCGGCAAGGCCAATCCCAAGCATGTGAACACCGGCTCCCGCTCCCGACGTGTTGAAGGCGACCAGCCCCCAGGCCAACGTCAGGGCTCCACCCGCGCTCATCAGTGTGGCCAGCAGTGCCAGGACGACGGCGCCCAGCACGAGTGCCGCCGAGCGTGGCGCCGAGCGCGGTGGGAGCTGTGGCGGTGATGGTGCACCGGTCAGTGCCACCATCAGGTCATACGGCACGTTGAGCGGATGAGGCGGGCCGCCGTTCCCGTCACCCAGCAGGGTCACCACCTCATCGCGCAGTTCTCCAGGTGGCAGGCCGAGTTGGTCCGCCCTGGCCAGCACCAGGCGTCCGTCGTCGAGCCTGCCTTCCTGCGCGAGCACCAGTGCCTTCATGAGCACCGGTGCGGGATCTCCAGGCCGAGCGAGGATCAGCTGATCCGCCTTCACATGCGCCCAGCTGAACTGGCTCATCTCGCTCAGCCGCCGGATCCGGGAGAAATCGTCGCTCATAACGGGAAACTATCCGCCAATTCTCATGCAGAAACTAGCTCGGCCACCCCATTGAGTTAAGAGGAATGAGGATTCGGCATGTTGGAGGTTTATCTTATGGTGGGATCGAAAATGCACTGGGATCGTTCCGGCAGGGCGGTGTCGCCCGTTTCAGCCGATAATGGGGCCGCAGTCTGCGTAGATAGGCATTTCGCATAGACAAACTCCTGTCCTCCAACATTGCGTTTCCCTCAGAGAAACCCCCTTAGCCCAAACTCACCGGGCTGCTCGTCAGGTATCCGGCCGCGAGCGTCACCGCCGCCGCCGAGGCGAGCGTCATCGCCACCAGCCAGAGGGCCAGGAGCACCGCCGCCCAGGTGAGGAGCGGCGTGCCCAGCGGCCCGATGAGCGTGAGCCTGCCGTTCACGATCGAGATCGACTCGCTCGCGACGATAGGGAGAGTGAGAAGCGCCGCCAGCACGAGCGGCACCGTCGCCAGCAGCCACGGCACCAGCAGTGTCGGCAGGTTGCGGAAGGCCGTGAGGTAGGCGGTGAGAAGTGGATACATCCCCTGAGGCGTCGGAGGGCGGAGGACGTCCTGGGGCATCCGGCCATCAGATCGTGTGCGCCTGTTCGGCCGCCATGAGATTCGGGTGAGGCCGAATCTCGTTTCCACGCTCTCAGACCTGCTCGCAGCGGCACACCGGCGCGGTCACCGCGACGCTCCGGGCAGCCGTCCGGTGATGTGCTCCAGGGCTGGCAGGGAGTCCAGATATGCACGGGTGAGCCGGCCGAGGAAGATCGCGGCGAACGCGGCGGCTTCCAGCGGCATCACCAGAACGTTGCCGGCGATGCTCACGGGGATGATCAGCGACTCGGGCATCATCGTGCCAGCCAAGATCATCGTGCGGGTGATGACCTCGGGGACGACGAAGGGGACGACGAACACGCCGACCACCAGCGCGAACACGGTGGCGACGGGCCTGTCGCGGGCCAACTCGTAGCCGCGGGCCACCGCGCTCAGCGGAGAGAGTCCTTCCAGCGTCACCGCGGGCAGAGAGAGCATCGCCGGTATCGCGACCACCATGCCGGCGATCACCGCCACGATGACCATCCAGGGCTGGGCGAGGACAAACCCACCTAAGGCCCAGACCATCTTGATGACGACCACCATCGCCACCGCGATCAAGATCAGGCCCAGCAGATCGGGCAGCCGCCGCACCACCGCGAACAGGGCGGCGTGTACGGCCACGGGCCGCTCCAGCACCCGCCCTGCGACGAGGACGATCGCCGCTGCGGTCGCGAGCGTCCATGCGATCAGCCTCGCCGCCGCCAGCAGCACGGCCATCCAGATGGTGCCCGGAAACGCCTGGCCCTCGAACTCGCCATTGACGAACGCCGCGGCCCCTTCCGATGGGACGGCGAAGACGTATATCTCGACCAGCCACAGCGGCACCATCAACAGGATGCCGGGTACCAGGAGCTTGGGCAGGTGGCGCAACGCCGTCAGGTACCCGATCCCGAGCGGACCGCCGCCGCACCGGCTCTTGACGCGCTCGGCCCAGATCTTGCGCTCGTTCTGGTCTTGGAGTTGCTGGTTCATCCGACGAGCAGACAGCACACCCGGATAGGACGAACAGCAGATTCGATCCACGCCGAAACACGGCCCGCCGCGCGTGCACATGTGCCGCGGTAGACAGCACAGTTCAGGGCGGATCACGGGATGTTGAGCGGGACCGTGATGCGCAGGTCCAGCGGAGTGCCGCGTAAGGCCGCGTCGGTCCAGGCGATCACCGGCCGGTCGGCGCCGTCGAGCGTCATGGCGAGGCTGCCGGGGCCGTACCGTGTCTCGGCGACGTCGATCGTCGCGCAGCGCACACCGTGGCAGGTGGCGAGCACCAGGCGGCCGCGGGTCAGGTCGTGGGCCGCCACCAGGATCCGTCCCGCACGGTCCACGGCCAGCGCGGGCGCCGGGCTCGCGGCGGCCGACCCGGTCAGCGTCAGGCTCGCGGCCCGCTCGCACGCCCATGTCGCGCAGTCCAGCAGCGTCGCCGCGCCCGTGGCCGGGTGCCGGTAGGCGACGACGGGCCGCCCGTCAGGCCGCACGGCCACCGCGGCCCCGGTCAGCACGGGTTCCTCCGCAGGGTCGTAGGCCACGGGGCCGGCGGGCCGGGAGACGCGAGGCTCGCCGCAGGCGGGGGTGTCGCAGCCGACCACGATGACAGCCCCGCTCCGCCGATCCACCCGTACGGCCGTGGCCCGCCCGTCCGGTGAGACGGCCACACCGAGCGGATGCCCCTCGTACTCGAGGCTGAACAGATGCTCCAGCCGGGCGCCGGTAACCGTCCTCGGGTTCGCGCAGGTCAGGTCATGGCAGAAGGTGAAGCGCAGCACGTCCTCTTTCTCGACGTCCTCCCCCTTGACCCGCTCCGTCACCAGATGGGCCGCGACAAGCCCGCCGCCGGGCGTCGCCGCCAGCGCCACCCGCGACCCCCTCGACTCCCTCGACCTGCCCGGCACCTCGGCCAGTACGGCCGAGCCCGGTGGGGGCGCGCACCGCTCCCCGTCGCAGATCAGCACTCGCAGCTCGGCGACTCCCGGCCCGTCGGAGTCGCGCCACGTCCACCCGACGACGGCGACCCGTCCGTCCGGCAACGCGGCGCTCCCCGCCACCGAGCGGAATCCCTGCCGCCCGTTCACGTACTCGAAGTCGTAGTCCTGGCAGCGGACATCGGCGCAGACAAGTAGAGAGGCGTCCTGGCGCCTGTCGGAGTGCATCACCACGCGACCTCCTTGCCCCGGAAGCACCGCCATCAGGGAGTCCACGGAAACCCTCGGCCCCTCCGCGTCAGACTGCGGAACAACCCGGTCGGACAGCTCCCGCCACCCCAGCGGATTGGCCTGCAGAGCGAGACCGCACAAAAGCCCCGGCAGCACCAATGCCACAGCAACCGCCCCCACCCGCGCACGGCTCCCCGGCTTGGTGTCCGACCGTCCGAGCCTCTCCGACTCGCTCTCCGGCCACCCCCGCCTTCCTGCCTCCACGTCCCATCGGCCGGTTGGCCATTCCCAGCGCGACAGCGTCGCGACTACGGCGGCCGTGAACGGCATGACCAGCAGGCCGAGCCCGCCCGTCACCGCGTCGGCGAGCGGCAGGTCGAGGCGGGCAACGGCCCACCTGACGCTGTAGTACAGTCCGCCGGGCACGACCAGCGCGGCCACGGCCAGCCGCGACAGCACGGGAAAGGCGGGCCCGCGGAACACGCTGTACGCGCGAACCAGTCCGCCCGCCGCCGAATGCCCCTCCAGGACCACGGCGGGCAGCCAGAGAAGGCACGGCAACGCCAGAAACCCGACCAACGCCGCCACCGCGAAGGCCAGGAAACGGCTGTCCGTGAGACCCGCCACGACAACCCACACGGCCGCGACGGCGATCGGCGCCACCACCGAGGCGACCAGCATGACCACCAGGGCAGGCCACCGCGAGACGGCCACGCCCATCGCCTCACGGACGTTCAAGGGACGACCTTGCAGATACCCTCCCGCCATCGTGACCGTCCCCGCCATGGACAGAACCGCCCCCGCCAGCGAGGCGACCACCAGCGCCGTCGCCCAGACGAGGAACGGTGTGCCCGGCGGCCCGATGAAGGTCAACACGCCGTTCACCACGGCGACAGTGTCACCCGCGACGAACGGAAAGATGACCAGCGCCACCAGCCCAAGCGGCACCAACACCACCAGCCCCGGCACCAGCAGGGGCGCCAGGTGCCGGAAGGCCGTGCCATACGCGATCGCGAGCGAATCCGCCTTGGCCGACCCTTGAGCCTTACCGCTCTCCACTCGCGTCATCCGGCCATCGAAGCCCCTCTGCCTGGCCCATCACCAGGAGATTCGATCCAGGACGAATGTGGGCCGTCGATCGGGCACCCACCGGGAGTTTGGAACCGTCGTGCGGAATGAGCCGACAGCGCCTACGGATGGACCGTGAGGAAATCGCCGTCCGCGGCGCGGGCGAGCGCGACGACGGCGGGGAGCTTGTCGCCTTCTACGGTCAGCGCCAGTCCCGAACGTACGGTGTCCCTGACATCACCGACCAGCTCTGTGCTTTCGACCTTGGGGCCGCCCGCCAGTACGAGGTGCCAGCGCCCCTGCTCACCCTTGATCCAGGCGGCGGCCAGCACGTGTCCCCCTTCGTCAGCCAGCCCCGAGACGTCTTGCGTTGTGTTCGAGGTTCTGTTGCCGACCACCACCAGCCGGGTGAACGCGCGATCACTGTCGAAAGCCAGCGCGTAGAGTCCCACCTGACGTGCGGCACCGGGGACCCTGCCCGCCCAGACCGTGCGGATGGTCACCGCGTCGTGAGCCTGCTCGGAAAGCTCGTGGTAGTTGCACATCACCGCACGAGCCGACTGCCAGTCCGCCGGGGAGGCCAGGTCGGTCTCGATGAGCCTGTCAGAGTCGATGAGGATCTGGGGGGCACCGCGCAGGCTCGCGTCGCCCGCATTCCCGGCGAACACGCGAGCGGATCCGTGGGTCGGGCGAACCCGCCACGCCAGGCCGGCACAATCCTGATCGGTCTTCGGTATGACCGTCGCGATCCCGTCGTTCACAGTGACCGGCTCCCACCTGGCGAGCTCGGAAGTCCATGGCGACATCTCGACTGAGGCGACGCACGGAGACAGAAGCACGGTGCCGGGGTTCACCTCGACGAAGCCCGGCCTGTAGTTCGGGACGCGGGGCGAGCAGGGAGAGTGCCAGTGATCAGCTGTCGGCGGAGCACCTCGTACTCATCACTGGGCGCGTGAAGATCCAGGCTGTTGATGGCTCGCCTGGCCACCAGCAGGTCGCCGCCGTAGTCAACGCCCGCCTGGAAGAGCCAGAATGCGAACCTCGTCAGGTCTGATTCACGATGGATGCCCACAGGGGCCCATCAGACTAGAGGTCGCTTTCAAACAGCTATAGCCGGACAGAGTGTCAGAGGCGATCGGCTTCCTCGCGTACGTCAGGTGGTGGCACCTTTCTCGGCTGGTGGCCCGGCACGGGCCACCAGCCGAGACTCAGGAAGGCCCGCCGACTATCCAACGGGCCTGCCTCCTTGTCGGCCTTGGGCACACCTCATGAGAACCTCTTCTACTCCCCTCCCAGGAGGAGCTGTCGCCATCTGCAGGAACGTCGCGGCAGAAAGCGCTGACGCCGGTGATGATCAATTCGAGGCCGTCGTGGAAGGCGCGGTCGCGGCGTTGTCTGGGCCAGGCGTCGGCGTCGGTTGTGCGGGCCTGTTCCTCGATCGTGTAGCAGTTGACGTAGGCCAGGACGGTGTCCACGGCGACGTCGGCCGTGCCGGCGGGGACGCCCGCGACGGTCAGGGCGGTGATGAGGCGGTGGAAGGCGGTGACGGCCTCGCCGCCCGGGTGGTGGAAGGTGGAGGCGAGCTGGCGGATGTGTCGGTCGTGATGCTCGCGGCAGCCCTGGCCTTGGTCAGGGCGCGTGATCAGTCCCTCTGGCGGAATTCAGCATGGGACGGGGACGCACCTATGGGCTGGGCGTGGTGGTGAGTTCGTAGCCTGCTTCCTCGACCGCGGCGCGGACGTCTGCGATATCGAGATCGCTGTCGCTGGTCACCGTGACCATGCCGTTCTCGACGTCCACCGCTACGGTGGCGACGCCGGGGATGCGTTCGAGCTCCTCGGTGACAAAGCCTGCGCAGTGCCCGCAGGCCATGCCGCTGACGCTGTAGGTGTTCTCGGTCATGCCGACGTCTCCTGCCGGTCGGTCGTCGCGGGCGGCGGCTGTCTCGGGGCGGCGTCGGTGGGGAGGGCGCGGGTGAGCATGTGTGCCCGCCGCATCCTCCCATCAGGCGCGAACTGCCCGAAAAAGCACACCTCCAGGGCGAGGTCTCTTTTTCGGTTCTGCACGTACCAGGTGTATCGGGCCGCGAGCTGGTCCCCGTTCGCCAGGGCTTCGTGTACCTCCATCCGGCTGGTCGGCCGGTTCTTGCGCACGGGGCGGGTGTGCGCGATGAGCTTGTCGCGGTCCATCCGGTTTCCGTCGGCGATCTGGACGATGTCCGGCGTGTGATAGCGGTCGACGATCAGTGCCGGGTCCTCGTCACTGTGCAGCAGTTCCTCGGTGAAGGAGGTGAAGAAGTCGGCGATGAACTGCTTGGGGTCGGTGTCATTGAGTGGGCTCATGGTCTTCCCATCGCGCCGTAGGTCTCACGTACGATCTCTTACAAGCCGTAAGATATACACTTCCCGAGAACTTTGACAAGGTGTAAGAGATGACTCCGCCTCAGGCCCGCAACCGCCGCGCCGACGCCCTACGCAGCAGGGCCTCCGTCCTTGATGCGGCGCTCCCGCTCCTCAACGCCCATCCCGATGCCAGTATGGAAGCCGTCGCCACCGCGGCAGATGTGACCCGCCAGACCGTCTACGCCCACTTTCGCTCGCGGGAGCTCTTGCTGGCGGCCGTCATCGACCGGATCACCGAGGAAGCCGTCGCCGCGATGGACGCCGCCGACCCTGACACGGGCCCGGCCGGCGAGGCGCTGCTGCGACTGCTCGACGCCGGCGCCCGCACAGCGGGACGCTATCCCGTCCTGCTTCAGAAGATCAGCTCGCTGGCCGTGAGCCCGCAGGCCGACCACGAACGCCACACGCCGGTCACCGACCGCCTGAAGCGAGTGATCCGGCGCGGCCAACAGACCGGAGAATTCGATGACCGGCTTTCGCCTGACTGGCTGGCCACCGTCACCATCAAGATCGCCCACGCCGCAAGCGAAGAGATCGACACTGGGCGTATGTCGCGCAAGGAGGCGGCGCAAGCACTCCACACCACCCTGCTCCGCGCGCTCGGCGCCACCACGCCCACACTCGCAACACCCCCACCGGACCAGATCGGCAACCACTCCGGCTCACCCCGCCGCTGAGGCCAGGATCGCGAATGCGCCAGTCACGCGATCGTGGCGGGACAGACCTCCCTCTACGCGCAGCTGACCGAGGACATGCTGTTGATCGCGGCTTCGCAGTTGTGCCACCGGGCGAGGCCGCCAGCAAGATCGCTTGACTACTCGCCAGCCCGGGCAAGGCCTTCGGCCTACGGCATGAACTGGCAGAAGGGGAACGACAGAGGGCTCTTGGTGTCGCCGATGCCCTGGCCCCAGCGCAGGTAGCCCTTGCGGCCCGCGCCGTCGTTGTCGTTTTACAGGACCGAGAACCTGAACAGGCCGTCCGACGGTTTGATCGGGGCGATGTCCTTCCACAAGCTCCGCTTCGACACTCCCGAGATCAAACGCGGCATCGAGCTGATGATCCAGACCGCGAAGTACGCGCCGCCGGGATTCGAGATCGGCCAGGGCGCGGAGAACTGGGGCACCGCCGACAACACCGTGGCCGTCCACATGTCGCTGCCGCCCATGGGGATGCGCCCGGCGATCGACAACAAGCTCACCGAGCGGTTCGTGGTCACCGAGGGCGTGCGCGACAGGAACAACCACACCCTGTTCGTGTCCGCCACCGAGTACGGCATCGCCAAGTCGTGCAAGAACCCCGACGCCGCCTGGGAAGTGATCAAACTGCTGGCCGGCGCGGAGGGCCAGCAGTTCCTCTACGAGCAGTACTTCGAGCTGCCGACCTGGCGGACGGCCGACTGGGTGCACCCCGAGACCTCCCCGTACGGCCGCCCGTTCCTGGCCGCGGCGGCCGCGGGCAAGAACGCCTTCTTCCCGGCGTTCATGTTCCGCACGTTCCGTCCCTGGATGGCGGCGACCATCTCCACCGCCATCAACGGCCCAATGACGAGACCTTCGTCTACCGCACGGCAGGGCCCTCTACCTGATGGGGACCAGCCGCGAATACGGGCACGTCGTCATCAGGCGCTCCATCGACGGCGGCTCCACCTGGGAGGGCCCGGGCGTCCTGCTCGACGACGGCGACCTTCCACCGTGTAGTGAGATTTCGGGGCGAGATGTGATGTCTCGTCCGACCGGCATCATCTGCCCACTCGTCACCCCATTGACCGACGCCGAGGAACTCGACGAGGAGGCTGCCCTGCGCCAGCTCGACCGCGTGACCGGGCGGGTGGACGGCCTGATGGTGCTCGGCACCACGGGCGAGCTGGCGCTGCTGCGCGAGAGCGTGGCGAACCGGCTGACCGAGGTCGTGCTGGACAGGGCCGACCCGGCGCTGACCGTCACGCTCGGCATCGGCGACACGGGCACCGCACGGGCGCTGCGTCACCTGGGCCGGGCGACGGGCAGGGTCGACTTCGTGTCCGCCTGCTCGCCGTACTACTACCCGGTGCCGGAGAGCGCCCTCATCAGGCACTTCGAGACCCTGGCCGAGGCGTCACCGGTGCCGCTGGTGCTGTACAACATCCCGCAGAACACCCACCAGCCGATCCCGCTGAGCACTGTCGAGCGACTCAGCGGGCACGGCAACATCCGCGGCATCAAGGACAGCAGCGGGGACATCGGCTACCTCAAGGAACTCCTCCTGCTGTCCGGGACGGACTTCTCAGTGCTCCAGGGCACCGACGAGCGCAACGCCGAACGCTACTTCCGCATGGGCGTCGACGGGTACGTCAGCGGCTTGGAGAACCTCGTCCCCGGAGCGCTGCGGGCCCTCGCGGAGGCGTTGGCGGCGGGCGCCGACACCGACGTGCCCGCTCTGGCGCGACGGGTGGCGGGAGCCGCGCGGGTGACCCAGCACGGCTTCTGGCTGTCGGCGCTCAAGGCCGGAGTCGGCATGCTCGTCGGAGGTGGGCACCGCCCGGCCTCGCCACTGCCCGTCCCCACCGGCGCCGAACTCCGGCAGATCAGGAGGTGCCTGTTCGACCTCGGTCTCCTGGACGGAGCCGGAAAGTGAGCTGGTCCGGAGATCCTGTCGCAGTAGGCAGATCCGGTCGGCGGGCTTGGCCCCGCGGCCGCTGGTTTCACCAACGAATCCGCCTCACCCGGTGATGACAAAATGACCGACTGCCTATACGTGAGCCAACAGCATCTCCAACGGCCGCGGCACGCGATCGAGATCGAGTGCCGCGACCAGCAGGCCAGAGTAGCGGATCTTGCGGCCACTGCCTGATCCCATGAACCGGCGCAGTTGGTCGTGAGTGGTGCTCCCGCGCCATGGGGGTTGCTTCTGGAGCGTGCGAAATGAGCCGAGCTCGCCCTCGGCGTCGACAACGCGCTCAACCGTGGCGGTGCCGAGGGCGCGGATCAGCTCATCTTCCAGGTCAGCGACGCACACGAAGAATCCGAGCGCCTCCAGATCGCTTCGGCTGAGGTTGGACCCAAGGCCGGCGCGCTCGAGCCCCTTCCGAAAGTCGCCTTCCTCCCCGACGTCGCACAGACCGGCCAGCCGAAGGTTGTGACCGGGAGGGCCGAACCTGCCGACATACGTCCCGATGTTCGTGGCACCGCCCATCGCCACAAGGGAGATGCCTTCGGCCGCCAGGTTCCGGCCACGGCGCTCGGCCAACGCTTCGACGGCCGACTTATCACTGACTCCCTCGACCAAGACCACGGTTTGCATGTCGTTCACGAGCCCAGCCTTGCACCGAAACCTGGAGAGGTTCATCCCCTTTTACGCGTAGTAAGGTCACCAGCCGCAGATCACGATCTCCGACGCCAGATCGGTATCGGGCGGATACGCCTGATCAGCGATGATCGGCTTGGGTGAGGCGAGCGGCGAGTTCGTCCGCGCCGGGGGGCCACCTCAAGCGGCCGTCATTTGTCGGTGATGAGCCGGTCGATGGCCCCGGTTGGCCTCTGGCTTGGGCTGGTGCTCGCGGCCGAGGCCGTACAGCACCGCGGCGGCGTCACCGATCCACTCCTGCTGCTGGAACCAGCGTAGGTAGTCGGCCCGCGCCGCCGCGGTCGGTAGTCCCGTCGGTCCGATGATCGGGGTCAGGTGCCGGGTGGTCATGGGCGGCCGACTCCATGGTTGTCAGATGACACGAGAGCAGTCCGGGGCGTTTCCCGAGGGGCTCGAACCTTGATTGTCAGATACTGACAGACTGCTGGCCATGGCATATGCGGTCGAGTCAGGCGGCGACAGTGGACTGGTGCGCGTCAGCATCCTCGGTTCCCTGGTGCTGGACACCGCTACCGGCCCGACGCGGGTCGGGGGCGCGCGACTGCGGGCGTTGCTGGCCCGGCTGGTGCTGGACGCCGGGCGTGCCGTCCGGCCGGCGACCTTGGTCGAGGCGCTGTGGGGCGAGGCGGCACCGGCCGACCACCTGCATGCGCTGCAGTCGCTGGTGTCCCGGTTGCGGCGCGTCCTGGGCGACCCCGGGCTGCTCACCTCGGGCCCGGCCGGGTACCGGCTGGCCGTCGAGCCGGACGCGGTCGACGCCGTCCGGTTCGAACGGCTGGCCCGCGCGGGCCGGCGCTCGTACGCGCAGTCCCGGCCCGCCGAGGCTGCCGCCACCTTGCGCGAGGCCCTGAGCCTGTGGCGCGGCCCCGCCTTGGTGGACGTGCGCGAGGCGCCGTTCGCCGCCGCCGAGGCCGAACGGCTCGAGCGGGCCCGGTTGGCCGCCCTGGAGGACCGGGTCGAAGCCGAGCTCGCGCTGGGTACCGACCTCGACCTGGTGGCCGAGCTCGAATCGCTGACCGCCGCGCACCCGTTGCGCGAACGGCTGCACGCCCAGCTGATCCGAGCCCTGGCGCTGAACGGCCGCGGCGCCGAGGCGCTGGCCGCCTACCAGCGGATCCGCGGCCTGCTGGCGGACAGTTTCGGCAGCGATCCCGGACCGCAGCTCCAGGAGGCCCACCTGGCGGTGTTGCGCGGCGAACTCCCCCGGTCCCGCCGATCGCACGGCAACCTGGACGTCCCGCTCACCAGCTTCGTGGGCCGCGACGACGACGTCCGCCGTGTGGTCGACCTGTTCGGTCGAGTTCGGCTGGTCACCCTGGTCGGTCCCGGAGGAGCGGGCAAGACCCGGTTGGCCAACACCATCGGCCGGCAGCTCACGCCGTCCGGCGGGGTGTGGTTCGTCCCGCTGGCCCCGGTCAGCGCGGACGACGTGCCCCGCGTGGTGCTCGACCTGTTGCGGGTGCGCGAAGAGGGCGTACCGCTGCGGCCTGTCACCCCGGACGAGGTCCTGGACCACCTGGTCGAGACACTCGCGGACGACGACCTGGTGCTGGTGCTGGACAACTGCGAGCACGTGATCGAGGCCGCCGCGGCGCTCGCCGGGGCCCTTCTCGGCCGATGCCCGAGGCTGCGGGTGCTTGCCACCAGTCGGGAACCCCTGCGGATCGACGGCGAGACCTTGCACCCGGTGCTCCCGCTGGAGCTGCCCGAACCGGGGTCGACGGTCGAGCGGGCCCGCGCCTGCGCAGCGGTCCGGCTGTTCCACGACCGGGCCGCCGCGGTGCGGCCGGGCTTCACGCCGGAAGGCAGCGCGCTGACGGCGGCGATCGAGATCTGTCGCCGCCTGGACGGCCTGCCGCTGGCGATCGAGTTGGCCGCGGCACGGTTGCGCGCCCTGCCGGTCGAGGTGGTCGCGGCACGGCTGGACGACCGCTTCCGGCTGCTCACCGGGGGCAGCCGCACCGCATTGCCGCGACACCGGACCTTGAGCGCCGCGTTGGCCTGGAGCTGGGACCTGCTCGACACCCACGAGCGAGCGCTGCTGGAACGGCTGTCGGTCGTGCCCGGCACCTTCACCGAGGACGCCGCGGAGGCGATCGGCCGGTTGGGCGACGTCCGGGAGCTGCTGACGGCGTTGGTCGACAAGTCCCTGCTGCACCCGGTGGAGCCCGCCGACCCGGTCGAGCCGCGCTACCGCATGCTGGAGACCATCCGGGAGTACGGCCTCGAGCAACTGGCCCGGCGTGACGAAGTCGATGTCGTACGCCGGAGGCACTCCAGGTTCTTTCTTCAGCTGGCCGAGACCGCGGACCCGTACCTGCGCACATCCGACCAGCTGCGCTGGCTGGTCCGCCTGTCCGCGGAACGGGACAACCTGTCGGCCGCGATCCGCTGGGCGGTCGAGTCAGGCGACGCCGACCTGGCGGTCCGGTTCGGTGTCGCGCTGTGCTGGTTCTGGTTCCTGCGAGACCACCCGCCGGAGTCGCTGGACCTGCTCGGCCGGGTGCTCCAGGCTCGCGGCTCGACCGAGCCGCAGGCACGCGCGCTGGTGGTCGCCGCGCACGCGCTCGCCACCACTGAGGCCATCAGCCGACCGGACGAGTCGGAAGCGGCCTTCGATCGGATCAAGAAGGCGCTGGAGGGCGTCGCCCCCGGCACCCACCCCATTCTGGAGATGGCCCGGTTGGCGCTCGCCGTAGGCCCGGGATGTGATCGAACCGCACCGGACATGCTCAGTACCCCGGATGAGCAGACGGATCCCTGGAGCCGATCGTTGGCTCTCCTGGTTCGAGGCGTGCTGGCCATGAACACCGGGCACGCCGCCGAGGCGACGCACTTGTTGTCGCGCGCGCTGACCGGCTTCGAGGAACTCGGCGAGCGGTGGGGCCTGGGGACCACGCTGAGCACCCTGAATGCGGCCTTGCGGCGGGCCGGCGACCCGGCCGGTGCGCTGGGGCTGGCCGAGCGGGCCAGCCGGTACTTCCAGGAACTCGGCATGCCCGAGCACTCGATGGAGAGCGAGGTGGCGGCCGCACTGCATCTGGCCCAAGCCGGCGACGTGGATGGCGGGCGGCGGCAACTGAAGTCCTTGCTGGACCAGGTCGAGCGGACCGGGTCGGCGGAGTCGCAAGCTCAGGTGCGCCTGGGCTTGGCACGACTGGAGTGGCGGGCCGGGCGGCTGGGGCCGACCCGCGAACATGCGCGGGCCGGCTTGGCCGAGGCGGCACCCGGCCGGTCGACCCCGCACCTGGCCGCGTTGCTGCTGGGCGTGCTCGCCCAAGTGGACGTCGCGGAGGGTTTCCCGGACAAGGCGGTACGCCGGCTCGACCACCCGGCAGTGCACCTGACGCTGACCTGGCATACGCCGGTCGCGGCCTCGATCGCGGCCGTGGTCGCCGCGATCGAGCTGTGCCGCGATCGGCCGGAGCAGGCGGGACGGCTGCTCGGGACCGTCCCCCTGCTGCGAGGCTGGGACGATCTCGGCGACGTCGACGTGCGGATGATCACACAGCGGGCCACAGCCGCTCTGGGCGCTGACGGGTTCGCGGCCGCGCACGCCGCGGGTGCGGCGATGTCGCGGGCCGAGGCCGAAGCCCTGGTGTCCGCGATCATCACCGCACCCGCGGCCGGCCGTACCGGTCAGCCGGCGTGAGCCGCGGTCGGTACGGGCTTGCCGAACATCGTGCAGGTCACGGCAGTCTGGAGCGCGTGGGCGGCCTTGGCGATCTTCGGATCGGCCTCGAACTCGGCCCAGAACTCCGTCGAGATGAGGACGGTCGCCGTGCGACTGCCGGTCCGGTCGGCAAGGTTGGTGGTCAGGTAGCCGGGCATGCCGCCGTCGTGACCCCAGAACGTGCCGCACGGGGTGGCACCGGTCTGAATTCCCAGCCCGTAGCCGGGCCCGTCCGGCTGCCGTGAGTCCACCGGCACCGTGGTGCGCATCTGTGCCATCTGGGCGGCGGGCAGCAGCTTGCCGGACAGCAACGCGGTGTAGAACCGGGACCAGTCCTGCGTGCTGGACACCACCGCCCCGGACGCCCCGCCCCACCCGGGGTCGTGGTCGGAGACGTTCACGTGACCGTGGTGGCGTGGCCCGGCGAAGTTCCTGAACTCGGCCGGCACACTCGGTGGCATGTGGGCGGCATCCAGTTCGTAGCCGTGGGCATGGGAGGCACGCCAGGTGGAGTCCGTGGCGTAGTAGGTGTGTTTGAGGTTGAGCGGTCGGGCGATCCGGTCCCGGACCAGATCGGCCAGGCTCACCCCGGTGACCCGCTCCAGGACGGCGCCGATGGCCGCGTAGCCGGTGTTGCTGTACGACCATTTCGTGCCCGGCGCGAACAGTGGATCGTGCTTCACCCCCACAGCGAGCAGCTTCGCCGGGGTCCAACGCCGCCGGTCTTTGCCGAGCATCGAGGGCCGGATCGCGGCGTCCTTGGTGTAGTCGAACAGGCCGCTGGTGTGGTTCAGCAGCATGCGCAACGTGATCGCCTTGCCGTTGGGCACCTTGCCCGGCAGCCATTTCTCCACCGGGTCGGTCAGGGCGAGCTTGCCCTCGGCGACCAGTTGCAGCACCAGCGTGGCCACCATGGTCTTGGTGTTGGACCCCATCCGGAACTCGTCCCCCGCCTTGAGCAGGTGATCCCGTCTGGTCCAGGTAGCCTGCTCGGCGATCTCGACCGGCCGGCCGCGGCCGTCGTCGACCCGCACGATCACGCCGGGCGCACCGGCCTCCACCAGCTTCCGCGCCAACTGCTGTAGCTGAGCGCGCTGCGCCTCGCTGCCGCTCCAGGCCGCGGACGGCGTGGCCGCGGCGGCAGCCGGGAACGCCGCGGCCACGGCCAGACTCACGGCCAGCGCCGAAGCCGTGACCGTGACCGTGCGCCGCCAAAGTGGCCGCACCGTACGATCCGACGAAATATCACGTTGGGACATTGACCCATTCCTCCAAGTAATAGGTGATGCGGACGACCTCACCCTCCAACCCGCCGCTCACAAACCGCACACAGCACGCTGTCAGCCGCTCGGTATATGCTGTGGAAGGTTCCACGGTGGAAGGTTCCACGAATGAAAGGGCGACGATGACGTACACACTTCGAGACCGGGTCCTGGGATGCTGGGTCGGCAAAGCGGTAGGGGGCACCCTCGGTCAGACGTTCGAGGGGTTAGAAGGTCCGCTCGAGGCCGATTTCTACACTCCGGTGCCGACGGAGATGGTCCCCAACGACGATCTCGACCTGCAAGTCGTGTTCGCGGCGGTCCTGTCAGGCATGGATGAGCCGCGTGTCGACCGACACCTCCTTGCCGAAGCCTGGAGGAAGCATGTCGGCTTCCCGTGGAACGAGTACGGAGTCGCGCTGAGGAACCTCGCGGAAGGCATCCATCCGCCGCACACGGGCTCGTTCGACAACTGGTTCACCTGCGGTGAGGGTGCCGCTATCCGAAGCGAGCTCTGGGCTTGCCTGGCCCCGGGCGATCCGGACCGAGCCGCGGCGTACGCCTACGAGGACGCCTGTTTCGACCACGCGGGAGACGGCATCGTCGCCGCGCAGTTCTTGGCGCGGCTCGAGTCGTACGCGTTCGTCGAGAGCGACTGCGACCGACTGCTGGACGTCGCGTTGGAGGGCGTTCCCCTCGGCAGCGGCATTCGCGACGTCGTTCAGGACACCCGCGCCTGGGTTGCCGAGGGCCTCCACTGGACTGAAGTACGCAGCAGGATCATGGCGAAGTACGGACGCTCCGACTTCACCGATGTCCGGCCGAACACCGGGTTCGTCATCCTCGGCTGGCTGGCCGGCCGCGACTTCTCGGAGCGGATCCTCATCTGCAACAACTGCGGTGAGGACACCGACAGCTCCACCGCGTCGCTCGGGGCGCTGCTCGGGATCCTCGACCCCGGCTCGATCGACGCGAGGTGGGTCGAGCCGATCGGTCACGACCTCGTCCTCAACGACGACATCTACGACGTCGACGCGCCACCGACGATCGAGGGCTTCACCGATCTCGTGCTGGCGCTGCGCGACCGGCTCCCGTCCGAGCGGCCCTCGACCGCGGAGAGCGAGTTCGATCCTGCGGCGTTCAGCATCCCGGCGCGGATCGGATGGATGAACACGCTCAGCGGCCGTTGGGACATCCGCGACCAGACGGAGCTGCCACCGGTCGGTACGGTCCCCGACCTCTCCGCTGTCGAGTTCGTGGACGGCAGCCTTCCTGGCACGTGGTTCTCGTGGGAGCGCAGCGCGTTCGAGGACCGGATCCTGCTGGTCCGGCTCACGCTCGATGCAGGCGACGCCGAGACCATCCAGCTGATGGTGCACTCGAGCGAGCACTTCAGGGTCTGGCTCGACGGCGAGTACCTCTTCGGCGGCCAAGGCACGCAGTACGCCTTCCCCGCCCCGCACATGGCGCCCGCCGGCCAGTTCACCGACGTCGGCATCGGCCAGGGTGCGCACGACCTCGTCCTCGCCATCAAACGACCGCCGTCGACGAGGTCGCGAGCGGAGATCGTGCTCGCCGCGACGACCGTCCCCGATGCGCAGTGGATCCCCCACGCGTTCCGCCCCGGCCGCCGGCCCGCCCCGGCGGACGCCCTCGGATCGAGCCGGGGAATCGTCGAAGTCGCGGAAGGTGGTCGATGAAGCCGAGCCTGATAGATGTGGCCGCGCGTGCCGGCGTGTCCAAGAGCACGGTCTCGAACGTCCTCCAAGGGCGGCAGTCGGTCTCCCCGGAGATCCGCGAACGGGTGCAGCGCGCCATCGAGGAGCTCGGCTACGTCCGCAACGAGTCCGCCCGCCTGCTGCGTGCGGGGCACAGTCGAACGGTGGGCCTGGTCGTCCACGACACCGCCAACCCCTACTTCACCGACGTGGCCCGCGGCATCCAGGAAGAGCTCTCCCTTCACGGGCTGCTCGTCATGCTCTGCAACGCCGACAACAACCCGGTGCAGGAGAGCGCTTACTTGGATGCGCTCGAGCAGATGCGGTTTCGCGGGGTGATCCTCGCCCCCGTGCTCGATCCGTCGCACGAACGGATCCGTGCGTTGCGCGACCGGGGGATGTCGATTGTGTTGATCGAGCGGGACTCCGCACTTCGCGACATCTCCACAGCGGCCTGCGACGACGTCGCCGGCGGGAGCATCGCGATGCGTCACCTGCTCGATCTCGGACATCGCGACATCGGCTATGTGACGGGTCCGCTGCAGCTCAAGCCCTATCGCGATCGACTCGCCGGCGCCGAGGCGGAGATCGCGTCGCGCGGCGTCGAGGCCCGACTGCGCGTCTTCGAGAGCGAGTGCTTCGAGGATGACGGACGGAGCGCCGCGACGTCGGTGATCGCCGCAGAAGAGCGACCGACGGCGGTGTTCTGCGGGAACGACCTCATCGCGGTGAACGTCCAACGCGCCGCGACCGGGGCAGGACTCCGTCTGCCCGACCAGCTGTCGATCGTCGGGTACGACGACATCAGGCTCGCCGACCTGGGGGCCGCGTCCCTCACCACCGTGCGACAGCCTCGCCACGCGCTCGGGGTTGAAGCCGCAAGGCTTCTTCTCGCCGATGCCGCAGATCCAGCGAGCACTCAGACGGTGCTCCTCGCACCCGAACTGGTCCGACGGTCAAGCACCTCCACAGCCGCATCTCGCCTCGGGGACGAGGTCATTCCGTAAATCGGCTTTCAGCTACGCAGAGACCGGGGCGCTGGACCCTTTCGGTCCGGCGCCCCGGTCATCACCCTTTTTACTGGCGCACGATGAGAAGCCGCTGCAGCCGTACGAGACGAGCACGGCGTGCGGGACGCGTGAGTCGGTCGTCACGGCGCGCCTGTGTAGGTCGCACCGTCACCGGCAAGGTCGGTGCGGGCCCCGCCGGACCGTCGCGACGACCCCCTTGCCCGCCTCCCGTACTCCCGCCGAATCGATCGAGCGATAGCCGATGAGGTGGACGCCCGGCTTCGTGAGCGTCACTCCCCCCGGTGCGACGGTCTGCCACTGCTCCGCCGCTCCCACGACCCGATACTCCGTCCGGTCGATCGACTTACCCGTGTCGGCGACGGCGTCGAACTCCAGGTGAGCTGACCTGCAGCGTGGTGCGTTCGTCACGGTGACCGAGGTGGTGGGCGGGAGGACGACGACCTCCGGCCCGAGATCGATCAGTTCGACATCCGCGACGGCGAACCGCGCCGGCGTGTTGGACCAGAATCGCACGCTGATCTTGGTGGTTCCGGGAGCAGGGACGAAGTCCAGCTGCTTCACGACGAACTCGCCGTCCGTCTGATCGACATCGGACACGATGCCGCTTCCCGCGAAGCCGTAGGTGCTTGTGACCCCGTAGTGCCAGAAGCGTACCTGTCCCTGGTCGACTCGGATCTTCGCCTGCAACCGGTAGCGGTTCTCTCTCGAGACCGTCATCCACTCCTGGTCGATCCCACGCTGGTGGCTCGCCGTCACCGCGACCTGCTGGGCACGACCCTCCGCTTCGATGATGGAGGTTTGCGCGTTGGCTCCCTTGAGCCAACTGTCCGCCAAGCCGTCACTGTCGGCGTCCTTCGCGAAGTCGCCGTTCCTGATCAGGTTCGCCGGAGGGCGTGGGCTGTCCAACGGCTGCACGAACTGGTTTCTGTTGAAGTACGACTTCAGCGTCAGTTCCCGATCAGTCGGCTCCGCGGCGATGGCGGAGGCACTGTTCGCGTCGCTGGTCATCTTCTCCGTGTAGTCGACCTGCCAGCCGTGCCAGTCACGGAAGGAGTGATACGTCCAGCTCCAGCCGAATTCCTCGAACATCTCAATCGAATCGCGGAGGTACTGCGATGCGCCGGGTGCCCACCGGATGGCACTGAATTCGCCGACATAGATCGGTACGTCGTACTTCTTCTGGAACTCGACGACCGGGCGCATCAGCTTCCGCAAGGTCTTCTTGTCCCAGTACACGCCGTTGTTCGTGCCCGGATAGACCATCTTGTCCGGCCAGTCCTCGGTGACCGGACTCCCGTTGTGGTAGCCGATCCCCTGGTGCGTGTAGCTGTGGAGCTCGTACCAGTGCACGCTGTAGATGACGTTGTCGTCGTCCAGGAGCTGGAAGTCGCCCTGGTACTTGACGGGATATCCGGGGCCGGCGTCGATCCACTCGTTCTCGATGAAGCCCCTGGGCAGCGCCCCTGGACTGGCCTCGTAGATGATGGGGGTCGTCTGATCGAGTGTCCGAATCGTGTCCGTCAGCTGTTGGGCCCACCCGTGCCATTTCGAGGCTCCGAGCGGCAGCTCGGCCGTGTTGTGCGGCTCGTTCAGCAGGTCGTAGCCCCAGATGTAGTCGCGGTACGGCGCCAGCCGCTGGACGATCTCCTTCCAGCACGAGATCAGGACATCCAGCGTGGCGTCGTCGTTCCAGAACTCCGGCGCGTTCTTGGACCCGGGGATCGGAAGCGAGTGGAGGTCGACGACTGTCATGAGCCCTTGCCGCGCCGCCTCCTTCAGTCCCTGCTCCGTCACGTCCAGCATGTCGTCCCACGCCTGGGAGAGGGGGACGTTGTGCTGCAGCGCGTAGTTCTGCGGGTGGATCTGCAGTCTGACGACGTTCGCGCCGTATTCGTTGCGCAGCTCATTGACGTTCTGCTCGGTCATGGCCGCGCCGTAGGTGTTGAATCCGCGCACGGTCCCGGGTCGCTCGACGACCGAGCCCGGCGACGTCCGTTCGGATGCCGCGGCGCTGCCGCCGAAGCACGATAACAACATCGAGGCCAACAGCACGGGGACGAGCCCGTATTTGCGTAAAACCGGCTTTCTCATCTCTTCCTTCTCTCATGAGCACTCGATCGACGGCGCTCCCCGCGGACGCCGTGGAACGAGACGGGACATGCATGAGCAGGGGCGCAGCGCACTCGACGGCAGACTCGAGCGGTGGTCAGCCCTTGATCGCTCCCTGCGTGATTCCGGCGACGAAGCTGCGCTGGAAGAGCAGGTAGACGACGACCACTGGTGCGACCACGATGAGTGAGGCCGCGGCCAGCAGGGGGATGTCGGTTCCGTACTCGCCGACGAAGTACCCCAGGCCGGCCACAGCAGTGCGCCGGGTCGGGCTCTGCATCAGGACCAGAACGATCAGGAACTGATTCCACGCCCAGATGGACAGCAGGACGACCAGCGTCGTCAACGCCGGCTTGGAGATCGGCAGCATGAGCTGCCGGAGAATCCGCCAGTCGCTGGCACCATCGATCCTCCCGGACTCGATCAGCGCCCGCGGCACCCCGCTGAAGTGCGTATGCATCCAGTAGACGCTGAACGGCAGGAACAGGGCGATCTCCGCCAAGGCGACGCCCATGTAGTTGTTCGTGAAGCCGACCGAATCGAGGTTGTAGTACAGGGCGATGATCACGAGCTCCGTCGGCAGGGTCAGCCCGATGACGAAGGTTGTCATGATCGCGCTGTGTCCCATGGGCCGAAGCACGGCCAGGCCGTACCCCGCCAGTGTCGCCAGGACGAGGGTTGAGGGGACGACGATCGCTCCTACGATGACGCTCGAGAGCATCAGGTCCGAGAACCTCCCCTGCTCCCAGGCGATCGCGAAGTTCTCCAGCGTCCAGGTGTGCGGGAGCTGGAATCCGCCCGTCTCCGAATCTCCACGGAGCGCGGACAGGACGATACCGACGAACGGGATCAGGAATGCGACCGCGAACAGGACGAGCACGATGTGCCTGGCCAGGAGCACCGCTGGTGACGACTTCATGCCTTCTCCTTGGTGAGCCGGCGAATCACGGAGACGAAGATCAAGATCAGCACCGTGAGGACGATCGCGAGTGCTGCCGCGTGGCCGATCCGCTCGTAGGTGAAGGCGAGCCGGTAGACGAGCAGGCCTGGAACGGTCGTCGCGCTCTCCGGGCCGCCGCTCGTGGTCACGTAGACGAGGTCGAAGCTGGACAGTGCGGCGATCGTCGTGATGACCGCGGCGATCGAGATCTCGCCGCGGAGACCCGGCAGGGTGACGCTGACGAATCGGCGGATCGGGCCGGCTCCGTCCATCGCCGCGGCCTCGTACAACGATGAGTCGATCTTCTGCGCGCCGCTGACGAACAGCATCATGCACAGACCGGACATGCCCCAGGTGCCCACGAGCCCGAGCGCGATCAGGGCGGTGTCCGTGCCTGCCAACCAGGGGGCTGCGAGAGCACCCAGGCCGATCGTCTCCAGGAACTCGTTCAGGGGGCCGTTCTCCGCGTAGAGCCAGCGCCAGGCGATGCCGACCGCGACGAGCGGGATCACCTGCGGGAGGAAGTAGATCACGCGGAACGCGGACATGCCGCGCGTGCCCGATCCCATCAGCAGGCCCGCCAGCAGGAGGCCGAACGCGATGGGCAGCACCGCGAAGAAGAACACGAGGACGAGACTGTGCAGGATCGAGTTGAACAGCTCTGGCTCGGTGAACACCTTCGCGTAGTTCTCGAACCCGACCCATTCGGCGACGTTCAGGCCGTCCCAGTCGAGCATCGAGTAGTACAGCGTGTTGAACGCGGGCCAGATGCTGAAGGCCAGATAGATCAGCAGCGCTGGTGCGACGAACGCGATCGCGCCGAAGTAGCGACGCGGCGACAGGGATCGGGTGGCTGGGCGCCACTTGGTGGTACGCCCTTCCGCTCGGAGACTGAGCAGAGCCATTAGCGCTTGCTTTCCCAGTCGGCCTGCAGCGACTCGATGAAGGCCCTCGGCGTCTTGTTGCCGCTGATCACGCCCTGGATTCCGGCCGTGAGCGGGTCGATGATCGAGCTGGTGGCCCAGTTGGCGAACGGACTGATACCGCCGCCGGCGACCACCGCCTTGTAGGCGCCCACGAATTCGCCCTTCACCTTGGCGGGGTCGCCCTCGATCGGCTGGATCGGGATGAATCCGCCGTCGTACACCCCCTGCGCGGCCTTCTCGCCGATGATGTAGTTCAGGAAGGCGGCAGCGACGTCCTTGTTCTTGGACTTCGCCGAGATCGAGTACGGGAAGCCGGAACCGGTCGCCACGGCGGGCTGGCCGGCAGTCTGACCCGGGAGCGGGAAGAAGCCCAGGTCGTCGCCCAACTTCTCGGAGAGCTCCTTGGCGTTCCAGTTGCCGGAGAGGAAGTAGCCGCGCTGTCCGCTCGTGAGCTCGGTGATGGCGTCCGGGTCCGCGACAGCGCTGACACCCTTGGCCATGTAGCCGGAGTCGGCCCACTTCTTGACGGTGGCTGCGGCCTTCTCGAAGCCGGGGTCGTTCAGGAGCGTCGCGCCGGGCTCACCGTAGACCCAGGAGCTGAACACCTTGGGGTCGGCCATGACGTTGGAGAGCGCGCCCCACAGCTGGAAACCACCCGTGGCCAGGGCGGGCACCGCGAGCGGAGTCACACCTTTGGCCTTGACCGTCGCCAGGTCGTCCTCGAACTCGGCGAGGGTCTTCGGCTCATCGGTGATCCCCGCGGCTTTGGTGACGGCCTTGTTGTAGAAGACGCCGACCATCTGCACCGCACCGGGCAACGCGTACAGGCTGCCCGAGCCGTACTGGGTCGCGTCCTTGTTGGACGTGAGGATCCCCAGCAGCGATGGCGAGACCTGGTCGCGCCAGCCGTAGGCCTTGGCGTAGTCGTCGAGCGGGAGGACGAGTCCGGCCGGGACGATGGAGCGCATCGGCGCAGGGCTGTACTGCACGATGTCGGGTGAGTCGTTCGACGACATCGCCAGCTTGAGGCTGGTCTGGTAGTCGGCGAACGGTGTCTCGATCAGGTCGAAGGTGATGTTCGGGTGGAGCTTCGTGAACCCCTCGACGAGCGGAGTGATCGGTTGCTCGCTGGCGTAGGACAGCTTGAGCTTGACCGGCTTGTCCGTGAGCTCGGTGCTCACCGCCGAAGATTCGGAAGGCTTGTCTGACTTGCCGCCGGTTCCGCAGCCGGCGAGCGCGACAGTCAAGACGATTGCGCCGACGAGAGCAACGTTGCGCTTCATTGCCACTTCCCTTCTTTGTGGGGGTTCTGAGAGGCTCTATGGCCGCTGGATCGTGCCGTCTGGGCGACGCACCCGGCTGTAGTGCCAGTTGGACATCGGGGACACCGGGGGATGCCTCATCGCTTCGCGTTCATCGAAACCGATGCCCAGACCGGGGGCGCCGGAGGGCTCCAGTACGCCGTTCCGGGTCACGGGCGTTCCCGGGAAGACGGATCTGGCCTGGTCGGAGAACTCGAAGTGCTCGTGGATGCCGAACGCGGGCGATGCCAGGTCCATGGCGAGGTTTGCCATGTGCCCGATCGGAGAGACATCGCGAGGGCCGTGCCAAGCGGTGCGCACGCCGTTGACCTCCGCGAGCATCGCCAGGCGCCAGGCCGGGGTGATGCCGCCGAGCGCTGAGACGTGGCATCGGATGAAATCGACGAGCCGCTCTGTCACGAGCGCGTTGAAGCTGCGCATGTCCGTCAGGAGTTCACCCAACGCGAGCGGCGTGATCGTCTGCTTGCGGATCGTGCGCATCCAGTCGAGGTCCTCGGGCGCGACGGGATCCTCGGCGAACAACAGTCCGAACGGCTCGAGCGCGCGGAGGAGTCTGATCGCGTCCGCAGGATCGACGCGCTCGTGGATGTCGTGCAGGAAACGCACTCGGCCGTCGAAGCGTGCGGTCAGCTCCTCGAACACCCCGGGGATGAACCGGACGTACTGCTCCGGATCCCAGCTGATGTGCGAGTCGCTCTGCTGGGCTGCGCCGTACGTCGAGGTTCCCGGGACGGTGATCTGACAGCGAACGACCTGATACCCGGCCGCGGCACATGCTTCGACCTCGTCGACGAGCTCCGCGACATCGCGACCGGAGGCGTGCACGTACGTCGCCACCGAGCGGCGCACCCGTCCCCCGAGGAGCTGCCACACCGGCAGCCCGGCGGTCTTGCCCATGATGTCCCACAGAGCCATGTCCACCCCGGCCAGCGCGCTGTTCAGCACCGGCCCGCCCCGCCAGTAGCTGTCGACCTGGCTGCTGTTCCAGATGTCGGTGATCTCCTGGGCGGATCGCCCGACGAGCCGCGGAGCCAGATACTCGTCGACGGCGCACTTCACGGCATCGGCGCGCTGATGGAACGTCGCGCAGCCCAGCCCCTCGAGTCCGTCGACACTCGTCCGCACCCGGACGACCACGAGGTTCACGCCCTCGGGAGCCGTGATGATCGCCTCGACCGACGTGATGCGGGCATCCTCGTCGTTCACCCAGGGGACGGCGTGATCCACGGCCTTCGGCACATAGGCCGGCGCGATGCGGCGACGATCGGCGACGTCCGCGGCGTCTTCGCTGAGCTGGTCGATGTCGTGCACATGTCCCCTTCGGCAGGTGTGCGGGCCACGCTAGGGAGAGAATCCACATACGGCAAAGATGGATCCAATGGTGCAACTACACCCCGGCTTTGTTGCCGTATATGCAACTGTATTGAGCCATATGCACCGCGATCCTATGATCGCGGCATGATCAGCGAAGAAGCACACACACTCGTGGCAGGGTCCCTGTCCTTCGGTCTCGATTCGGTCGGCGCTCGTGCTTCCCTCGCGGGAGGCCGCTTCACGACCGGTGCGCGTGGGCGGTTCTGGTCGCTGTCCGTGATGATCGGCGACGAACGCGATGTCGCCGTGCATTCGGAGCAGCAGCGCTCGACCGTGGTCCGGGACGGCGACACGCTCGTCATCTCCTACGACACGTTGACCACGGTCGCCGGAGTGACCATCGACGTGGATCTCGCCGTCGTGGTCTCCGCAGGAGTGGACGAGCTCTCGTTCCGCGCGACCGGCCACGCCGGGAACGGGATCACGCTGCGCGAGATGTCGCTGCCGATCGTCGAGCTCGCACCCGACCCCGCCTCGCAGCACGAGGTGCTATACCGGTCAGAGGGACTCGGCCGGAAGATCGAGAGGCCGCGTGCGCGACTCGCGCGTGCGCATTCCGAGTACATGCGCGACGACTCGGCCGGCATCTGGGAGCAATCCGCGTACCCCGGCGAGATGAGCATGCCGTGGCAGGGACTGGAGTCGGGTGACCAGTTCCTCTATCTGGCCCGCCACGATCCGGACTTCCGTGGGGCCCTCTTCAGCGCCGGGATCCCGACTCGTGGCACGGAGGGCGAGCTCTGGTTGTCCGTCGTGACCCCGGTCGACCGCAGCTCGATCGACACAGGGGAGATCGTCGTCGCGCTGCTCGCCGGAGGCTGGCGTGCGGGAGCACGGCGATACCGGGAGTGGGCCGACAGCTGGTACGACGGCCCGCCGGCTTCGCGGAGCAAGCTCAAGGGGTGGCAGCGGATCATCATGCGGCATCAGTTCGGCGCCGAGCAGTTCCGCTACGACGACCTGGTGCCCATCTTCGAGCTCGGCCGCGAACACGGACTGGATGGGATCCTCCTGTTCGGGTGGTGGAAGGCCGGCTTCGATCGCGGCTACCCGATCTACGAGGCGGACGAGGAGCTGGGAGGCGCGGAGGCCCTGGCTCGGGCGATCAAGACGATCAACGATCGCGGCGGATTCATCTCGCTCTACGCCAACGGCAACATCATCGACAGGACGACGCAGTACTACTCAGACCACGCCGACGAGGTCACCAAGAAAGACTCCCGCGGCCTGGACTACGTCGCCGGCTACGACTTCGCCGGTGAGTCGTTGACCATGCGCTACTTCGCGGCGCCGTCGTTCGTCGCCGCCTGCCACGGCGCGCCGAGGTGGCGGGATCAGATGGCATCCGTCGCCACTGCTCAGGCGGCACTCGGCGCCCGCTCCGTGTTCTTCGACCAGACCGGATTCCACCTGACCGCCTGGCCCTGCTACGACGAGCGCCACGAGCACGGCGAGCGCACGAACCTGGAGACCTCCTACCGGACGCAGACGTTCAAACGGATCCGGGAGGCAGCGGGTGGCGCGGAGGTCGGTTCGGAGGGCATGGTCGACAATCTCATCCCGCTCCTCGACTTCAACCACGGCTGCGGATTCGCGTTCCAGTACCAGGACGAGGCGTTCCCTGGCCTGTTCCGCGCCGCCTTCCCCGAGCCGGTCGTCTCGAACCGCTTCATCCACGACGAACGGCCGGGTTGGGAGGACCAGCTCAACTACGCATTCGCGTACAACCTCGCCTTCGACGTCGCGATCCATCGTGCGCGGCGCACGATCGACTCCTCGCCCGCCTACGCGGACCGGATCAGGCGTCTGGTCGGTCTGCGCCACGAGCACGCGCGGATCTTCGACGACGGTTCGTTCGAGCTGATCGACGACGGTACGCTCCTGCACACGCGCTACTCGCTCGATGATGACCAGGTCGACATCTACTGGAACCGCGGCAGCCTGCCGGCCGAACTCGGCGAAGGCCTGCAGGTGCATCCGAGCGACGTGGTCCTCAGGGTGGGGCGCCGCTGATGCGAAAGCTCCTGATCACGGGCGGGGCCGGCGCCATCGGCTCGGGCTACGCCGAGTGGGCGCGCGACCGCTATCAGGTCACGCTTCTCGACCTGCCGGGACAGTTCGAGGAACGGCACGCGCACCTCGGGCGACTGGTCGAAGCCGACCTCAGGCAACTGGACGAGATCCGTGAAGCGTTCGACGGCGTCGACACCGTCCTCCATCTCGGCGGTGAACGCCGCCCCTGGGCGACATGGTCCAGCCTGCTGCCGGCGAACATCATGGGGACGTACAACGTGATCGCCGCGGCCGTGGCATCGGCCTGCCGGAGAGTCGTCTACGCATCCTCCGTCCACGCCGTCTCCGGCTACCCGCCGGGCTCGGGTGTCACCGAGGACGACCCAGTCCACCCAGGGGATCTGTACGGTGTCACGAAGGCCTTCGGTGAGGCGCTCGGCAGCTTCGTCGCCAGCACCGAACAACTGTCGTTCGTCGCGCTCCGCATCGGCGCGTTCCAGGATCCGCAGGTCATCGACGCTCCCGGCACCGGTTGGATGCTGCAGGACTACACCGCACCGACCGACCTGTACCGCCTGATCGACGCCGTGATCGACGCCGAACCCCTGCGCTTCGAGATCTACAACGCGGTGAGCGGGAACACCTTCACACGCCTGCCGATGGACAAAGCCCGCGAAGACTTCGGCTACGTGCCCGACTACGATTCGTTCCAGCTGTCGACCCCGTTCCGTGAGGCCATCCGCGCGGTGGGCGGGGTCGCCGACCGCGCGATGGAGTCGGGGATGCGCGAGGAGATCGAATCCTCGACCCGCCGAAGGGAGATCGTGTGACGGAGGAGGCTCGCTACCGAGCACTGGCGCGCGGGTTGCGGATCCTGGAAGCCGTCGCGGACGGCCGCGGAGGCTTGACCGTGACCGAACTTGCCGAGCTCACAGGAACGGACAAGAGCTCCGTCTCCCGGCTCGTCGCCACGCTCGTCGACCTGGGCTTCCTCGCCCGCCTCGACAACAGGCGCGTCGTCCTGACCGGCCGGGTTCTGAGCCTCGCGAAAGGGTTCCAGAAGCAGTACAACCTGAGCGAGATCGCCCGGCCGTACCTCCAAGAACTCTGCGATGTGGTCGGTGAGACCGTGATCCTCACGATCCGCCAAGGCGACTACACGGTCAGCATCGAGCAGATCGATCCGGAGCAACCGTTCCGGATGGTCCCGCACATCGGGAACCTCGCCCCGTTACACGCAACCGCCGCAGGCCGCGCCATCCTCTTCGCCCTTCCGGTCGTCGAACAGCACCGCATCCTCGACGATCTCCGCGACGCCCCGGTCGAGCATCCCGAAGTCCGGCTCGACCGCGAGAGCTGGGCACGCGAGTTGGAGCTCGCCCGAACGCGAGGGTTCGTCTGGATCCCGCGAACCGACGACGTAGAACGCGTCGCAGCGCTCGCCCAGGACCGGAACGGCCTCCCGCTCGCGGCCGTGTCCATCTACGGCCCGAAGTACCGCATGCAGAACCGCGTCACCGAGCTCGGACGCGAAGCGCGCGCGACCGCGGCGAAGATGTCACGCGCGGCATACGGGATCCGCGCACGCGAGCACAGCCGGTGACCGCTACTGAACCCGCCACCATCGCGTGGGGCGGCACTCGCGCCACCATCGATCCCATCGGCGCCACCCTCACCGGGCTCCGGCTCGGCGACGAGTCGATCCTGGCGGGCCCCGGCCGGGTCGCGCCGGAATTGGGCCACCACGGCGCGGTCCTCACCCCCTGGCCCAACCGCCTCGCCAACGGCAGGTACGAGTTCGCGGGGCGCGCCTATCAACTCCCTATCAACGATCCGGCGTACGGCCACGCCCTGCACGGCCTCGCGTTCGACCAGCTGTGGGCGCTGGAGCGCCGGAGCGCATCGTCCGTCTCGTTCGGCCGCGTCGTAGGAGGGGTCGACGGGTATCCGTTCCTTGTGCGCGTGACCGTCACCTACACGGTCACGGCCACGGGTTTGCGCTGCGACGCGGCGTGGGTCAACATCGGCGATCAGATCGCTCCGTTCGGCATCGGGTTCCACCCCTACTTCAGACCGGGACCGTCGCCGCTGACGGATTGGATCCTGAAGCTCACCGCGCCAAGCTACCTCGAGACCGACCCGCTCTCGGCTCTCCCCACCCGGCGGCGTCTCGTGGACAACTCCGGGTTCGATTTTCGAGAGGGCCGCGCGCTCGGTCCAGATCGGTTCAGCGTTGCGTACGCGGTGGCTCCCACAGAGGATGCAGGAGACATCACACTCTCCGATCCGGCCGGTTTGACCCTCACGATCCGCACCTCCCCAGCATTCCGCTGGATCCAGGTGTTCTCAGGCGACCTCCCAAGCAAGCACCTCACCCGAACTGGTGTCGGGATCGAACCACAGACCTGCCCGCCGAACGCGTTGGCGACGGGAACGGATCTGATTGTCCTCCAACCCGGCGAGTCCGGCTCGGCAGCATGGTCTGTGGATGGAGCGCCCTCGGACTGATTCACAGGCTCTCAGGCCGTCATCAGTGACTCTTCGCCATTTGCACGATTTATACCATTTTGGTACTTTTCGGGCATTGTGCTGCGAACCATCGACACGTTCGTTGCCATTTCATTGCCCGGACCGCGCGTCGCCTGAGGCCACCACCGCAGGACGACACTCGGCCGCCGAGTCCGTATCCACGGAGCCGGGGACCCACTTCCCCTGGGGTGAATCGGACGCAGCTCAGCTGCGCCGTAGGGCACTTCCCAGCCCGAACCCGTCAGCTAACCCGGTAGGCGGCATGGAAGCAAGGAGCAACCCCTTCATGCCCACGCATCTCAAGAACCGGCTGAGCCACGCGCTGCTCGGCGTCGTCATCACCGCAGGCGCCGTCACCTCCGTCGCCACTCCCGCACAGGCCACCCCCCAAGCAGGCTCCGTCGTTTCGCCGGACTCCCGTTCCCACGTTCCAGCCGTCGCCCCGGACGCCCCAGCGGTGCTCGGCCGTGCGGCCCACCTGATCGACGCCAAGACCGGCAAGGTCCACTTCAGCAAGAAGGCCGACCTCCGCACCCCCGTGGCCAGCATCACCAAGGTGATGACCGCCTACACCGTGCTGAAGGAAGCCAAGCCTGCGGACGTGGTCGAGGTCACCTCTGCGGATGTGCGCTACGCCTCGAAGGGTGGCGCCTCGGTGGCGGACCTGCGCGCCGGCGACCGGCTGACTGTGGAGACCCTGCTGCATGCCCTGCTGCTGCCCTCCGGCGCGGACGCCGCCCACGCGCTGGCCCGCGCGTACGGCCCCGGCGTCGACGCGTTCACGGCGAAGATGAACGCCAACGCCCGCGAGCTCGGCATGAAGGACACGCTGTACGTCAACGCCGACGGGATGCCCGCCAAGGGCGGCGGCTACTCCACCGCACGTGACCAGGTGCGGCTCGCCCAGGCTGCGCTGGACAACAAGACGATCAGGAAGGTCAGCTCCACCCAGTACCATTCGGTCCCCGCGACGGCGGAGCACAGCGCCTACTCCTGGCGGAACACGAATCGCCTTCTCCGCACCCCGGGCGCCGTCGGCCTGAAGACCGGCTACACGCGTGCCGCGGGCTACACCCTCGCCTTCGCCGCCGATGGTGACGGCCGTCGGCTGGTCGGCGTGATTCTCGGAGAGACCAGCTCCAGCCGCCGCTTCGAAACGGCTCAGGCGCTCCTCGACTGGGCGGCGACCAGCAGGCAGCCCTGACATGTGAACGGCATGCGCCGGGCCGGAATCCTTCGCTCACTGGCCGGGCCGGGTGATGACGGTTTATGTCCGGGGCGGGGTTCTGATCCCGCGAACCGGCCCCCAGCATTCTTCTAGGACACCCCCTGATAACCGCTGGCCTGCAGGGTGAACAGTCTCGCGTACTCCCCCGCCGCCGCCATGAGCGCCTCGTGCGTCCCGCTCTCGATGATCTTCCCGTCGGACAGGACCACGACGAGGTCGGCGTCCCTGACCGCGCTCAGGCGGTGGGAGATGAGCAGGCTCGTCCTGCCCTCTCGGTGCCCGCGGAGGTCGTGGTGGATGGCGTGTTCGGCCTCGGCGTCGAGGCCCGAGCTCGGTTCGTCGAGGATGAGCAGATCGCGGTCGTTCCTGACGAAGGCGCGGGCCAGTGCGAGGCGCTGCCACTGTCCGCCCGACAGCACCACCCCTTGGGTGTCCTTGTCCGAGCCGTCGAGGTTGTCGAAGAAACGCCTGCTGAGCAGGGTGTCGTAGCCTCGCGGCAGCGCCGAGAGCAGCTCGTGGACCCCGGCACGGGCGGCGGCGGCCTTGATGCGGGTGTCCTGGCCGAGCGTGTCGACGTCGCCCACCGCGATGTTCTCGGCTGCGGTGAAGTCGTAGGCGACGAAGTCCTGGAACACCGCGGCCAGCCGGACCCGCAGTTCGGCGGGGTCGGCGTCACGCAGGTCCACGCCGTCCCAGAGCACCGCGCCGCGCTGCGGGTCGTAGAACCGGCACAGGAGCTTGACCAGGGTGGACTTGCCCGCACCGTTCAGGCCGACCAGCGCCACGGACGTCCCGTACGGAATGAAGAGGTCGACGCCCCGCAACACCCAGGGGTGCTCGTCGCTGTAGCGGAACCAGACGTCGCGCAGTTCCACGCCCGCGCGGAGCGGGGACAGGGGCAGGGGCGCCGGCCGTACGGGCAGGTCGGGCTCCGCCCGCAGCAGGTCCAGGTAGTGGCCGAAGATGAGCAGGGCCTGGTGCAGCCGCGAGAACTGGGCCACCCCGCCGGACAGCGAGGTCTGCACCCCGGCCACAGCGGCGACGAACACCGCCACGTCGCCGACGGTCAGCCGGCCCCCTGCCGCGGCGACCACCGCCCACACCAGCCCGGCGCAGCCGATCGCCGCGCCGAGCAGGGCGAGCAGGCCGTGCCCTGTCAGCGCCTTGCGATCAAGGGCCCGCTCCGACTCGTGCACCGCGCGGACCTCGGTCAGCAACCGTCCCCGCAGGAACGACCCGAGCCCGAACAGTCGCACCTCCTTCGCCGACGCCACCTCGGTGAGGAGCTCGGCGTAGAAGATCTGCCTGCGCATCGCGGGGCTGACCCTCCAGTCGAACCGCACGCGGCGACGGCTGAGCGACAGCTGTACGGCCAGCGAAGGCAGGACGGAGAGCAGCACCAGGCCGGTCATCACCGGACTCAGCACGATCAGCGTGCCGACGAAGCCGCAGACGGTGACGAGGCCCTGCGCCAGGCCCAGCGACGGCGAGATGATCTGGCTCGACGCGCCGCCGCCCGCCTGCTCGGCGAGCCGGAGGCGGTCCCTGAAGTGCGGATCCTCGAAAGGCGCCAGCCCCACGAACCTGTTGACCGCCCCGAGCAGCCGGTCCCTTGCCGCCAGGTCGATCCCGCGCCTGAGCTGGCCCTCCACGTACTGCGACAGGTGCGGCAGCAGCGCGCCGGCCAGCCCCGCCACGCCCAGCGCCACGGCGGGCGCGAGCACGCCGGCGATCCCTGAGCGGCCCGTCGCGAGCGCGTCGAGGATCAGCTTGGTCAACCAGGCGACGACCACCGGCAGCACTCCGGCACCGATGACCACGACCACCGAGGTGAGCGCCGCGACCGGTCCTGTCTCCCAGGCGAGCCGCCACGCCGCACCGGCTCGCCGTACCAGCTCGCTGCCCGCCGCCCGCTCCCCTGGGCCGGGACTCACGCGATGACCGGGACGCCGAGCCCGAGCACGGTCACCGCGCCGGACCTGACCCGGCCGTCTTCGCCCACCAGGTAGAAGGAAGGGAAGGCGGTGACGGAGAACTCTGTGACCACGGGGCCGTTGAACGGCTCGGCCACCACGGTCGCGGCGGATCCCATGGCCTGGGCGTAGGAGTCGTCGTATGGCCCCGACACCACGGCCAGGACCTGCGACCTGTCGTAACCGGCGTCCTCGACCAGCCTGAGAAAGTGCGGCACCTGCGCGGGGCAGGCCTTGCACTCGGTGTCGAAGAATCCGATCAGCGCCGGACGCCGGGGGGCGTCTTCGCCGTCAAGGCCGGTCGCCACGATCTCGGGGATCCTCGACCCCTTGGCGAGCAGTTCGGGGCCGCCAGGCCGCTGGTCGGCCAGCTTCGCGGAGTGTTCACGCAGGCGGCGGATCACCGCGAAGGTGAGCACCAGGTTGAGAGCGCATACGACGCCGACGAGGACCACAGCGGCAATGAGGAACGGCATCAGGTTTCCTGCCTTTCTGGTGGGGCGGTCATGACATCGGCTTCAGGACATCGGCCAGGTCGTCGAAGAACACCAGCACGGACGCCAGGGCCGCGGCGGCGGCGAGGCTGAGCACCACGCCCGCGAGATCGGGGGCGGCGCCACCGGCGTGCACGGCCCAGCCGAGCACCGCGACGGCGGCCGCGAGGGCGTTGCGCACGACCTGCGCGAATCCGAGCGGCGTGGCCGCGACTCCGAAGCACCGGCACGTCCCCGACGTGCCACGGCGAAGCGCCAGCCAGATGGCCCCGGCGAAGGCGGCGAGCAGCCCGGCCCCGAGCGCGTACCCGGCGGACACACTCGTCGGTACGGCCAGCAGCACGACGACGCCCGCCTCCGCGGTCACGACGGCCACCGCGACCGGGGCGGGGGGAAGTCCTGGCGCCAGATCGGGCACCGAGGCACGGAAGTCGGCCCACCCGGCGAGCTTGCCGACGAACGCGGCCAAGAACACCAGCCCGGTGGTGAACCGGCAGATCAGATCCACGTACTCCATGGCGCACCTCTTCTCCTCACCGATGGCCGCCCATGGCCGGAGGTGTCATCCGGCCATGGGCGGGTTACCGGACGAGTGCGTCAGCAGCACTCGTAGCAGACGACCGTCGTCGAGCAGTCGGGCTTCTGGCAGGTGTACGCGGTGTGGTCGAGCCAGTGGTAGCACCAGCAGTAGACGGTGCACGCGCTGGCGTCCGCCGTGGTGGAGGGGAGCAGGCTGTTGAGCATCCTGTCTCCGAGTGCCTTCAGTGAGCGGGTCATGCGACCTCCCAGATGTGGGCTGTACCACGATCAGGATCACGATCTTCAAAGGGGGTCGCAATCTATTCGGCTACCCACCGAATTGCGACAAATCAGACAGAGGATTCGAGTAGCCCGTGTCCCAGCGCGGTGAGCACGTGCCGCACGGCGCGCCCCTCCCGGTACGTGACTACCAGCCCGGCCAGTCGCAGCGCCGTCATGTGCTCGGACACCGTGGACGCGCTGATCGCCAGCGACTGGGCAAGCTCCCCCGTCGCCCGCCCCGCGCCGATGGACCGCAGCACCCGCGCCCGCGCATGACCCACCACCCTGGCCAGCGCGTCCACCGAGGCCGTCCCCCGAGCCATGGGCTCCGACCGCTCATCGGCCACCGGGTAGGCCAGCACCGGCCGCCGCGCGTCAGGACTGAAGGCGACCGCCACGAACCGCTGGTTCGCCGACAACAGCGGCGACAACGCCAGCCCCCTGGCGCCCAGCACGACCTCGGGAGCGGGTACGCCCGAGGTGTCGATGTGCAGGGCCGAGTCCTCCCACCGCAACCGCGGACTCAGCTTCGACAGCGTGTGCCCGAGCCCGTGAACGCAGACCGCCTCGGCCCTGCTGGCCAGATGCGTCTCGAGCTGCCGCCGGATCCCGGCCCACTCGGGCGCGATGCAGCTCGTATAGAACGCCCGCACCGCGTCGGCGACCTCCCGCAGTCCGGACACGTTCCCGCGCAGATAGGCGTCGCACCTGCCCTGTTTCGCCGACTCGCTCAGGCCGCCCGCGTCGCCGAGCTGCCCCGGATAGGCGAAGCCGTACGGCTCCGTGGGCTGCTCCGCACCGCCCAGATTCGCCAGGGCTTCCAGCTCGTCGCCGAGGGTGGGCCGGGAGCTCTCCATCAGGGGCGCGCTCATCCACACGAACCCGGTGTCGGCCGCGGCTCCAACGTCGACGCGCTCCAGGAAGGCTGCCGCGCGCGGCGGCACGCGCTGGGCCAGGTCCCGCCAGAATGACCCGATGGCCGCGTAGCCGGGATTACGCAGACAGAGCGCGGCGAACAGCGTGTGATGCAACGGAGAGATCGTGAACGTGGTCCTGGCCAGCCCCGCGGCCGTGAAGACCAGGCGCACGCCTCACCTCCAGATGCCCTACCCCACTGTCAGGCTCTGTCCGACATCTCGGATTATGGTCGCGTCAGGACCCCCTGATAAGGGCTCGCAACATCACACCCAAGACCCTGTCGAAAGGGACATAGCCCCATACCCTCGAATCAGAGCTGCGGACGCCGTCGCCGAGGACCACAAGCTGCCCCGGCGGAACCACGGTTCCGGCAGGCAGCCCCTGCTGGACCGCGACCTCCTCAGGCACCGGGTCACCCGGCATCGCGGCGATCCGCTTGACGAGCCAGTCGGCCGCCGCCGGGTCGGGCAACGGCCCCGTACCCCACCGCTGCCCCGGGCCGATCGACTCGAGGACGACGATCTGGCCCCGGCGCAGCCGTTCGGCGGGAACCCGCCGCAACAGCACCCGGTCACCCGGCTGGAGCGTGGGCACCATGCTGCTCCCCCGCACTCGCACGACGACCAGCAGCCGCCTGGCCACGAGAAGCGCGGCGGCGGCGAGCAGCACCGCCAGGAGGAGCAGACGTCCGAGAAGGCGCGATCGCATGGCGCGAGCGTACGACACCGTCAAGGGCAGAGGTGGAAATCGTGGGGCTTAAGGGGTGGATCGCCCCACGGGTACGGGCTGCCCTCCGCTGAGTTCGGTCGAGCGGCCGCGGGCGAGCATGATGTAGAGCGGGATGGTGACGGCGAGGCTGACGATCCAGCTGATGTCGGCGCCGGACAGGGCCTCGGCGACGGGGCCCGTGTAGAGGCTGGTGCTCATGAACGGGATCTCCACGACGAGTCCGACCGTGTAGGCGATGAGCGCGGGCTTGTCGTACCTGCCGTACCGGCCCCCGTCGGGGAGGAAGAAGTCCTCGACCGCGTACTGGCCCTTGCGGACCCAGTAGAAGTCGACCAGGTTGACGGCGGTCCACGGGATGAACACGTACTGCAGCAGGATGATCAGGTTGGTGAAGCCGGCGACGAAGTCGTCCGACATCAGCAGGGCGACGAAGGAGGCCAGGGCGACCACCGCCACGCCGATGGCCACCCGCTCGCGCGTCGTCGGCAGCCATCGGGAGCGGAAGGTCTGCACGATGGTGACGACCGCGAGCACCGCCCCGTACAGGTTCATCGCGTTGAAGTGCATGATCACCGCGGCGAAGCTGAGCAGCGCGATGGTGCTCAGCGGGCCGCCGAGGACGTGCGGCATTCCGGTCAGCACGTCACCGCGCACGGCGATGGCCACGATGATCCCGACCGCCATCGGGATGATGCCGCCGAGGACGGACCCCGCGTAGGTCCACCAGAAGGTCGACCGCAGGCTGGCGGTCTGCGCGGGCATGTACCGGGAGTAGTCGGAGACGTAGGGCGCGAACGCGATCAGCCACAGCGCGCCGATGGCGGTTGTTCCGAGGAAGCCGCGCAGGGTCGGCTCGCCGAAGCTGAAGACCTCGGCGGGCACGTTGCCCATCGCGATCATGCCGATGACCAGGACGCCCACGGTCGCGACGGACACCGCGGTGATGACGCGCCCGATGAGGTGGATCAGCCGATAGCCGACCACGCAGACGACCAGGCCGACGACGGCGAACAGGATCGAGAGCAGCCAGATGGGTACGGCCGGCAGGACGGCGCTGACGGACTGGGCGCCGGAGACGATGTTGGCCGCGTAGATGCCGACGTACATCACCAGCACGATGACCAGGACGAGGAGGGATCCGCGGACCCCGAACTGCCCGCGACTCTGGATCATCTGGGGAACGCCGAGTTGCGGCCCCTGGGCGCTGTGGAGCGCCATGGCCAGCCCGCCGAGCAGCAAGCCGACCAGCAGCGCGATCAGGCTCCACCAGAAGTCGAGCCCGTACACCAGGGGCGCGATGCCACCGGTGACGAAGGTCAGCGGGCCGATGTTGGCGGCGAACCAGATGCTGAACAGGTCGCGCGGGCGTCCACTCCGCTCGTCTCGCGGGATGATGTCGATGCTGCGCCGTTCCACGTAGGGCTCGTTCGTCATGGTGTTCCCCAGGGCGAAGGCTGGGCCCGGTGGGCCAGGTAGTTGACCTTGAGCTTGGTGAACTCGCGGATGGTCTCGAGCCCGCCTTCCTCTCCCCGGCCCGACGCCTTGTGCCCCTCGTAGGGGACGTGGGCGTGGTCGCGGAAGGGAGCGTTGGTCCACACGATGCCGGCCTCGAGCCGGTCGGTGAGCTCGATCGCCTCGTCGAGCCGGGTCGACCACACGGTGGCGGCCAGGCCGTAGGCGGTGCCGTTGGCGATGCGCACGGCTTCGTCCAGGTCACGGTACCTCAGGACCGACACGACCGGTCCGAAGATCTCCTGCTGGGCGGCCGCCATCGCGGGGGTCACCCCGTCGAGCACGGTGGGCTCGAGGAACGCCCCCTCGGGCTGCTGGGCGAGGCGGCGCCCGCCGATGGCGATCGAGGCGCCTTCGGCGACCGCGGTGGCGATCGCCCGTTCGACGCTGTCCCGGTGCTCGTGGCTGACCAGCGAGCCCATCTGGGTGGCGGAGTTCAGCGGATCGCCGACCACGACATCCTCCGTGGCGCGCAGGAACATTTCCAGGAACTCGTCGGCGATCTCCTCGGCGAGCAGCAGCCGGGACCCGGCGGTACACACCTGCCCCGCGTTGAAGAACGCCTGGTGGACCGACGCCCTGGCGGCGGTTTCCAGGTCGGCGTGGGCGGTGACGATGTTGGCCGTCTTGCCGCCGAGCTCCAGGTGGCAGTTCACCCCGGCCCGCTGGATGGCGGTGCCGACCTCGGTCGAGCCGGTGAAGGTGATCTTACTGATCCCGGGATGGGCGACCAGCGCGGCGCCGGTCTTGGCATCGCCGTTGACGATGTTGACGACACCGGGCGGGAACCCCGCACGGTGGCACAGCTCGCCGAACATCACGGCGGTCAGCGGCGTCTGTTCGGCCATTTTCAGCACCACGGTGTTGCCGGTGGCCAGGGCGGGTCCGGTCTTGGTGACCGCGAAGAAGAAGGGGAAGTTCCACGGCGCGATCGCGGCGACGACCCCGTAGGGCTCCCGGCGCGAGGTGGTGAGGAAGCCCGGCTGCTCGGCGTACGTGGTGCCGCGGATGTTCTCCGGCAGGGTGGAGTAGTACTCGAGGATCTCGGCGCAGATCGCCACGTCCGCGCGCGCGTCCTCGATGGGGTGACCGCTGTCGCGGGCCTCGGTGACGGCGATGGACTCCGCCTCGCCTCGGACGATGTCCGCGAGGTTGCGCAGCAGTCGCGCCCGCTCGGCGGGAGGGAGTCGCCGCCAGTCGTCCCGCTCGCCCGCTGCGGCGGCCGCGCTCACGGCCGCGTCGACGTCGGCCGCGCCGCCGAGCGCGACTGTGGCCAGCGGGCGTCCGGTGGCCGGCTCGGAAGTGCCGAAGGTGGAGCCGTCGGCCGAGGGCCTGCTCTGCCCGTTGATGAAGTGCAGGATGTCGGCGCTCATGCGTGCACCCCCGCGACAGCGGTCGGACGGCCCGTCCAGATGGATTCCTCCAGGGCGAGCGCCGCTGCCAGCGCGCCGCGCGCCTCCTCGCCGGTCACCAGGGGCGGCAGCCCCTCGCGTACGGTGGCCAGGAAACGCTCGACCTCGTTGACGTACATCCCGGTCTGGACGCCGAAGACCTCGCCGTTCAACGCGTCAGGGAACTGGGAACCGCTCCCGTAGACCACGACACCGTGGTCGCGCTCGGTCAGATACGCGCTGCCTTTCACGCCGACGTAGGAGAAGGCGTGATCTCCCTGGTCCAGGCCGGCCTGATCCGGCACCGCCCACGAGGTCTCGTGGGCTCCGACGCAGCCGTTGGCGAAGCGCAGCGTGGCGACGATGGAGTTCGCCCCGTCGTCCAGGCCGGGGACAGGAGTGCGCGAAGCCACCCCGCTGACCTCGACGATCGGCGACCCCACGATCCACTGCAGCATGTCGAAGTCGTGCACCGCGAGGTACAGCGCCAGCGTCGTCTGTCGCTGCTGCCGCCGCCCCTCCGACACCGGCCAGTTCCGCCGGGTGATGGTGTGTACGGCAGGCCCGAGCACGCCCGTGGACGCCTGGCGGTGCACCGCCAGATACCGGCTGTCAGCCCGCAGGGAATGCCCGACCACCAGGCGCCCTCCGGGGTCGGCGTTCACCATCTCGTCGGCGTCGGCGAGCGTGGTGGCCACCGGTTTCTCGCAGAACACGTACTTCCCCGCGCGCAGCGCCGCGATCACCGGCTCCTTGTGCAGGCCGTCCGGCGTGCTCACGAAGACCGCGTCCACATCGCCGGAAGTGACGATCTCCGTCGCGTCGGTCGAGAAGCGGACGCCCTCCGGCAGGCTCGCCGCGGCCTCGGGGTCGAGGTCGCAGGCGGCGACGAGCCGTGCCGCGCCGCTGTTGCCCAGCGCCGCAACGCGGATCCTGCCCATCCAGCCCAGTCCGACGACTGCGCAGTTCACCTTCTCCATAGTTCGTTTTCCTTGCTCATGTATTCGCGGATATAGCGCGGGAGAATGACCACATCATTCACCTAAGCAGGTGACACCAGGTCTTACCTGGAAGAATGAATAGCTCATTTGGCTAGATGTCCAGGAACTTAAATCTGCCTGTTCAGCTTGTCAAGAAGGAGCTCCTAGATCGTTTCGCCCCCAGGTCGATGGGGTCAGGATTCGCGAAATTCAGCTGCTCCAGGGGTTGACGATCCGCGTCGGCTGCCTTACTTTCTGGACCTGCAGGCAATATGTATTCACACACTCAGGTGTTCATTCAACGACTCCGGGAGTTCGTCATCGGCTCACGTGAGACCGCCCGGCCGGCGCTTGCCTTGACGTCACCCATCTGAACGGGTAACCAAGATGCATTCATATCCCCAGGGGGAACGATGTCCGCGAGCGAGCACGACGAGATCCTCGACCGGCTCTGGCGTGTCCGCTTCAGCCAGGACGGCAAGCACGCCGAGTGCGCGGTCTGCCGCGACCTCCGAGGGTTTCACCGGCTCCAGGGCCGCCGCACCTACAGCTGCGCCAGTTGTGGATACCAGGTCAGCCCCACCGCGGGCACGGTCTTCCACGGTTCCTCCACTCCTCTCACCACCTGGTGCGCGGTGATCCGCAGAGAGCGCACGACCCAAGGCCGGTTGGGGGCGGCGGACCTGGCGCGTGACCTCGGCCTGCCGTACGCCACGGCCTGGCGGCTCCTGAAGAAGGTGCGCCAGGAACGCGACCAGTTGGACTCGCTGGGCGAGGTGTGGAACACGGGCGACCCGCCGCCGGAGACTGTGCCGTACGGCGCCGCGGACCCTGCGCCCACCCGCGAGCAGCAGCTGCTGGACGCCGCCCGGGACGTGGTCGTGGCGGAGGGCCTGGACGCCACGACCGTGCGAGCTGTGGCGTCTCGGGCGGGCGTCTCTACCGGGGTCGTGCACTACTACTTCGAGAACAAGGACCAGATACTGCTCAAGGCGTTGCAACAGGCCCATGAGGAGGCCTGCCGGCGACGCGACGCGATCATGGCGGAACCGGCGAGCGCCGCAGAGCGACTCGCCGGCCTGATAGCCCTGGCCATCCCCACCCAGGGGGCCGAACGGGACGAGTTCATCCTGTGGCTGGAGTACTTCCGGGTCGCCATGCGCGGCCGCCTGCCCGGAGCCGACCTTCCCATGGCCACCAGGTTCCGGCAGTACTTCTTCGACGTGATCGAGGAGGGCATCCGATCGGGAGAGTTCGCTCCCACGCGCGACAAGAACACCATCGTCGAGCAGCTCATCGGGCTGGTCGACGGGCTCGGGCAAGCCGCAGTCATGCATCGGCACTGGATGTCCTACGAGCACATGGCCAACCTGGTCCATGACTTCGTCGCGAACACCCTCCAGGTCACGCTCCCGGAGGCGCGCGACTAGCTGAACGAGGGGATCCGCCGAGTTGGGCGGGATGCGATCGCGAATATGGTTGTCGGGTGCCTGATGCAATCTTCACCCACCCTCGCCTCGCACCCATCTACGACGCTTTTCAACAAGACCGCGACGATCTGACGGCCTACCTCGGCATCGCCGACGAGTTCGGCGCGGACCATGTGCTCGATGTCGGTTGCGGGACAGGATGCCTGGCGATCCTGCTCGCTGACAGCGGCCGTACGGTTGTGGGCGTGGACCCGGCCGAGGCATCGCTCGAGGTCGCGAAGTCGAAGGATCCCACCGGAAGGATCACCTGGGTTCACGGCGATGCCACGACGGTGCCGGCGCTCGGTGCCGATCTGGCGCTGATGACGGGGAACGTGGCGCAGGTCTTTCTCACCGACGACGGCTGGACTCAGACGCTTCAGGGCATCCACGCCGCGCTCCGCCCGGGTGGTCACCTCGTGTTCGAGACCAGGCGTCCTGAACGTCGGGCGTGGGAAGAATGGGCCGCCGACACTGCTCCGGTCCCCCTCGACATCCCAGGGATCGGTTCAGTGGAGCAGCGTTTCGAGGTCACCGACGTGAGCCCGCCGTTGGTCTCCTTCCGCTACACCTACAGGTTCCTGGCGGACGGCGCCGTCGTCACCTCGGACTCGACGCTCCGGTTCCGCGACCGCGACGAGGTGGAATCGAGCCTGGTCGCCCACGGCTATCGCGTGTTGGACGTACGACAAGCCCCTGATCGCCCAGGCCGCGAGTTCGTGTTCATCGCAGAGCGCACGACCTGAAGCCGCTGGCCTCGCTCGCAGGTGTCCGAGTGCTCGTTGATGAAGCCGCCAACCAAGGCATCCACGACTATCCGGGCACAGATTCCATACGCCGATTCATGCGGTCTTGACGTGCTTCAGGCGTAGCGTGAAGCCATGGAGAAGATCGATCTCACCGGCGCGCCCGCCACCATGCTGGCCACTCTGTACGGCAAGGCGGTCGACGCCCAGTCCCCCGACTCGGTCCTGCACGACACGATGGCCCTGGACGCGACCCGCAAGATCGACTTCGACTTCACCAAGGTGGGCATCAAGCCCGGCGATGCGGCCACCGTGGCGATCCGCAGCCTGCACTTCGACACCTGGACGCGGGAGTTCCTCCGGGATCACCGCGAGGCCATCGTGCTCCACCTGGGCTGCGGCATGGACACCCGCGTCTACCGGGTCGACCCGGGGCCGTCGGTGCGCTGGTTCGACGTGGACTACCCCGATGTCGTCGAGCTGCGCCGCAAACTCTTCCCCGAGCGCGACGGCTACGAGCTGATCGCCTCCTCGGTCACCCCGCCCGACTGGCTGGAGTACGTGCCCGGCGACCTGCCGGTGCTTGTCGTGGCCGAGGGGCTGACCATGTACCTGCGCCAGGAGGAGGGCCGGGAGTTGCTGCGGCGCATCGTCGAGCACTTCCCCTCCGGTCAGTTCGTCTTCGACGCCTTCAGCAAGCGCGGCATCAAGATGCAGAAAGCCAACAAGCCGGTCCAGATCGCCAAGGCGACCCTGTACTGGGGTATCGACGGCGCGGACGAGCTGGTCTCGATCCATCCCCGCCTGCGCTGCACCGACGCCGTCAGCGCCTTCGACCTCCAGGGCTACGAGCGCCTCCGCGCGGCTTACCGGGCCCTGGTCTGGGTAGCCCGGAAGCTTCCCGTGATGCGGCGCATGGCCGTCATGTACCGACTGGAGTTGTCAACTTGACCCGGCCTTAAGGACCGGGCTTGGAGGTAGGGCACCACTGGCTCCGATGGTTCCGCTCATTTGAAACGAGCTGTAGGCCCCAGACACGCCAAAGCAGCTCGTTGCCGCCCTGTAAATGTGGCCCGACAGATACGGGGGCTTCGTCAGCAGTCAGCCGCGCCGCCCAGTCGAGGACGCCGGGCCGCGGCCGGCGAGGCCGGTCAGCCGCGCCGTACCCCTCGCGGAGCGTCAGTCGAGGCGATGCTCAGTCGTACGTGCGAGCCAGGAGCGCAGGCAATGAGCATGAGGCGCCCGGCGCGTTGTCACGTGCCCACACGCCGTGGTGCCGTAGTCGTGGATGCGGGGCGGCGGAGCGTGGAGGTCAGGGTTCCGTGTGGCGGTCGAGGCCGAGGGTGGCGATGAGGTCTTCGTGGAGCTCGAACCAGACACGATGGCAGGAGTCGACGTCGGTGCGGTCGACCCAGGTGCCCTCCCCGGCTCGGGCGCGCGCCAGGGCTGTGGTGAACCGTGTGTCGTATCCGCGGAACCGTGTGAGGACGCTCCCGAGCCGGTCTGCGAGTGGCGTGAGCGCGCGGTCGATGCCGGCGAGTTCGTGGAGGACTCCGGCGTCCCAGGTGGGATCGGAGTGGTCGTTGGCGGCGAGCCGATCGCCGGCGGTGGGCCGGAGTTGCCAGTCGGTGCAGGCTCGTAGCAGGAGGGCGTTCAGCGGGAGGAACTCGCGGTAGACGTCACGGACCTCGTCGGCACCGCCGACGTGTGCGAGCTCGGCCGCGAGCTGGCGCTCGTTCTCGGCTCGGCCCTGTTCGGTCAACGACCAACCTCCGGTGCCGGCGAAGGCGGTGTGCCCAACCCAGCCACGTGCCTCGGCGTCGCGCAGCACCTCTTTCGTCTTGGCCGCATCGAGCTCGTACCGATGAGCGATCACCGGAGTGTCCGCGAACCCGGTGATGCGCACGGCGTGCAGGACCAGGAGGTCGGGCGGAGAGTCCCGCGTCATGAATCCGCGTCCTGTCGTGCTGCCAGGCGGGTGTACCGCTGCTGGCACGCCTGCGGGGAGTTGAACCCCATCGCGTGCGCCATCTGTGCCCAGGTCAGTCCTGCGCTGCGGGCCGTGAACAGCAGGGCGGCTTCGAGTCCTTCGACTTCGGCGCGTGCGGCGGGCAGGAGGGCGAGTGCGCTCAGGATGTCCTCCGGGTCCAGGTCTGCGCACTGCCAGACGGCGAACTGCGCGAGGTCGACCGCCGACGGCGGGGCGGGTGAGGGTCGCCACGGGCGGGCGTCGAGCATGTCTGCGCCCAGGCTGAGAAGACGCTCACGCGCGTCCTGCTCACGGTGGGCCTGGGCGTGGTCAGCGTGCATGGTGTGAGCGATGTCCTGCTTGCGTTGCATGCAACTCATGATGCACAATCAACAAAATATTATCAATAATCCGTTGAAGGGTGGGGTGGATGCTCGTACCCCTCATGGAGGCTGTCTCCGATACCTGCGGGGGCAAGGCAGGCGCACTCGGCGCGTTGCTCCGCGAGGGTCTGCCGGTTCCTGACGGCTTCGTCGTCCCGTTCGTCGCCTACCTCGCCGCTGTCCGCGACCTGGACCTCGAGTCGGACGATCTTGGCGCGACGCGGATCGAGGCCCGCCCGGTCCACGCCACCGTGATCGATGCGCTGGGACGCGCACTCGACGAGCTCGGCGATCCGCCCGTGGCGGTGAGATCATCGGCGGCAAACGAAGACACCGGTCAGGCGTCGGCGGCCGGTCAGCACGAGAGCTTTCTCGCTGTGCACGGAGTCAGCGAGGTCGCCGATGCCGTACGTGCTTGCTGGGCCTCGCTGTTCTCCGCACGTGCCATCGACTACCGGGGTGCGTCCGGCCGCGACGATCTTGTGATGGCCGTCATCGTCCAACGCCATCTGGATGCCGAGGTATCCGGGGTCATGTTCACACCCGCGGACCCGAACGACGCGACCCAGATCGAGGCGTCCTGGGGCCTCGGCCCCAGCATCGTCGGGGGCAAGGTCACCCCTGACGCCTACCGCGTCGCCGAGGGCGGGTCGGTCACCCGCACCGTCGCAGACAAACGGACCCGCCTTGACCGGCGCGGCACGCAGCTCGTCATTCGCGACGTGCCCACCCGTACCCGAAACCAACCGGCGATCGACGACGCGACCGCCACGCGGCTGGCCAAGCTGGGCAAGGAGATCGCTGCCGTACTCGGTGGACCGCAGGACATCGAGTGGGCGATCGTCGACGGCCGTACCTGGGTGCTGCAGGCACGGCCGGTCACCGCCGCACCCCCACCACCACCATCGCCTTCCGGCGCCTCGGACACCCCAGCCGCCACACTCACCGGAACACCAGGCAGCCGCGGGACCGTGACCGGCACCGCGAGGATCGTCCGCGGTCCCGGCGACTTCGCGCGCGTGCACCCGGGCGACATCCTCGTCTGCCCCTTCACCGACCCCGCCTGGACGCCGCTGCTGCGCATCGCCGCCGGCGTCGTCACCGAAACCGGAGGCGTGCTCTCCCATGCCGCGATCGTCGCTCGCGAGCACGCCATCCCCGCCGTCCTCGGCATCCCGAACGCCACGAGCAGGCTCCACGACGACACCATCATCACCATCGACGGCACCACCGGCACCGTCACGCCGGCAGACGCGTGACTGATCACTTCCGTCCCTGGCCCAGACGTCGCACGCCGCCGACGTAGCAAGAGTGCCAGCAGGCGGCACGGACCCCGCACCTACGATCGAAAGGAGAAGGGAAACGGTCCCGCACGGACACCGCGCCCCTTACTACCAATGACTACGCGACACCTCTACCTAGCACGCCACGGCGCGGCCGACGCGTTCGGGGAGCTCACCGACATCGGGCGCCGGCAGGCGGCCCTACTGGGCGAACGGCTCGCCGGCGTACCGGTCGACGCCGTGTGGCACTCTCCGTTACCCCGCGCCGCAGCAAGCGCGCACGAACTCGCCCGGCATCTACCGAACGTCCCCGTGACCGAGGCCGCCGAACTCGTCGACCACGTGCCCTACGTTCCCAGTGCGGCCGAAACACCCCCGTCCTGGGCCGGCTTCTTCGACGGCTACGACGACACCGAGGCAGCCTCGGGGCAGAGGCTCGCCGAGGCCCTGGTCGCCCGATTCGCGAAGGCCCCCGACACGACCACACCCGACACACACGACGTCCTGGTGACCCACGCCTACCAGATCGCGTGGCTGGTACGGCACGCCCTGGACGCGCCGCCATCCCGATGGCTCGGACTGAACAGCGCCAACACCGCACTGACGGTCATCGAGTACCGCAACGGCCTGCCACCCACGCTCGTGATGTTCAACGACATGAGCCACCTCCCGCCCGAGCTGCGCTGGACCGGGTTCCCCGACAGCATGCGGCCGTGAGGTGACTGCTACTGTCCGTACGCGGGAGTACGACCAGCTCGCTCGTCGCGCTGGTGGCGACCCACCGATCGGTGGATCGCCACCCGGACAAGGGGAACATGGAGAGTGGCGGAACCGGCGGCTCCGTGAACGCAGATGTACGTGGCGACAGACGTACGACGGTTCGCGCCCACCGCGAGGGCCGTACCGGTCGCCCTTGTCGTTCGATGCCGTACTGGCTGGGGTCTACTCAAGGGCGTCGAGGTGTTGGCGGAGCCAGTCGCGTTCCGCCTTGCCGGATGCTCGGGCGATCAGCAGCATGCCGCGGCGGTAGGGGTCGGGCTCATCCTGGGCTTTGACCGGCTTGCCATCCCTGTAGAAGAAGCTCGCGGGCGCCTCCAGGAAGTCCAGGCGGCGGCGCAGGACCCGGGCCTGGTCCGCCTTGTCCGGCAGCGCTGACAGGAACGTCAGCAGCGCGAAGAACCTGGTCTGGTCGCTGATATCCAGGTCGGCGGGGTCGCGCAGGCGGCTCAGGAGTTCCTCGCGGCCTGCCCAGGTGAGGGTGAGGACCTGCCTGCGCGCGGCGTGCGAGCCCGCCTCCTCATGCCGCTCGACCAGCCCCCTTTTCTCCAGCCTGCTGATCGCAGGGTAGAGCGCGCCGTCGCTCACCGGGCGCAGGTGGCCGGTGAGCCCGGCGAGCCGGGCCTTGAGCTCGTAGCCGTGCATCGGCCGCTCGTTCAGGAATCCCAGGATGGTGAGGGTCAGGTCGCCGCCACTTGCCATGGGATGCATCGTAACGCTATACCTCGTATCGATATATAACGAAACGAGGTATCGATGATCAGGGTGGCGCTGCCCATCTACGTGGAACTGCTCACCGCCGTCGTCGTGGTCGGCGTGATCGACCTGCTCTGGGTCTCGGAGCTCGGCGAGCCCGCCGTAGCGGCGGTCACCGTGGCCACCACGGTCGAGTACCTCGCCTACGGCCTGTTCCTGGCCGTCCCGACGGGCCTCACGGTGCTGATCGGCCGCCGCGACGGCCACGCACCCCTCTCCCCCGTGATCAGGACCGGCTGGCTGCTCTGGGCGGGGTCCTCCGTCGCGATCGCGCTGCCCGGCGTACTGCTCCGCGAGCCGATAGCCGCGCTGTTCACCGAGTCTCCAGGCCCGACGGCCGACTTCCTGCTGATCTCGCTGGCCGGACTGCCGGTCTACTTCGCCCAGACCGTCGTGGACGGCATCGTCAAGGGCAGGGGCAATACGCGGACCCCCATGCGCAACGCGGTGATCTGCAACACCCTGGTGATCGCCCTTGACCCGCTGCTCATCTACGGCCTCGGCCTGGGGGTCAGCGGCGCCGCGCTGGCCACCGTGCTCGCCCGAGCCGTCACACTCGCGATCTCCCTCGCGACCATGGGACGGATCCGTGACGCGGGCCCTCGCTTCCCGGCCACGGCCGTTCTCAGGACCGGCCTGCCCATGTCCGGAGACTTCTTGGCCCGTTCGGCGGTGGGCCTGGTCCTGGTGGATCTCGTGGCCGGGTTCGGCACGGCCGAGCTGGCGGGGTACGGGATCGGGCAGAAGGTCATGCTCGCCGGGGTGATGGCGTTCTACGCGCTGCGCCAGGCGGCCATGATCCGCACGGCGCGCGGTGAGCCCACCGGCTCGCCGCTCTGGCTGGGCCTGGGCGTGGGCGTGGCGGTGGCCCTGGTGCTGAACGCAGTGGCGGTGCCCGTCACCGGGATGTTCACCGGCGGCTCGGCGGCCGTGAGCTTCCTGCGCTGGATGACGCTCTACCTGGTGCCGTTCGGCGGCCTGATCGCCGTCGGCGGGGTGCTCCAGGCGAGCGGGAGGGGCGGTCGCCTGCTCGCCGCCACGCTGGCGGGCTTCGCCGTACAGTTGCCCCTCGCGTATCTGCTGAGCGCGTGGCTCGGGGTCGAAGGCGTGTGGCTGTCGATGGCCGCCGGGGCCTCCGTCAGCCTCGCAGGCGCGCTAGCGTCAATGCCGGGTCGTTAGGGGGGATCGAATAGCTTCCTGAGACTTCGTCGCGTACGCACCCCCGGGCATCGTGCTGCTCACGGTGCCTCTTGCCTCGCGCTGCTTCCCGTACAGGTGCGGGTCGGTTCGGGGTCGTAGGCGTAGGCCGTGCTGTCGGGCTCACCTCCTGCGGGCGAGACCGCGGGCTGTCGAGGATGACTTTCCGGCTCACGAGAGTGTTTTCCTTCCACAGTGGTGGCTTGGACAACGTCGTCGGCACGCTGGTGCCGGGCCACTTCCGCGGTTGCTGGCCGCGTGCGGCCGATAACCTGGCCAGGTCACCGCTGCCGCGACCGACATCCGAGGCACTGCCGAACCTCCGCAGACTGTGGTCCCAGGGATGGGCGGCACCACTGCTTGAAGGAAGCGAGTCATGCCGTGATTCCACCAGGTCCTCGGCTCGCCTCCAGATGATGCAGTCTGAGGGGGACGGCCGGCGGCAAGGGGCCGGGGGGGTCTGCCGGGTGGGCGCGGAGGGACTGGAGCAGCAGGGTCACCAGACGGCGGGACGCGGCCAGGGCCGCCTCGGGGGATTCCGCGCTGATACCTCCGTTGGCCATGATCAGCAGCCTGAGATCGTCCGGCACGAAGTCGGCGCGTAGCTGCCCGCTCTGCTTGGCGCGCCGCGTCAGCTCGGCGAAACCGCGCTCGTTGCGGACGAGTACGGGTCCGAAGGCGACCGCGCCGGGGAACGCCGCCAGGAACGCCGAGGTGAATCCCCTGTCCACGGCCTGCATGGCGCAGACCTTCTCGATGACCGCGCAGAACCCATGCCACGGGTCGGGGTCGGCGAGAGCCTGGTCGAGGGCGGCCGCGCACATCGCCATCTGCTCGGCGAACACCTCGGTGATCAGCGATTCCTTCGTGGGGAAGCGGCGGTAGAGCGTGGCGACCCCGACGCCGGCGCGGCGGGCGATCTCGCGCATGGTCACGTCGACTCCGGCCGTGGCGAAGATCTCGCGAGCGGCCTCGACGATGCGGTGCCGCCCGGCTTGGAGAAGACCGTGCGCCCGTCGAGGGCGTCCCTGGCACCCGCCGACCAGTACATGTAGATCATCAGGTCGGCCACCGCGCTCGGCGGCTCGGGCCGCGCCCGGGATACGGCTCCTGCTGCGCGCCATGGCCGTCGCCGCCCGCCTCCTGCAGGGCACCTCGCCCGCGTTCGGCGTCCGAGCCCTGGCCCTGATGACCGGCCTCGACCACACCACCGTCGCCAAGCACCTCAAGCGGCTGCGGGAGGAGCCCGACCCGCTGGTCGAGCGCATCGTCATCGGCCGGGGGAAGGCTGGCGACCGCTACCTCCTGATCGTGCCCGACGCCTACCGCGCCGAGGCGGTCGCGAGGCAGTGGCGTGGCGGCCGGATCGACGCCACCCACCCCGGCCTGCACCACCTCGGAGCCTGCGTCGCCCTGGTGCACGAGGTGCTGTCGAGCGCGCCGACCGGCGCGGCCGAGATCGCCCGCCTGGCCCTGCTGTCCTCCTCGGCGACCACCGAAGCGCTGCGCACGCTGGCAGCGCTCGGCCGGGCTGAGCGCACCCCAGACGGGTGGGTACGCGGCGGCCGCCCCCTGGACGACGTTGCGGCCGAGACCGGCGCCGACGCCGAGCACGCCGAACGGCTCGCGGCGCACCGAGCCGAGCGGAAGCTCTGGCACGAGGTGCTCGCCTCCTGGGAGATGCCCGCCGCCGCCCGGGCCGCCCGCGCCGCCCAGCACGCGTCTCGTGACCCTGACCGGCGTCCCCGGCCCACGGAGTCGTCCCCTGCTCCTGATGATCTCTCAGGCGGCGCCACGGCCCGTTCCGACCATGTTCCGGCCGCGCAGGACCTGGTGCCATGGCCCACCGAGCCGCCAGAAGAGGTGCCCCTCTCGGATATGGTCCCGCCGGCGGACGCGGGTCGACCGCCGCCCGAGATCGAAGCGCTTGCGCTGCTCGAACACGTGCTCGGGGCGAAGGTCATCGGCCCTGTGTGGCGATACTCCGCTGGGAGCGGCAGGTCGCGGGTAAAGAGGAGGCGGAGGAATCGGCCGAAGTAGCTGACTCCTTCTTGGCTCCGGGTCTTTGGACCATCAGTCGTGCGATTCACCCTCGGCACGCACGGACCCGTGAGAGAGGGCACTCCTAGGCCCCCCACTCGGGTCCGTGTCACCAGCCGCAAAGTAGCTCTGAGTAACCACTGTTAGGTGATGTGGCCACAGCTTCTCCGTTTTAAGCTGGCCGCAAAGTAACCGAGGGTTGCGTTTCAAGTTCGCTACGTGGCGATCACGGCTCTGACATACCGATCGGTAGTCGAGTGGTTACAAACCATGTTTCTCCTGACCTTCGTTGGAGATCAGGAGAAAAGGGTGCGGGCATGCGGCGTGAGTGGGAACTGGAAGACCTGATCGAGTGCTGGACGCTGGATGAGGAGGAGTTCGCCCTGCTGGCGAACAAGTCCGGAGCGACGCGGCTCGGTTTTGCGTTGATGCTGAAGTTCTTCGAGCTGGAGGCCCGCTTCCCCCGGCGGGAAGACATGCCGCGGGCCGCGGTGGAGTTCATGGCGTTGCAGGTCAAGGTCGAGGCGGGGTTGTTCGCCTCCTACGACTGGTCGGGTCGCACGATCGAGTACCACCGGGCGCAGATCAGGAAGTTCCACGACTTCCGTGAGCCGACGGTGGGTGATGAGGACAAACTCGCGGACTGGCTGGCCACCAAAATGTGCCCGGTGGAGATGTCGCGGGACCGGCTGCGCAGCGCACTGCTGGCGCGCTGCCGGGAGGACCGGATCGAGCCGCCGAAGGCGACCCGGATCGAACGCGTCCTGGGCGCGGCCGAGTCGATGTTCAAGCGGAACTTCACCGCTACGACCGTAGATCGCTTGTCGGCCGATTCGGTCGGCAAGCTGGAAGAGCTGGTCATCGCCGATGCCCTCGCCGCCGCCCCTGACGTCGAGGCAGAGGCCACCCCTGGGGCAAAAGGGCAGTCTCCGGCCGATGCCTCGGCCAAGCGCGCGTTTTTGCAGGAGCTGAAGGAGGATCCGGGGTCCTTCCAGCTGGACACGCTGCTGGCGGAGATCGTGAAACTGGAGCGGGTGAAAGCGATCGGGCTGCCGGCCGCCTTGTTCGAGGGGACCTCGGAGAAGGTCGTGGCGGGCTGGCGGGCCCGGGCGATGAAGATGTATCCCTCCGATTTCGAGGCGGCGCCGGCACCGATCCGCATCACGCTGCTGGCCGCGTTGTGCCAGGTTCGGCAGGCGGAGCTGATCGATGGGCTGGTGGAGTTGCTGATCCAGCTCGTGCACAAGATCAGCGTGCGGGCGGAGAAGAAGGTCGAAGGGGAACTCAACGCCGAGTTTCGGCGGGTGCAGGGCAAGAACGGAATCTTGGTGAAGCTCGCTACGGCGGCACTGGAACTGCCGGAGGAGATCGTCCGCAAAGCCCTGTATCCGGTGGTCGGTGAGCGGACGCTGAAAGACATCATCGCCGAGGCCAAGGCGAACGAGAAGGATTTCAACACCCGGGTGCGGACCAAGTTGCGCGGCTCCTACTCCCACCACTACCGCCGCGGCCTGCCCAAGCTGCTCAAAGCGGTGACGTTCGGGTGCAGCAACGAGGTGTTTCGGCCGGTCATGGAAGCCCTGGCCCTGCTGCAGCGCTACGCCGATTCTGAGGCCGACTTCTACGCGTCCGCCGAGGTGGTGCCGTTGGAGCACGTGGTGCCCGAGGACTGGCGAGAGGCGGTCTGCGACCCCGACACCGGCCTGGTCGAGCGGATCCCGTATGAGTTGTGCGTGCTGGTGTCGTTGCGCAAGGCGATCCGGCGCCGCGAGATCTGGGTGGAGGGCGGCAACACCTGGCGCAATCCGGACCAGGATCTGCCCGCGGACTTCGAAGACAACCGGGATGTGCACTACGAGGCGCTGTCCAAGCCTCGCGATCCGGCCGACTTCATCGCCGACCTGCAAAAGCGGCACGTCGCGGCGCTGGACCGGCTGAACAAGGAGGTGAAGAAGAACACCACCGGCGGCGTGAAGATCACGAAGAAGAAGGGGGAGCCGTGGATCAGCGTCCCGCCGGTCGCCAAGCAGATCGAGCCGGAGAATCTGGAGGCGCTGAAGGAGGAGATCGCCCGCCGGTGGGGTGTGATCGACCTGCTGGACCTGATCAAGAACGTCGACCACGCCACGACGTTCACCGGCGAGTTCACCTCGGTGGCCTCCCGCACCGTCACCGACCCTGAGGTGCTGCGGCGCAGGCTGTTGCTGTGCACGTTCGGGCTGGGCACGAACATGGGGATCAAACGGGTCGCCGATGGCACCGCGGCGACGGCGGGGATGGAGGCCGACACCGAGGCCGCTTTGCGCCGGACCCGCCGGCTGTTCGTCAACCGCGACAACCTGCGCGCCGCGATCCGCATCGTGGTCAACAAGACACTCCAGGTGCGCGACACCGACCTGTGGGGGCCGGGCACGGCGTGCGCGTCGGACTCGCGCAAGTTCGGATCCTGGTCAGCGAACTTCATGACCGAATGGCACCAGCGCTACGGCGGCGCCGGGATCATGGTGTATTGGCACGTGGAGCGCAAGAACGTCTGCATCTACTCCCAGGTGAGATCGACGACCGACTCGGAGGTCGCCTCGATGATCGAGGGCCTGTTGCGCCACCTGACCTCCGCCGAGATCGACCGCCAGTACACCGACACCCACGGCGCCTCGATCGTCGGGTTCGCGTTCTCGCATCTGCTGGACTTCAAGCTGCTGCCCCGGCTCAAGAACATCGGCTCGGCCCGCCTGTACCGGCCGGGCCTGGCCGAGGGCGAGGCCTGGCCGCGGCTGGAGGAGGTGCTGTCGGGCAAAACGATTGACTGGGAGCTGATCGCCAACCAGTACGACCAAATGATCAAATATGCGACGGCGCTGCGGCTGCGCACCGCCGAGGCCCACCAGATGCTGCGCCGTTTCACGCGCGGCGGCCCCAAGCACCCCACCTACCGCGCCATCGAGGAACTCGGCCGTGTCATCCGTACCGTCTTCATCTGCGACTACCTCGCCGATGAAGAACTTCGCAGGGAAATCCACGAAGGCCTCAACGTGGTGGAGAACTGGAACAGCGCCAACAAGGACATCTTCTACGGCAAGGCCGGCGACCTGACCGGCGACGACCGCGAACACGTCGAAGTCTCCGCCCTGGCCCTGCACCTGGTCCAGGCCGCGATCGTCTACCTCAACACCAGGATGATCCAGATCGTCCTCGCCGAGCCCCAGTGGCGCAAGAAACTCACCGACGCCGACCGGCGCGGCCTGTCGGCCCTCTTCTGGAGCCATCTGAACCTGTACGGCAGGTTCGAGCTCGACATGAGCAAACAGCTCGACCTCGGGCCAGGCCCGGGCCTGGAAGTCCAGCGGGCCAACTGATCCACGCTGGGGGCCAAGGCCGCGTGAGCGCCGTTGTCATTGGTGCATACCGAAGGTGCGCCCGTAGGAATGAGCGGTGCGGACCCTTCCACTTGCGGCGGGTGTTCAAGGTGTCAGCTTTGGCCAGGGCACGGCATGCCGAGGGGTGTTCACGAATAGGGCTGGCCTGGGGCTCAAGAGGGGTTGAGAAGATCGCTTCCCGAGAAGAGAATGATCGCTTCCCGCGTAGGCAGCCCGGGCGCTGACCGTTCAGGGGGATTGCCACGTGGCAGGGCCAGCCGAGGGAGGGCTTGTCTGCGGTGGGTGAAATCATGTTCTTGCAAGATCTTCGTGCAGGGGTGAGCAGGAGTCCGGAAAGCTTTTCAGCTGGCCCGGCCCAAGGTCACGGTGCGGGTTCCGGGTGTGAAGTCGCCGAAGGACTGTTGCCAGGACTCACCGGGCCAGTAGTACGTCACAAGGCCCTCGGCGGGCCGGTAGTGGGCGGTGTAGAGCGTTACCGTCCCCTGCTCGTCGACGGATCGATACAGCGGCGGCTTGAGCATCGCCGCCACGTCCGCGCCCGCGGCGCGGATGGCTCGCAGCCGCTCCTGCGTCCGCATGGCCCGCTCCTGATCGTCGGTCACCGGCAGGTGCTGGTGATTGGAGGCGCAGGCGTCCGGTGCCACCGTCGGCGGCATATCCGGTCCCACGAACACCGTCATCGCCTTCTTGGGATCGACAAGGGTGAGGTTCTGGGGGACGGCGACCGGCAGGGACCGCAGCCTGTCGACCGCCTCATCGACGGTGTCGCACGTCTCCAGCAGGTAGCGCACGAGGATGAGAATGGCGAAGCCACGTCCGTAGACAGAACGTCCGCCCCAGGTGAGCGAGATCGCGAGACCGGCGTCGTTCATCCCGTCCAGCAAGCCCCACAGCATGTCCTGCATCCCGATCACGGGGCGCAGGAAGCAGGAGGAGACGATGGTCCCCTCGCACTGATCGGGCCGCAGGTCATAGTTGCGCAGCAGAGTGCCGTTCTGGCCGATCTGGGTGCAGGACTGGGAGAACGGCCGCAGTGCCGCGTGGGTGAGGAAGACTTCCGCCTCGGGCCGGTCGAGTTGGCCGGCCAGGCGGTCCAGAACCGGGACCAGTTCCGGCAGGTGCGCACGGAACAGCGCCCGAACACGATCCGCGCCCTCCGGAGTCCGGCCCTCCTCGGTCAGCAGGCCCTCCATGTCCTGCCACAGGGCCCGGGCGTGGGCGGCCCACCGCTCGTCGCCGCCGTCGCCGACCTCGATCGCCTGGAAGGTCTTGTGCTGTTGCCGCATGGCTGCCACTTTCCCTGTGAGAATCGGACGAGGTGAGGGCAACCTAGCTAATTGTGCGGGTAATTCACCAGGTGGCCGCCATCGGCGACGGCCAGGCGCTGGATCTGATGAAGCCGCTGAACGCGAGCGTGGCCGATTCCAAGTAGGCGAACATGTCCCGCGTTGGAGAAGCCGGGAGTCAGGAAGGCTGGCGTTTAGGGCATCCATCGTGCGCGGAGCACGCCATCTATCGGGTGATCCGTACTCCGTGCCCTTTGACAAGTTGGTGCTGGATCGCCGTGGCCGGGTCGCGCGCCGTGGCCGCGTCGGCAGGGGACGCGCCGACGAGGGCCGGTCCGGCCAGGGTGAGGACCGCGACCGTCGTCCATCGCCCCATCGGGTTCTCCTGGTGAAGGGCCCGATACTTCCGCCGACACGGGCCGAAGCGATGATCTTTGCAGAAGGAGGTCTAACCGTGATCACAGCATTCCGGACGAGTCCCACACGCTGGTCACTGACCTGATCCACGGCCGTCGGCACGCCCGGAAGGCCATGGGGCGGCTCGGGCCTGAACTTGCAAATGGCTGTGACTTCGTTGCGGAAGTTGCGGCTGGAAAGCAAGGAAGATCTTGTGATGTGTCTGCACTCGCGTGGCTTTCGCGCCTACAGTGTGGAGTTGCAACTATTCGGTGAGTGAGTACGCCGGAGTACTGCAAAGACACTGGGGTCATCGAGCCCGAGGGGGCGATGGTGCCATCACGGTTCGAGCAGATGAGTGTCGCTCAGCTTGTCGAGCGGCTGGATGATGAGGAAGCTCAGGCGCGGCAAGAGGTCGTGGCGTGGCGCGAGAAGATCGCCGAGGCCGAGGAGCGGCTGGAGCAACTGGCGGCGGTCCGGCGCACCTTGGCCAGGTTGCAGGCCAAAGACGAGGTGTTGGGCCGCAACCCCGTGGAGGATCTCCGGGCGGAGGACGCGGCGAGTGACGGGTGCGATCCGGTTGACGTGCTCGATCACCACGCCCGGGGTTCGCACGAGCCGGCCACCGATGAGACTGACCGTCAAGTTCCGGCTGAGTCTCCTCACCTTCAACCGGTGCCGCCCGCAGGGGCTTTCGGCGGCGTTGCTTCCGGGTGGCCTTCGTTGACCGGCGTTAACCGGCAGGTCGTCATCATGCTGGCCTCAGCGGGTCGGGCGATGCGCGCCAGGGAGGTCGCGCTGGCGTTGGGCGAGCCGGATGTTCACAAGCGGGTGGAAGTCGTCCGAACCCGGCTCAAGCGCCTGATCGACAAAGGGTGGCTGGCCGAGCACCAGCGCGGGCAGTTCTCGATCGCCGAGGGCCTCAACGGCGCCACGCTGAACGGGGCCGCCGCTGACCATTGATGAGTTTGCCGTCATCCCTGTGGTCCGGGGCGACGGCAAAGAGGGTGCCGCCGAGAGTCCAGCTCGGCGGCACCCGGGTTGCGTGAGCGCCCTGCAGGTCTAACTGACGGTGGCTCGCGCGCTTCTGAGCGTAACGCGCGATGCGGGAGCTCGGGGGCCGTCGAGCCTATTTCGCCTGCCCTGCCCGAGATCTGGCAGAGCGGAAAGAGGACGATGATGCGTCTCACCCCTGCCGATGGCCCGCCCCCGCGCGACGGTCGATCACCACTCGCGCCACCACCTGCCTTACCGGATGGTGGGCCACAGCGGCCCCCCGAGGGCGCTCTCCAGCAGGGCGATCGTGGCCACGTCCGGCCAGGAGGTCCCGGCGAGCAGGTCGTTGATGGATTGCCAGTTGACCCCGGACAGAGCGGCCAGGACGCGCCGGCTCAGCTTGCGCGCGGCGAGTTCACCGGCGAGGGTGGCGGCGATCGCCTGAACGACAGCCGCGGCCACATGGCCCTCCAGGTCCGCGTGGGGCCAGGCCTGCGGGTCCTCGGCCAGATCCCGGGGCGCGGTGGAGCGGGCTCGTCCACCGACCATGACAATGTTCTCCTATCAGTCAAAGTCGTCGCGCTACGTAACGGCAGGTTGTCCTGCCGCTATGAGTGGGGTGTGACCCTCGACCCGGAGACCTCGGCAAAGATCACCCGTTACCGGCCGCGCGTCCCGCCACCGGAGTGGGAGCAGGTCGCCGACACGGTGCGGATGCTGGTCGCCGCCAGCGCCGGTTGCTCTCCCTACAACGTGGAACGGCTGCTGCACGCCACCACCCGGCTCGCCGCCTGGTGCCGCCACCGCGGCCTGCCCGACGATCCGGAAATATGGCTGCGGCACGAGACGATCGACGCATTCGTCCTGACCGGCTGCACCGACCTGGCGCCGAGTTCGGCTCAGACCTACCGGTCCTGGCTGCGGCACATGCGCGCCACGCTGGCCTGGCTGGAACGCGGCGAACAGACGCCGCCACCGATGAAAGCCCCGAAGAGTGTCAGCCGGCCGTACTCGCCGGCCCAGCTCGACCGCCTTCGCGGCTGGGCCGAACGTCTGCCCGGCCAGGCCAGAGGCGACGCGCTGGCGTTGATGGCGCTGGCCTTCGGCTGCGGCCTGACCTCCGGCGAGGTCGCCGCCGTCCGCGCCATGCATCTGCGCCACCTGGATTCCGGCGCGATCGTGGTCACCGTCCCCGACACACAGCGATTGATCGTCTGCCGCGCCACCTGGGAAGACGTCCTGGCCCGCGCCACCGACCGGCCCGGCGATGCCTTCGTCTTCCGGCCCGGGCGCGCCGCCCGGCACGCCAAGAACCTGTTCAGCTCCTGGACGGCCCGCCACCGGCCGACCGGCGGCCTGCCCGCCCTGTCGGTGCGCCGGCTGCGCTCCTCCTGGATCGTCGAGCTCCTGAGCGCCCGGATCGACCTGGGAGTGGTGGCCGCCGCGGCCGGGATGAGCGTCTCCTCGCTGGCCCGCTACCAACATTTCGTCCCAGCTCTGGACCAACCCACCGCGGTCGCGCTGCTGCGCGGCAGGCCCGACGAACAGGCCCGTTGAGTACGGCGAAGCCACGCGCTTGGCCGCCGCGCACCACCCGAGCCCGAGCCACCCGACCCCGGCCACCCGCCAAGCAGACGGCACAGATTCCCGACGCGGTCGTCGGTCACTACGCCCGGCTGCTGGACGACTCCGGCATCATGCCGCTGATCAACGCCGAACTCGGCCCGAGGCCCGGCCCGCCCGGACTGCCCATCGCCGCAGTGCTGACCTGCCTGCTGCTGTCCATCAACCACACCGGCAAGGCCACTCTCGTCGAGGCCTGGCGGATCGCCACGTTCTGCCTGACCGCCGCCGCACGCCACCGGCTCGGCCTGCCCGACATCAACCCCGAAGACATCCACCAGGTGCTCGCCTCTTCTCGCCGCTTC
>NZ_JBEYZF010000017.1:0-166390 GCF_040645915.1 Nonomuraea sp. NPDC046570 | reverse complement strand
CCGTCTACCAGGAGCTCTGCTACGTCATGAGGGGAAAGCCGGACCCGCGATCATGTTGTGACCAGCCATCCGCCACCAGGGATGGAAAAGGCTCAGTAGACGGGGCCGACCACCTGGGGCCCGTACACCTTGAGGGCGGACCCCTTGCGGTCGTGCATCAGCAAGAGGGCGAAGGGGGCCACGCCGAGCTCGCTGAACTCGGCGTGGCCTCTACTCCCCGGTCTCCCCGTCCACCGACTCCCGGAGGAGGTCGGCATGACCGTTGTGACGCGCGTACTCCTCGATCATGTGGACCACGATCCACCGCAGGGACGGCGTCTCGCCGCCGGGCCAGGACCGCTGGGCCAGACGGTCCAGGCCGCCGTCGTCCAGCGCCTCGGCGACCGCCTCACGGGAGCGGTCCACGGCCTTCTCCCACAACGCGAACAGCTCCTCCGGGGAGTCGGCGGCGGCGGAGTTCCAGTCCCAGTCGTCGTCGGCGCGCCAATCCACGGTGTTCCACGGCGCGGATCGGTCCCGCCCGTGCAACCAGCGGGAGAACCAGTCGTCCTCCACGTATGCCAGATGCTTGAGCAGTCCGCCCAGCGTCATCGACGAGGCACCGACCGTTGCCGTCAGCCCCGCGGCGCCGAGGCCCCGGCACTTCCACGCCAACGTCGCGCGCTGATAATCGAGGAATCCCAGGAGGGTCGCCGTCTCGCCGCCCGCGACAGGCGGCTCGGGTCGACCGTGCTCGTCCACATCAGTCATGAACGGCAAGCATAACGACTGTGATCACCGGCGGCATGAGCACTTGAGCGGAAAAACACCCGCCGCGCTATCCGCTGTGGCGGGCGCGATGGAGGCGGACCTTCTCGCGGTTGCCGCAGCGGCGCATCGAGCACCACTGGCGGCGGCCCGCGTTCGACCGGTCCATGAAGCGCAGGCCGCACTCGGGGCCGGCGCACACGCGGACGAGGCGCCGGGCCTCGCCGCCGAGCAGGGCCACGGCGTCGTGCGCCACTTCGGCCAGGGCCGCGGAGACCGGGTCGGAGGGCGGGAGCCGTACCAGGGACAGGTCGGGGTGGAGTTGGAGGAGGGGTGCGTGGCGCGCCGACGCCCAGCGGTTGAGGAGCGCGAGTTCGGGGGCGCCGGGCGGGCGGGCGGCCATCGCGGCGTCCGTGCAGAGGCTGATCGCCTCTCGCAGGTCGCGCGCGTCCAGGAGGCTCGCCTCTCCGGCCTCGGCCCGCTCGGGGGTGAGGCCGGAGGCCGCCAGCCAGGCCGTCAGGTCGGCCGGTTCGAGCAGGAGCTCCCGGCCGCCCGTCTTCCGGTCGCGGTAGGTGTTCACCAGGTCGAGGCTCGCCCTGCCGCCGTCCCACACCCAATCCTGGTTGCTCATACGCCTAACTCTATGATGCAGTTACAAGGTAACCACATCATCCAGTTACCAACGGGAGTGGACATGCCCGAGTCGCGGATGGCCGAGGTCGGCGGGATCCGGATGCACTACCTGATCGAGGGCGAGGGGCCGCCGCTGGTGCTCCTGCACGGGTGGCCGCAGACCAGCCACTGCTGGCGGCACGTCATCCCGGCGCTGGCCGAGACGCACACCGTGATCGCCCCCGACCTGCGCGGGTACGGCAGGACCGACAAACCACGCACCGGCTACGACAAGCGCACCATGGCCGCCGACGTCCGCGAGCTGGCCCGGTCGCTGGGCTTCGAGCGGATCAGCCTCGCCGGGCACGACCGGGGCGGCCGGGTCGCCCACCGCTACGCCCTGGACCACCCGGCGGAGGTGGACCGGCTGGCGGTGCTGGACATCATCCCGACCAGGGAGATGTGGCGCAGGTTCGACATGGACACCGGCCTGGCCGCGAGCGCCTGGCACTGGACCTTCCACCTGCAGCCCGACCTCCCCGAGCAGCTCGCGGGCGCCGATGTACGCGGCTACCTGAGCTACTTCTTCGAGCGGTGGACGGTCCAGCGGGCCGCGGTGGACGAGGGCGTCGAGGAGTACGTGCGCGCCTTCTCCCGGCCGGGCGCGCTGCGCGCGGGCTTCGACGACTACCGGGCCTCCTTCCCGGACGACGCGGCGCACGACGACGCCGACCACGACGCGGGACGGCGGCTGGAGATGCCGGTGCTGGCGCTGTGGGGCGCGGGCGGGATACCCGCCAGGGTGGACGTGCTGGACGCCTGGCGCGGCTACGCCCGCGACGTGCGCGGCGCGGAGATCCCCGACTGCGGCCACTTCCTCGCCGAGGAGCGCCCCGAGGCCGTCGTGACGCACCTGCGGGAGTTCCTCAGGTAGGCGTCATCGCCGCCCGCGCCGACGCCATCACCGACAGCAGCGCGTCGCGTTCGGCGCCGAACTCCTCCAGATCCATGCCGCCGCGCTCGGCCCGCTGGTGCAGCATGGCCAGTTCGGTCGCGGCCTGCTGGTAGTCGCCCATCGCCCGGCCCGCCCGCCTGCGGGCCCGGCGGCGGGCGCCGAGCGAGCCGAGCATGCCGACATCCTGCGCGGTGACCAGCCCGGTCGCCTCGTACAGGGGCAGGTAGGCGCCGATCCTGGCGAGAAGCTGCTTGCGTTCGCGCACTGTCACCACGACGAGCACGATGATCACCGCGAGCAGCAGGAAGTACACGATCGCCAGTCCGCCGGGCGAGGAGAGGACGGCCATCCCGTTCCACAGGCCGTGCAGCAGCACCGCGGCCAGGTAGCCGAGCGGGACCGCGGCGTACCTGCCCGGACCGCTCCTGGTGACCGCGTACGCGACGCCGATCCCGATCATGGCGGTGTAGACCGGGTGGCCGAGCGGGGCGACCAGCCCGCGGAGGACGAACAGGGTGAGCGCCCCGTTCGTGCCGTCGGCCTGGAAGGCGGCCAGGTAGTAGCCCACGTTCTCCACCGCCGCGAAGCCCAGCCCCGCCATGGCGGCGTAGATGATGCCGTCGGTCAGCCCGTCGATCTCCCGCCGCCGCCTGAGCAGCAACAGCAGCGCCGAACCCTTGAGCGCCTCCTCCACCACCGGGGCCACCACCACCAAGCCCACGTCGTTCACCCGCTGGGCGGCCAGTCCCACCCCCGCGAACATGCCTTCGCCGAGGATCGTCAGCAGGATGGCCAGCGCCACCGCGATGCCCCCGCCCCAGACGAAGGCGAAGACCAGGTGCAGCCGGGGTTCGGGCTCCAGCCGGTCCAGCGCGAGCACGGCGGCCAGCAGGACGGGCAGCGGGCCCACCGCCAGCAGGGCCGACAGGCCGAAGTCGGCGGGCCCGCCGGACAGCAGCATGGCGGCCAGGATGAACAGGGCGACGAGGCCGGATATGACCAGCGCGGCGATGAGCGTCCGGCTCGGTCGCCGCGGCAGCACAGGGGGGCGGTAGGTCTCGCGGGAGACGGTCATCCCCCCACTATGAGCTGATCACCTTGACGGTGACTTACAGCGAGGATATTTCACTCAGGTTTGAGCACGATGTGCTGGCCTACTCCGGGGTCGGGTCCATGACTAGCGCGGCCCGGATTCGCGGTAGTAGGGGTCCAGCATCTCGCCCTCGCCGTCCGCGTAGGTGTAGACCTCGCGCCCCGACACGAACACCCGCAGCGCGCGGCTCATGACGTCGAGCGGGTCGCCCGACCAGATGACGACGTCACCGTCCAGCCCCGGCTTCAGCGCGCCGACCCGGTCGCCCAGCCCCATGATCCTGGCCGGGTTGAGCGTGATGGAGCGCAGCGCGACATCGCGGTCCAGGCCCTCCTTGACGGCCAGCGTCGCCTGGTGGACCAGGAAGTGGATGGGCACCACCGGGTGGTCGGTGGTGATCGCCAGCTCGACGCCCGCGCGGGCCAGGATGCCCGGGTTGCGCAACGAGCGGTGGCGCAGTTCCACCTTCGACCTGCTGGTCAGCAGCGGGCCGATGATCACCGGAACGTTCCGCTCGGCGATCAGGTCGGCCAGCAGGTGCCCCTCGGTGCCATGGTTGATCACCAGGCGGTAGCCGAACTCGTCGGCGAGCCTGAGCGCGGTGGCGATGTCGTCGGCCCGGTGCGTGTGCTGGCACCAGGGCAGCTCGCCGTCGAGCACCCTGACCAGCACCTCCATCGTGCCGTCCCGGTCGAACGGCTTGCCCTCGGCCGCCGCGAACTCGCGCCTGTCCCGGTAGTCCTGCGCCTTGGTGAACGCGTCCCTGATCACCGCGGCCACGCCCTGGCGGGTGGAGGGCAGCTTCTTCTGGTCGCCGTACACCCGCTTGGGGTTCTCCCCGAGCGCGCTCTTCACACTGACCGGCTCCCTGACCAGCATCTCCTCGACGGTACGGCCCCAGCACTTGACCGCGACCGTCTGCCCGCCGATCGGGTTGCCGGAGCCCGGCTTGATCACCGCGGTGGTCACTCCGCCCGACAGCGCGTCGGCGAACGCCAGGTCGGCGGGGTTGATCGCGTCCAGGGCGCGCAGCCGGGCGCCGTTCGGGTCGGTCATCTCGTTGGTGTCCTGGCCGGCCCAGCCTTCGGCCTCCTCGTACACGCCGAGGTGGCCGTGGGCCTCCACGAAGCCGGGCAGCACCCAGGAGCCGCCCGCGTCGACGATCGTGGCGCCGTCGGGGATCTCCACATCGTGGCCGACGGCCGCGATCCGGCCGTCCTTGATGAGCACGGTGCCGCCTTCGACGGGGTCGCCGTCCACGGGTACGACGTATCCACCGGTAATCGCAATGTTCATGTAAGGAAACCTACCGGCGTCCAGGCCAACGAAACCGAGCCGCACTCGCCGCAGCTCTTGCCGACGGCCTGACGGGGGCTTACTATCCGCGTAATTGTTAGGAAACCTTCTTTAAAGAAAGGCTTTCTACGTGCGCCGATTAGTCACCCCCCTGATCGCCGTTCTCGTGATCATCGCCCTCGGCACCGTCCCCGCCCACGCGGCGGCCCGTCTTGTCGCGGCCGTGAGTCTCAGCGGCACCACCGCCACCTTCGTCGTCAGCAACCCCGACACCACCGCGGTCTCCGGCTGGTCGATCGTCTTCGAGCTGCCCTCCGGAGTGACCGCGAGCAACCCGCAGAACGCCACCATTCGCCAGAACGGCACGAAGGTGACGCTCACCCCCGCCTATTACATCGCCACCGTGCAGCCCGGCAGGAACACCGAGCCGTTCAGCCCCAAGGTGACGCTCAGCTCCGCCGTACAGCCGACCACGTGCACGATCAACGGCGCGAACTGTGACGGCAGCGGCGGCCCGCCGCCCACGCCCGCGCCCGTGACCGCCACCTACAACGTCAGCGGCACCAGCGCCGAGTTCGTCGTCGCCAACAACAGCACCACCGCGCTCACCGGCTGGTCGATCGTCTTCGACCTGCCCGCGGGCGTCACCGCCAGCAACGCCGACCACGCCACGATCAGCCAGAGCGGGCGCACGGTCACCCTCACCCCCGCGCACTACAACACGACGATCGCGGCCGGGCGGACGACCGCGCCGTACAGCCCGACCTTCCGGGTCAGCACCGCCGACGCCGAGCCGACCAGTTGCCGGGTCAACGACGTCAACTGCGACGGCTCCGCCGACGCCCCGCCCGGCGCGCCCGGCAACCTGCGCTCGCCGGTCAAGACCACCAAGACCGTCTCGCTCGCCTGGAACGCCGCCACCCCGGGCAGCCTGCCGATCGTCGGGTACGAGGTCTACAACGGCACGGCCACGGCCATCACGGTCACCGGCACCAGCGCCACGGTGACCGGCCTGACCCCGAACACCGACTACACCTTCACCGTCAAGGCCAAGGACCGCAAGGGCACCCTGTCGGCGGCCTCGTCGCCGGTGACCGTGCGCACCAACAACCCGGCCGACGACACCCAGGCGCCCACCGTGCCGGGCAACCTGCGCAGCACCGGCAAGACCTCCTCCAGCGTCACCCTGGCCTGGAACGCCGCCACCGACAACAGCGGCGTCGCCAACTACGACGTCTACGTCGGCTCGACCGTCGCCGCCACCGTCACCGAGACGACGGCCACCGTGACCGGCCTGTCCCCCTCCACCCCCTACACCTTCACCGTCAAGGCGCGCGACCTGTACGACAACATGTCCGCGGCCACCCCCGCCGTCCCCGTGACCACCTCCGACATCGTGGAGAACGGGTACGCCAGGGTCGGCTACTTCGTCCAGTGGGGCATCTACGGACGGCAGTACTTCGTCCGCAACCTGGACACCACCGGCGCGGCGGCCAAGCTGACGCACATCAACTACGCCTTCGCCAACATCGACCCGGTCAACCTCACCTGCCTGCAGGGAGTCACCAAGGGCACCACGGGCAACCCGCAGGACCCGAACCAGGGCGACGGAGCCGGTGACGCCGAGGCCGACTACGGCAGGCCGTTCAGCGCGGGACAGTCCGTGGACGGCGTGGCCGACACCGGGTGGGAGAAGCTGCGCGGCAACTTCAACCAGCTCAAGAAGCTCAAGGCCAAGCACCCGCACCTGAAGGTGCTGATCTCGATCGGCGGCTGGACCTACTCCAAGTACTTCTCCGACGTGGCGGCCACCGACGCCTCACGCAAGAAGTTCGTCAGCTCCTGCATCGACACCTACATCAAGGGCAACCTGCCCGCCTACAACGCGGCCGGCGGGCCCGGCACCGGCGCGGGCGTGTTCGACGGCATCGACCTCGACTGGGAGTGGCCGGGCGCCGAAGGACACGCGGGCAACCACATCGGCCCGAACGACAAGGCCAACAACACGCTGCTGATCGCCGAGTTCCGCCGCCAGCTCGACGCGCTGACCACGGAGACCGGCAAGCGCTACCAGCTCACCGCGTTCACCCCCGCCGACCCGGTCAAGATCGCGGCCGGCTGGGACCTGCCGGAGATCGCCAAGACCCTGGACATCTTCAACATCCAGGGCTACGACTTCCACGGCGCGGGCAGCGACAACTCCTGGGAGCCGAACCGCGCCGGCCACCAGGGCAACCTGTACCTCGACACCGACAGCCCCTACAACCCCGACTTCAGCGTGGAGAAGGCGGTCGACGTCTACCTCCAGGCCGGGGTCAACCCACGCAAACTGACCATCGGCCTGGCCTACTACGGCCGAGGCTGGCAGGGCGTCGCCGACGGCGGCAAGTACGGCGAGTGGCAGTCCGCCACCGGCGCCGCCCCCGGCCAGTTCGCCGAGGAGGCGGGCACCCGCGGCTACAGCAACCTGCTCGCGAGCGTCCCCGGCTGCACGGTACGGCACGACGAGCAGTCCGTGTCGACCTACTGCTTCACGGGCAACGGCGGGCAGTGGTGGAGCTTCGACGACGCCTGGTCCATCGGCAAGAAGACCGCCTGGCTCAAGAGCAAGGGCCTGCTGGGCGCGATGATCTGGGAAATGTCCGGCGACACCGGCGTCCTCACCAACGCCCTGGACGCGGGTCTGCGATAACCCCCGGGGGAGCCGGCCACCGACCGGCTCCCCTTCGTCCTCTCGTTGCCGCTCCTTGAGAGCCGCCCCACCCGGGCGGCCTGTCCGGCCTGACGGCTGAGTTCTGTCGGCGGCTTGTGGCAGTGTCCGGGTACCGGATGAGCGGTTCACCCGGGCCATTCGGCGAGGAGTGAGGCGTTGGCTGGGAGGAACAGGATCCGTTCGGACTCTGTGATGACGTCGTTCTTGAGGCTCATCCACTCACTCGCGGAGTCTGAGCAGGTCAAGTCCGCCGTGCAGGACGTTTTGGACCACATCGGTTATCCCTACCGGGGTGGGAAGACGATGCTGGACCTCATCAGGTTCGCCATCCGGCAGGCGGAGATCGGGGGCGATCCGGGGTCCGCCAGCCGCCTCGACGACGCACTCGGCTACGCCACGGGCCGGGTGCTGAGCCCAGATCTCGAGGACAGGTACCAATTGCTCGACGGAGAGTCGAGCCGTACCCTCGGCGCGCTCGAGCTGGCGATGTCCAACACACATCTGGCGATCTCAGTGCTCTTCGAGGCGTTCCTCGAAGAACACCCGGAAGCCGGGGTCGTCGAGGCCCGAGAGTATTTCCGGCGGCTGGCCAAGGCGTCGATCCAGGTCGTGGAGGACCGGGAGGCGGGCACTTACCGGGTTCACAGGCTGGAGGTGGACGGTCAGATCTGGCTAGCCGAAGCCTTGCTGCGACGCACCATGTACGAGCCGCTCACCCGGCCGGCCCCCTCCGTCTCGGAGTTACCGCCGGGGTCGCTCGCGATCCTCTCCAGGGCCGACGCCGAGTCGGTTCTCGCCGGCATGCAACTCTGTCTCCGTCGGCGGAAGCTGGCCGAGATCCGGCGCGTGGTCGAACATCCGTACAGCTCAGAGCGCCAGATCCAAGGGGCGCTCACCGGCGCGTGGTGGCTGTTCGGCGGCGAGTACGTCGGCCAATCCCTGCGCCGCAGGCTGACACGCGGCCTGGAACTCGACATCCCCTTGCTTCGCCCCGACGGCGTCCTCCACGTGGTCGAGCTGAAGCGCGCTGCTGTCAAGGCCATCGAAGGCCACCGAACGTCGACCATCCCCAGCGCAGACGTCCACAAAGGCGTGGCCCAGGCACAGAACTACCTGAAACTCCTCGACGAGAACCGCGACATGGTTCTCGAGCATGGCGTCGACACCCGGCGCGCGACCGCCGTCCTCGTCATCGGCCATCCAGACCTGCAGACCCGGTTCTCTGAAGCCCAGATCAACGAGACCCTCCGCGTCTACAACTCCCACCTCTCACGCATCGAGGTCATCACCTACAAACAGCTCCTCGACGCGGCGGAGCGCGCACTCGACCTGACCGCTCTGTAGATATCGAGGACTGAGATTTGTACAGGAATGGAGCGCTTGCGCATGGATTGGGTGTTCCTTAGTCATTCGCCTCGCCGAAACGGGCCGACGGCGATCATCCTGAGAGTTCCCTTGGTTACCATGATCACCTCTCCCGTTCCCAGGCCTCGCAGTGCGGCAATCCTGGCGGCCGACGAGGCCCGCTCCAGAACCTGGCCGTCGGAGCGCAGCCGAAGGAGCACGCCACCTTGGCTGCCGATCACGAACCCGTCACCGTCTCGCACCACCCCATCGGCGAGCGGCTGAGCGACATCGACGTGCCACAGTTCCGATCCGTCTTCGGGGTCGACGGCCAGATAACCGCCCTGCCGGTCTCGCAACCACACCACACCCCCGGTGAACTCGGGAGCGAAGCCGAGAAGGCCGGTATCGTGACGGAAGAGCTGCTCGACGATGCTCGAAGACAGTCGCATGGCCGCAACGGACCGCGTGCCGCAGAGCGCCAGGCATCGGTCGGGGCCGATCACAGTGAACGCCTGACGATTGTCAGTATCAGCCAGCGGCTCTGGCAACCTCCAGCGACCCAGTTCCATTCCATCACGCGGATCGATCAGCCATGCTTCCGATCCGCTCCCCAGCATCACACCGCCACCCCAGGGCTCGGGGCGCACCGTGGCCGCGCACTGCTGTGTCCGCCACAGAGGCCGTCCGTCCTGCAGGTTGACAGCGACAATGGGTGTGTAACCGCGCCAGCCGCCGACGAGGACCGCCTCCGGGGTGGCCACCACATGCCCCGAATACCCACGCAACCCGGCGCGCCACATCACAGACCCCGTCGGGAGGTCGAGGCAGACGAGTTGATCGGAGTTCTGCGGCAGCACCAGGCAACGATCGCCGTAGACCACGACGGCACGCGGCCAGGTTCCTACCGGAACGTCCCAGCGGACCGCGCCGTCGTGGCGGTCCAGACAAGCCAGCCGATTGTGGCGCTCATGGACGACGACACGGTCTCCCGCTATCGCCAAAGCCGAAGTGGAACCCCTCTGATGAAGCTGCCGCTCCCATAGCGTCTTCCCGATCATCGACCAATATCACCAGGAATGCGCCGCTTGCATCAATCTCATTAACAAAGAAGCGCCTCATTTCGGCCGGACGGTGAAGGTGATTCCCGGCACTTCTCGGGACACTCAGCGATCCCACGAGACCAGGGGAATGAGGGATGCCGAGCACCTTGTCTCGCCACCCCTCATATCCTGCTTCTAGCGGACTACGCAGATACGGTCGAATGCCACCTCTGCGGTGTGTCAGCTGCAGCCGCTGGTCGAGCCGCAGCCCTCGCAGACGTAGCAGCTGCCCGCGGGGCGCATCTTGGTGCCGCAGGTCATGCAGAGCGGCGCGTCGGCGGTGAAGCGCTGGTGGCTTTCCAGCGTGAGCTCCTTCTTCGGCGCCACCTCCACCCTCGGCCGCTCCTCGATCGGCGCCGACTGGGCCAGCGCCTCCTTGTCGACGAGCGCCGCCGGGTCCTCGCCGCGCTGCTGGGCGGCGCGCTCGGAGGCGGAGAAGATGCCGAGCGCGGCCCGCTCCTCGTAGGGCAGGTGGTCGAGCGCCAGGCGGCGGAAGATGTAATCCATCACCGAGGTCGCCATCCGCACGTCCGGGTCGTCGGTCATGCCGGCCGGCTCGAAGCGCATGTTGACGAACTTGCTCATGTACGTCTCGAGCGGCACGCCGTACTGCAGGCCGATCGAGATCGCCACGGAGAAGGCGTCCATGACGCCCGCCAGGGTCGAACCCTGCTTGGACATCTTGAGGAAGACCTCGCCGAGCCCGTCGTCGGGGTAGGACGAGGCGGTCATGTAGCCCTTGGCGCCGCCCACCGTGAAGCGGGTGGTGGTGCTGGGGCGCTGGTTCGGCATGCGGCGGCGGGTCGGCCGGTTGACCTCGATGACCTTGACCTCGGGCTCGGCGGACGCCGCCTTCGGCTCCTCCTTCTTGCCGCCGGCCGACAGCGGCTGGCCCACCTTGCAGTTGTCGCGGTAGACGGCCAGCGCCTTCAGGCCGAGCTTCCAGCCCTCCAGGTACACCTGCTCGATGTCGTCGATCGAGGCCGACTCGGGCAGGTTGACCGTCTTGGAGATCGCGCCGGACAGGAACGGCTGCGTGGCGGCCATCATCCGGACGTGCCCCATGGGGGCGATCGCCCGCTCGCCCATCGCGCAGTCGAACACCTCGTAGTGCTCCGGCTTCAGGCCGGGGGCATCGACGACGTGGCCGTTCTCGGCGATGTACTCGACGATGGCCTCGATCTGCTCCTGCTGGTAGCCGAGCTGCCTGAGCGCCCGCGGGATCGTCTGGTTGACGATCTGCATGGAGCCGCCGCCGACCAGCTTCTTGAACTTCACCAGCGCCAGGTCCGGCTCGATGCCGGTGGTGTCGCAGTCCATCATCAAGCCGATGGTGCCGGTCGGGGCGAGCAGCGACGCCTGCGCGTTGCGGTAGCCGTTCTTCTCGCCGGCCTTCAGGCACTCCGACCACTGCCGCGACGCCTCAGCGTGGATCTTGCCGTCCATCCCGCTGATCGTGCGCAGATCGTCGTTGGCGGCGGCGTGCTTGCGCATGACCCGCTTGTGCGCGTCGGCGTTGCGGGCATACCCGTCGTACGGCCCGACCACCGCGGCCAGCTCGGCGCTGCGGCGGTAGGAGACGCCGGTCATCAGGCTCGTGATGGCGCCCGCGACCGCGCGGCCGCCGTCGGAGTCGTAGGCGTGGCCGGTCGCCATGAGCAGCGCGCCCAGGTTCGCGTAGCCGATGCCGAGCTGGCGGTAGGCCCGCGTCGTCTCGCCGATCTTCTCCGTCGGGAAGTCGGCGAACGTGATCGACACGTCCATCGCGGTGATGATCAGCTCGGTCAGCTTGACGAAGCCCGCGATGTCGAAGGAGTTGTCGTCCTTCAGGAACTTCAGCAGGTTGATGCTGGCCAGGTTGCAGGAGGAGTTGTCCAGGTGGACGTACTCGCTGCACGGGTTGCTCGCGGTGATGCGGCCGGTCTCGGGCGAGGTGTGCCAGTCGTTGATCGTGTCGTCGTACTGCACGCCCGGGTCGGCGCACTCCCACGCGGCCTTCGCCATCTTGCGGAACAGGTCGCGGGCGTCGATCCGCTCGATCACCTCGCCGGTCAGCCGGGCGCGCAGGCCGAACGTGTCGCCCTTCTCCACCGCCCGCATGAACTCGTCGGAGACGCGCACCGAGTTGTTGGCGTTCTGGTACTGCACCGAGACGATGTCCTTGCCGCCGAGGTCCATGTCGAACCCGGCGTCCCGCAGCGCGCGGATCTTGTCCTCCTCGCGCGCCTTCGTCTCGATGAACTCCTCGATGTCGGGGTGGTCGACGTCGAGGACGACCATCTTGGCCGCCCGCCGGGTCGCGCCGCCCGACTTGATGGTGCCCGCGCTGGCGTCGGCGCCGCGCATGAACGACACCGGGCCGCTGGCCGTGCCGCCGCTGGACAGCAGTTCCTTCGACGAGCGGATGCGGGACAGGTTGATTCCCGAGCCCGAACCGCCCTTGAAGATCACACCCTCTTCCTTGTACCACTCCAGGATCGACTCCATCTGGTCGTCCACAGAGAGGATGAAACAGGCGCTGACCTGCTGCGGCGACTGGGTGCCCACGTTGAACCAGACCGGCGAGTTGAACGCGAACACCTGGTGCACCAGGGCGTGCTTCAACTCGTGGTCGAAGATCTCCGCGTCCTCCTCGGAGGCGAAGTAGCCGTACTCCACGGCCGTCTTCGTGTACATCCCGACAACCCGGTCGACCAGCTGCTTCAGGCTCCACTCGCGCTGCGGGGTGCCCACCGCGCCGCGGAAGTACTTGGTCGTGACGATGTTCGCCGCGTTGACCGACCAGAACTCGGGGAACTCCACGCCACGCTGCTCGAAGTTGATCGAGCCGTCCCGCCAGTTGGTCATGACGACGTCGCGCCGCTCCCACGAGATCTCGTCATAGGGATGCACGCCCGGCGTGGTGAAGATGCGCTTCATCTTCAGGCCCTTGCGAGGACGCTTCGCCCCGCGCGCCTCTGAACCGCTGACCGTCTCCGTCATGACTCCCCCTTCACAGGTGCCTTTTCGGCCTTCAACTGCTCGATCTCGGCTTCGAAGTCCGCCAGGCTCTCGAAACCGCGATATACCGATGCGAACCGGAGGTACGCCACCTCGTCCAGGTCCCGCAGCGGCCCCAGGATGGCCAGCCCCACCTCGTTGGAGGGGATCTCGGCCGCGCCCTTGGCCCTGATGGCCTCCTCCACGCGCTGCCCGAGCTGCGCGAGGGAGTCCTCGGTGACCGGGCGGCCCTGGCATGCCCTGCGCACCCCCGCGACCACCTTGTCCCGCGAGAAGGGCTCGGTCACCCCGCTACGCTTGCTCACCATCAGCAGCACCGTCTCCTGGGTGGTGAACCTGCGCCCGCACTCGGGGCAGGTGCGCCGCCGCCTGATGGCGGCGCCGTCTTCGGTGGAGCGGCTGTCGATGACTCTGGTGTCCGGATGGCGACAGAACGGACAGTGCACGCCTCGCCTCCTCGGCCCGCCGTCACCACTCGTAAAATGCTCGTCGCGAGACGCTCGCGCACGCCCCACGGCGTGCCATGGAGCGGTCACGTAAACACAAGTTGTGGTGAACTACATCGGTGTAACTACTAGATGTTGTGGTCCAACCGTAGAAGCGCGCGACCATGAACGCAAGTTGGCAGACCCCGCCCCACCGAAGTCGCTGATCAGCGCCACAAGCCTCCGCGCGCCTGGCGTGTCGAGCCTCGCCGACGGGCCCACCCACCTGCCGCAAACGCCTGCTCTACGGGACATTCTCCCGAAAACCCGCTGGTCACCGGCCAGGCGCCCCCTCCCCAGATCCTCCCACCCGACCCGCAGACGCACCAACTCCAGACCCCACCACCCGACTCCGGTACGGCCACGCCTACACCCCGACTCCACCGCCGGAAGCGAGCCGCCACCCATGCGTCTCACGCGTCTTGTGTGTCTTGTGTGTCTTGTGTGTTTCACGCGTCTTGTGTGCCTCGTGTGGCCCCTCGGCACAGCCTCAAGCCGGATCACACCTACCCTGCGGGCGGAACTCCCCCGGCCCCTGACGTCCGGGCCCAACCTTGACCCACACGATGTTCTGACTTTCCTGCCGTATGCGGCGTTCCGGCCATAGATCCTGGCGACACTCTGCGTTCCGGACCAGGTTTCCCGCGTCGCCTGGTAGTCAGTCACCCCGTGTTCCGAATTGGGGCCCGCGCATTTCCGGGAGTTGGGGCCCGTGCAGAGGATCTCGGCAGGTTCAGGGGTGCTTGCCAGGCGCGCCCATGTCGGCGATCGTTCAGGCGGTTGCCCGTCCGTCCACGACCACCCAGGACAGCACCTCGCCAGTTACCGGCCCGCCCTCGTGCGCCGATGCCCAACTGGCGGCCTTGGTGCCGAGCACGAACGCCCCCAACGCCACGGCCACGAACAGCATTAGTAGAACAATGCGCCCCCGCCGGGTAATCCGCATCGGCCGCCGAGCCGACCCAGCCGATCCACGTGATGAATTCACAGTTCGCCGCACCGAGTTCGTACGCTGCTGTGGCAATTCGTCAGACGAACGTACCGGTTTCAAGAATCGCCGACGCGACCCCACCGGCACCGGAGCTACAGATCGACGAGGCGAGCCCGCCGTCGAACGCGACGCTTTCGCAGCCCGCCGAAGCTTCCGCTGAAGCCGGATCCGCCGCCTCTCCAACCGCCGAACCTTCCCACCAGCACCACGCCGTCGCCCACCACCGGCTGTCAGGTGCTCAGCTTCTGCCGCCTGGCCACGGACCATGCCCACTTGGCGTTCAACCCTCTGCACGGACGGCGTCTCGCACTCTTTAGGGCGGCTTGCCCCGGACCCTCCGAGGCCGGGGGAACTCGCACTCGTGGCGATGGGCCGCGCGGGCGCCGTACCGGAGATCGGGTCTTCGTCTTTCTCCGGTGAGCGTGGCTCGGGGACCAGCCACAGGTGACGCCCCCTGGCTGGGGCACCCGTTTGGGACTGAGCCCTCCGTCGCCGATCTCGCTGGTTCTGGCCTTGGATGCTCCGCCCCTGAGGCTCGGACTTGGAGCCATCCTGCTCCAGAGCCTCGGGATTCTGGGAGGCTCTCCCCTGAGCCTCCTGGCGCTCTCGGTCCCCCCGGGTGCGCTGCTCTCGCGTGAGGTCCGCAAGGAGGGTCAATTGCGTGTCTTCGCTGGTTGTGTGTGTGATTGTGGTCGCTCGCACTGATGACCTCCCGCCACCGTCGACCCAGGAAAAGGTCGAATAAGATCAGCGAATCGAACACGGTGTCGATCGAACTCCCGTACGATGTTGTACACCACCGTGCCAACAATTTCGAGGAAGACTCGAACAATTGTTTGAAGATGATCTTCAACGGCGATACGGTCGCTGTGTGCGACGTGAAGACCACGGACCGGGAGGTTCGCCGGTAAGGCGGGCCGCCGGGCGAGGAGGAGAGCATGAGCGAGCGGGATGACGAAAAGGGCGTCACTGACCTTGCGGTGCGTCGGCGTGACTCTCTGGGGCTGACCCCCAGACAGCGCAAGATCCTTGAGGTGATCCGCGACTCGGTCCAGCAGCGCGGCTACCCGCCGTCCATGCGGGAGATCGGCGAGGCCGTGCACTTGACCAGCACGTCCAGCGTGTCGCACCAGCTGACGGCGTTGCAGCGCAAGGGCTACCTGAGGCGTGATCCCCACCGGCCGCGCGCCCTGGAGGTGCGCCTCCCCGGCGAGCCGGTGCTCTGGGTCGACCCCGACGGCAGAGACGACGAGACCCCGGTGAGCAGGCCCACTGCCGCCTACGTGCCGCTGGTCGGCCGTATCGCCGCCGGTGGCCCCATCCTCGCCGAGGAAAGCGTCGAGGACGTGTTCGCGCTGCCCAAGCAGCTCGTCGGTGAAGGCACGCTCTTCCTGCTTCAGGTCGCCGGTGACTCGATGATCGAGGCCGCCATCGCCGACGGCGACTGGGTGGTCGTCCGCCAGCAGCCCGTCGCCGAGAGCGGCGACATCGTGGCAGCGATGATCGACGGCGAGGCCACGGTCAAGACGTTCAAGCGCAAGGACGGCCACGTCTGGCTGGTCCCCCACAACTCCAACTACGACCCGATCCCCGGCGACGAGGCAAGCGTCCTGGGCAAGGTCGTGGCAGTCCTCCGCCGCCTCTAGCTCCAAAGATCCCGCTCCTGGAGTCACTTGAGCCACCCACAGTCCGCCCGAGTCACCCGCTCGGGCGGACTGCAGGCCCTGTTGGAACACATCCAGTAAGCCGCCTACGCCTGATCCTCTCCAGCGGGGTGCGTATCAGCGGCCGGGCAGCGTGGCGATCCTGCACGAGTCACTCGGCCTGCGGCACTGCCCTCGCCGGCTACGAGCCCTCGCAGTGAAAAGTCGATATTGCGGCGACGCGCCTAGACTGATCGAGTGAATGACTCGTTTCGTGTCGAAGACCTTGAAACCTCTCGTGATGGGTTGAAGTGGACGAAGGCGGGTCCGGGGGTGATCCCCGCGTGGGTCGCCGACATGGACTTCCCGGTCGCCCCCGAGATCACCGAGGCGTTGCGCCGCCGCGCCGCCGGTGACCTCGGCTACCCGGTCTGGCTGGACTCGCCCGACGCGGGCCCGCTCGCCGAGGCGTTCGCCACGCGCATGGCCGTACGGTACGGCTGGCAGCCCGACCCGGCGCTCGTCCGCTCCTACACCGACATCAACCAGGCACTCCAGGTACTTCTCCAGGTGTGCACGAGCCCCGGCGACGGCGTGGCCGTGCACACGCCCGCCTACCACCCGTTTCTGGGCACGCTGGCGGAGATGAACCGCCCGCTGCGGCCGATTCCGATGCTGCCGGACGGCGACTCCTGGCGCTTCGACAAACCCGACCTCTCGGGCTGCCGGGTGCTGCTGCTGGTCAACCCGCACAACCCGACCGGCCGGGTGTTCACCCGCGCGGAGCTGCTCGCCCTGGCCGACCAGGCCGAACGGCACGACCTGATGGTCATCTCCGACGAGATCCACGCCGACCTGACGTACGCCCCGAACGAGCACATCCCGTTCGCGACGATCCTGCCCGAGCGCACGGTGACGCTGACCTCGGCGACGAAGGCGTTCAACCTCGGCGGCATCAGGTGCTCGGTCGCCCACATCGGCATGCCCGCGGTCCGCGAGGCCCTCGACCGCCAGCCCTCCTTCGTGTACGGCTCGGCGAACCTGTTCGGCGTCGAGGCGACGGTCACGGCCTGGCGCCAGGGAGACGCCTGGCTGGAGCAGGTCGTGGCGACGCTCGACCGCAACCGCAAACTGATCGCCGAGCGGCTTCCCCAAGGGGTCGGCTACCGGATCCCGGAGGCCACCTACCTGGCGTGGCTGGACTTCGGCGAGCCGGGCGCCGCCGGTCGGCTGGAGCGCGAGGCGAAGGTGCTGCTGAGCGACGGCGACGAGTTCGGCCCTGGCGGCGAGAACTTCGCCCGCCTGAACTTCGCCACCTCCCCCCCCGTCCTGGAGGAGATCCTCCACCGCATCAGCGGTTGATGCGCATGCCGTCCAGCGCCAGGCCCAGATACCGGGCCGGCTGGGCGCCCCCGCCAAAACGCGAGATGTCATGATTGCGTCATGCTCAAGGCCGCCGGACTCGACGTGACCGAGGAACGCGCGTACCGGCTGCTGGTGCGCTCACCCGGCGCGCACGCCGCCGAACTGGCCGCGGAACTGAGCGTCCCCGTCGATTCCGCGCACGCCGCGCTGCGCTCCCTGCACGCCAAGGGCCTGGCCCGACCGCTCGACGAGGACCGCTTCGCCCCGGTGGCCCCCGACATCGCGATCGGTCCCGTGCTGCTGCGCGAGCAGGAGGGGCTCGACCAGGCCAGGCAGGCGGTCGATCAGCTCACCGGGGAGTACCTGTCGCACGCCCGCCGCCATGATCCCGGCCAGGTCGTCGAGGTCCTGCCCAGTAGGTCGGCCCTGCGCCAGCAGTTGCGCCTGCTCCAGGACAACGCCCGCCACGAGGTCGTCTACTTCTGCCGGGCGGGCCATGTGGCGATGCCCTCGGAGGAGAACGCCGAGGAACCGGCCGCCCTGCGCCGCGGCGTCCGCTACCGGGTGATCTACGAGCGGGCGCTGCTGGAGCAGCCGGGGATGCCGGCCAGTCTCGCCCACGGCATCGGCTTGGGCGAGCAGGCGCGGGCCGTACCCGAGCTGCCGGTGCGGATGGCGATCGCGGACGGCGAGCTGGGGGTGCTGCCGCTGGTGCAGCACGTGAACGCGGGCGCGGAGCCGACCGCCGCCCTGGTACGGCGCGGCAGCCTGCTCGACGCGCTGACGGCCCTGTTCGAGAGCCAGTGGGAGCGGGCGACCCCGCTGGCGATCACCGAGAGCGGCGAGGTCGCCACCTCCGGCTGCCCGCTGGACTCCGACAGCCTGTCCCTGCTGTCGCTGCTGGTCGCGGGCGTGCCGGACAAGTCGATCGCCACCCAGCTCCAGGTGTCGCACCGAACGGTGCAGCGCCGGATCACCCAGCTGATGGAGCAGGCGGGTGCGCGGACCAGAACACAGCTGGCCTGGCACGCCGCCCGCGAGAACTGGCTTTGACAGCCCCGTAGACCGTCTGCCTGACCTGGATCGCGGACCCGACTTGTACAGGTCCGACTCCGATCTCTAGGACGGCCGGCTCACCCGTCGATGCCGCATCCCTGACCTGTCGTGAGTACGACGAGGTCAGGGATGCGGCGATGGGCTAGGCCGGCGGCGGCAGCTCGGGCGGTGTGGCGGCCGGGGTCTCCGCCAGCGCGGCCAGCGCCAGCTCGACGGCCTTCTCCAGTTGCGGGTCACGCCCGGCGACCCGGTCCTGCGGGGTCATGACGACCTCGACGTCCGGATCGACGCCGTAGTTCTCCACGCCCCAGCCCTGCCCCTGCAGCCAGAAGGAGTACCGGGGCTGGGTGACGGCCGTGCCGTCGACCAGGGAGTAGCGGCTGTCGATGCCGATCACTCCGCCCCAGGTCCGGGTGCCGACCAGCGGGCCGAGCCCGCGCGCCTTGATCCCGGCGCTGACGATGTCGCCGTCGGACCCGGCGAACTCGTCGGCGATCGCGACGATCGGGCCGCGCGGCGAGTCCTCCGGGTAGCGGGCGGGCTGGTAGCCGCGCGACAGCGCCCAGCCGCTGACCTTCCGCGACAGCTTCTCCAGGACGAGCTCGGAGGTGTGGCCGCCGCCGTTCTCGCGGACGTCCACGACCAGCCCCTCCCGGTCCATCTCGGTGCGCAGGTCGCGGTGGAACTGCGCCCAGCCGGAGGCCACCATGTCGGGGACGTGCAGGTAGCCGAGCCGCCCGCCGGACAGCTCGCGCACCGCCGCGCGGCGGTCCTCCACCCAGGCGTGGTAGCGCAACGAGGAGTCGTCGGCCAGCGGGGTGACCACGACCCGGCGGGGTTCCCCGCCGCCGGACGGCCTGACGGTCAGCTCGACGGGCTGCTCTGCCGTACCGGCGAGGAGGGCGAGCGGGCCGCGCACCGGGTCGACGGGGCGTCCGCCGACGGCGACGATCGCGTCTCCCTCGCGTACGGCGACGCCGGGCGCGAGCAGCGGCGAGCGGGCGGCGTGGTCGGACGACTCGCCGGGCAGGATCCGCTCGACGATCCAGGCGCCGTCCTCGGTGCGCGACAGGTCGGCACCGAGCAGGCCCTGGCGGCGCTTGGGGTCGTAGCCCCCGCCGGCGGCCCGGGCGTAGGCGTGCGAGGTGGCCAGCTCGCCCTGTACCTCCCACAGCAGGTCGATCAGCTCGGAGTAGGCGCCGATCCGGTCCACCAGCGGCGCGTACCGCTCCAGGGTGGCGGCCCAGTCGACGCCGTTCATGTCCGCGCGCCAGAAGTGGTCGCGCATCAGCCGCCCGGCCTCGTGGTAGCCCTGCCGCCATTCGGCGACCGGGTCGATGGTGACGGTGACCCGGTCCAGGTCGATGGTGACGACGTCGTCGCCCTCACCGGCCGAGCGGGTCTGCAGCCCGTTCTTGCCGTTGACGACCAGCCGGGAGCCGTCGCCGCTGACCTCGAAGGCGCGCAGTTCCCTGCCCAGCTCGGCCTTGGCGCGCTTCTTCAGGTCGTAACGCTCCAGGACGATCTCGGGGGACGACTCGCTGCCGTCGCCGAGCAGTCCGGCCAGCGGGTGGCGCAGCCACAGCAGGGCGTCCTTGGCGGTGCGCAGGTTGCTGTAGCGACCGGCGGGGACGGGCACCGGCACGACCCGGGAGGCGAGCCCCTCGACGTCGACCTCGGTCCGCGGCGGCGCGCCCTTCTCGCCCTTCTCGCCGTCGTCGCCGTCCTTGGCGTCCTTGGCGTCGTCGTCCTCGCCGTTGAAGCCGCGCCCCTGCAGGCTCGGGTCGAACGGCGAGGGCGTGGTGGCCTTGAGCGGCACGATGTACGGCCGGGTGCCCGCGGGGAAGGACAGGTCGAACACGTGCGCGTCGTAGACCGGGTCGAACGTGCGCGTGGACAGGAACGCCAGGTGTTTGCCGTCCCTGGTGAAGACGGGCGCGGAGTCGCTGAAGCGCTGCGAGGTCACATGGATCGTGGTGGTGCCGTCGACGCGGCCCATCTTGATCTGGCGCAGCGGCTCGTGGTGCGGGTGCGCCCAGGCCAGCCACGCCGAGTCGGGCGAGAACGTCAGGTCCTGGATGTCGCCCTGGTCGGTGCGGTCGAGCTCGCGCAGGTCGCCGGACTCCAAATTGACGACGAGCAGGCGGCCGTCGTGCGTGGCCACGGCCGCGTGCCCGCCGTCGGGTGAGGCGGCCAGGTCGAGGACCCGGCCGAGTTCCCCGGCGGCCAGCGTGCGGAGTTCGCCGCCGGGCTTGCCGATCTCCAGGGCGTCTTCGCCGGTGGCGTCGCTGACCCAGATCGCGCGGCCGTCGGCGTCGAGTGCGCGCGGGAGCCGTACCCGCACGCCGGGCTCGACGCGGAGCGCGCCGGCGGGGCCGTCGCGGTGGGTCACCCAGTGCGCGGTGCCGCGGATCTCGACCGCGCTGGCCCGCCCGGTCGCGTCGGGCGAGAACCCGCCGACCCGGTTGGGCGCGGGCCGCCGCGCGCGGGCCGGCCGCGGCCCGCCCAGCCGGACCTCCAGCCGGTACGGCTCGGCGTCCAGCCCGTCGAGCAGCCACAGGTCACCGGCGTGGCTGTAGATCACCCGGGTGCCGTCGGTGCTGGCGTGGCGGGCGTAGAACCCGTCGTGCGCGGTGTGCCTGCGCAGGTCGGAGCCGTCGGGCAGCGAGGAGTACAGGTTGCCGCAGCCCTCGTGGTCGGCCAGGAAGGCGAGCCGCTCGCCGACCCACATGACCGACCAGTACTGCGCGGTGCTGTCGGCGAACAGCCGGGTGAACTCACCGGACCCGTCCGCGTCGACCCAGAGCTTGCCCGCGGTGCCGCCCCGGTAGCGCTTCCACTGCGACGGCTCGCGCCACATCGCCGACACGGTCGCGACCTTCTCGCCGCTCACCGCCACCTCGCTGACCCACCCGTACGGCAGGCGGGTGGCCGGGCCGCCGTCGAGCGGTACGGCGTGGGCCCAGGTCCGGACCCTGCCACCCTCTCCCGCCGCGGTGACCGCCAGGACGTTCCCGTCGGCGCTCCATCCGCGTACTCCCGTGGTCGCGCTGCCCCAGTGGGTCAGGCGTTCCCCTTCCGGACCGTCCACCTCGGCGGCGAAGACCTCGGGGGCGCCTTCTCTGGTGCCGGTCCAGGCGATGCGTGTACCGTCGGGCGAGAACCTGGGGTGCGAGACGGGGGTGCGGTCGGCGGTGAACCGCCACGCCCTGCCGCCGGCCAGTGGAGCCAGCCAGACGTCGTCGTCCGCGACGAAGGTCACCAGGTCACCGTGCAGATGCGGATATCTCAGGTATGCGCCATTTGTCACATCAGAACCCTAATGCGCGACACCCTGTGAAGGGCGCCGCCTCAACCCTGTAGGTATGCCGAACGCCCAAGGGAATCGGCCCCTCCTGGACCTTTGACGCAATGCGCTTCGAGCGAACGCGTCTCCCCTGGCCGGAGTCCTGTGCCGCAGGAGATCTCATCGGAGCCGTCAAGGAGGGGCAAATCCGGCATTCCGTACGGGTCCGGGCGGGTCCGTTCGGGTACTGGATAACCGAATTACCGACACTGGGGGAACCATGATCAGCAAGCTTCACGACATGGGCGTCACGTCCAAGGCGATGTACACGGCGGGGCTCGCGTCCATCGGCTTGTCGTTCGCGTCCTGGCTCATCTCCAAGAACCTCGAGTCCACCGGCGTCGACCGGGCGGACAGGTGGGGCATCTTCATCGGCCAGTGGGCACCCACCTGCTTCGCGATGGGGGTCGCGCTCCGCATCGAGGAGTTCGAGGAGGCCGAGCGCATGGAAGCCGAAACCGGCAGCAGGTTCACGACCGAGACCAAGAGGCCGGTCGGCGTCTAGCACGCACCCTGAGGGCCTGCGCGAAACGCGACGGCCGCCCCGTGCGGGGCGGCCGTCGAGTGGGTCACGGGACGATGTTGACCAGCTTGGGCGCGCGTACGATCACCTTGCGCGGTTCGCCGGACAGGTGGGTCTTGACCTTGTCCGACGCCAGGGCCAGCGCCCGCAGGTCGTCCTCGGAGATGTCCGGCGACACCTCCAGCCGGTCGCGGACCTTGCCCGCCACCTGCACCACGCACGTCACCGAGTCCTGCACCAGCAGCGCGGGCTCGGCGACCGGCCACCCGGCACGCGCCACCGAGCCGCTGCGGCCCAGCCGCTCCCAGCCCTCCTCGGTGGTGTACGGCGCGACCAGCGACAGCATGACCGCCAGCGTCTCGGCGGCCTCGCGTACGGCGGGGTCACCGGCGCCCGGCCCGGAGTCGATGGCCTTGCGCGCCGCCGAGGTCAGCTCCATCATCCGTGCCACGGCCACGTTGAACCGGTTCGAGTCGACCAGCTTGGTGACCTCGTCGATGGTCCGGTGGGTGACCTTGCGCAGCTCCAGGTCGCCGTCCGCGAAGGCGACGCCGGGCTCGCTGGTCACCTCGTCCATCACCCGGAAGGCGCGGGCCAGGAACTTCTGCGAGGCCAGCGGCGACAGGTCGGCCCAGTCGATGTCGTCCTCGGGCGGCCCGGCGAACACCATGGTCAGGCGCACCGCGTCGACGCCGTAGGAGTCGATCTGCTCGCCCAGGTCCACGCCGTTGCCCAGGGACTTCGACATGGCCTTGCCGCCGTTGATCACCTGCCCCTGGTTCAGCAGCCGCAGGAACGGCTCGGTGAAGTCGACCATGCCCATGTCGTGCAGGACCTTGGTGAAGAACCGGGAGTACAGCAGGTGCAGCACCGCGTGCTCGACGCCGCCGACGTACTGGTCGATGGGGCCCCACTGGCGGACCCGCTCGACGTCGAACGGGCCGTCGGCGTAGCTGGGCGAGCAGTACCGCAGGTAGTACCAGGAGGAGTCGACGAAGGTGTCCATCGTGTCGGTGTCGCGCTGGGCGGCACCGCCGCACTTGGGGCAGGCGACGTTGACCCAGTCGGTGGCCGAGGCCAGCGGGGAGACGCCCTTGGGCGCCAGGTCGGCGCCGCGCAGGTCGGGCAGCCTGACGGGCAGCTGCTCGTCGGGGACCGGCACCTCGCCGCAGTCGGCGCAGTGGATGATCGGGATCGGGGTGCCCCAGAAGCGCTGGCGGGACAGCAGCCAGTCGCGCAGCCGGAAGTTGATCGTGCCCCGGCCCAGCCCGTCGGCCTGCAGTTGATCGATGATCTTCGTGATGGCCTCGGTCTTGCCCAGGCCGTCCAGCGGGCCGGAGTTGACCAGCTTGCCCTCGCCGGGGGTGGCGACGCCGGTCTCGCCCGGGTCGGCCAGCCCGGTGTGCACGACGACCTGGACGGGCAGACCGAACTTCCGCGCGAAGTCCAGGTCGCGCTGGTCGTGCGCGGGCACGGCCATGATGGCGCCGTGGCCGTAGTCGGACAGCACGTAGTCGGCCGCCCAGACAGGGATGCGCTCGCCGTTGACCGGGTTGATCGCGTAGCGGCCCAGGAAGACGCCGCTCTTGTCCTTGTCGGTGGACAGCCGCTCGATGTCGCTCAGCTTGGCGACCTCGGCGCGGTAGGCCTCGAACTCGGCCCGGTGCTCGTCGGTGACGATCTCGTCGGCCAGCGCCGCGTCGACGGCCACGACGAAGAACGTCGCGCCGAACAGCGTGTCGGGGCGGGTGGTGTAGACGGTGACGGGCTCGTCGCGGCCCTCGATCCGGAACTGGACGTCGGCGCCCTCGGAGCGGCCGATCCAGTTGCGCTGCATGGTCAGCACCCGCTCGGGCCAGCCGCCCTCCAGCTGGGCCATGTCGTCCAGCAGCCGGTCGGCGTAGTCAGTGATCTTGAAGTACCACTGGGTCAGCTCGCGGCGGATGACGTCGGCGCCGCAGCGCTCGCACTTCCCGGCCACGACCTGCTCGTTGGCCAGCACGGTCTGGTCGTTCGGGCACCAGTTGACCAGGCCGCCCTTGCGGTAGGCCAGGCCGCGCTCGAAGAAGCGGTTGAACAGCCACTGGTTCCAGCGGTAGTACTCCGGGTCGCTGGTGTGCAGGCGGCGCGACCAGTCGAAGGACACGGCGTACCGCCGGAAGCTGCCGGCCTGGGTCTCGATGTTGGCGTAGGTCCACTCGGCGGGGTGGGCGTTGCGCTTGATGGCGGCGTTCTCGGCGGGCAGGCCGAAGGAGTCCCACCCGATCGGGTGCAGGACGTTGTAGCCGCGCTGGAACCAGTAGCGGGACACGACGTCGGCGATCGCGAACACCTCGGCGTGCCCCATGTGCAGGTCGCCCGAGGGGTAGGGGAACATGTCGAGCATGTAGCGCCGCTCCCGGGTGTCGGCCGCGTCCTCGCTCGCCCGGAACGGATCCTGTTCCTCCCATCGCTGCTGCCACTTGGCCTGCAGCGCCTGCGGATCGTACTCACTCACGGCTTTTCCCTCGGTTGGCTCTGACCCATAAGAAAACCCCTCGCTCACAACAGCGAGGGGTAGCCGCGACGGCGGGAGCTCAGCTCGAAGGCCGCCGCGGCCCGCTAAGACGCTGGGTCGCGGAACGCATACGTCAAGACTAGCGCAGTCCGCAAGTCCGCGTCTTCAGCGGAAAGCCCGTGGACTTCCGGGAAGCGTGCGCACAATGGACGGGCCCGCTCCCACGAGACCCGATGGTGATGTATCCGTTGTGACCTCTTATGTCCCTTTAGTTTACGCTCGTCACCGTGGCCCACTCAGCTGAGCCAGGACGAGAACCGTCGGAAGGCGGCCTGCCCATGCAGGATCCGCCGACCGACCCCACTGGCTTCTCTCGTTTTGCTGCGGAACCACCCGCATCGCATGAGATCATGCCCGGTGCGTCCAATTCGGACATAACCTCGGGAGGTACGGCAGCAATGGCAACGGAGAATTCCGGAGCACCACACCTGCCGCCGTCCTGGCCCGAGGTGCCGACCTCCTGGCCCGAGACCCAGCAGGACCCGGTGCCCACCTCGTGGCCCGAATCGAACGCGGCACGCTCGGCCTGGACCGAGACCCCGTACGGCGACACCTCGCAGCCCGGCTGGCCCGAGGCCCCGCGCCACGGGCAGCCCCAGCAGGACCAGGCCCGCCACGACACCGGCCGGCAGGAGCAGCCGCCGGTGCCCGCCTGGAGCGAACCCCCGCCCCCCGCGCAGCCCGCCGGCGGCGCCTGGGCGAACCTGTCCTCCCCGGCCCCCTGGCCCGGCGCGAACAGCAACCCCGCGCCGTGGAACGACCCGCGCCCGGGCAACGACCCGATGGCCGCCGCCCGCCCCGCCGCAGCCGACCCGCTGACCGGCCCGCTTCCCCAGGGTGACCCGCTGAACGACCCGCTGAACGGCCCCCGCCCCTCGAACGACCCCCTCGGCGGCCCCCGCCCGGCGAACGACGGCCGGCGCCCCACAGGCGACCCGCTGAACGACGCCTGGCCCTCGAACGCCCCCACGAGCGGCGCCTGGCCCTCGAACGCCCCCGCGAGCGGCGGGTGGCCCGCGAACGCCCCCGGCCCCGGTCCTGCGGGCGGCCCCGGCCCCGCGAACGGCCCCGGCCCCATGGGCGACCCGCTGAGCGGCCCCTGGCCCGCGGCCGACCCCCAGCACGGGGCCCCGATGGGCGGCCACCAGCCGATGGGCGACCCGCTGTCCGGCCCGATGCCGGGCTCGCCGCCCGCCGGCAACCCGCTCGACCGTACGGTCACCCTCAACCAGGCGTACGCCCCCCAGGCCCCCGTCGCCGACCCCGGCCACCCGAACGAGCCCAGGCCGGGCGCGAACCTCAGCCGCGACCCCTCCGACCCCGACAAGCCCTTCGTCACCGCGGGCCAGGTCAGCGGCTCGCGCACGCCCCCGCCCGAGCGCCAGCAGGAGCTCTGGGACACGGTGTTCGGCGACGGCGAGGACGACGGCTTCGACGACGAGCCCGGCAAGCCGATCTGGATCTACGCGCTCGGCGGTTCGGTGGCCGTGGCGCTGGTGCTGGCCCTGGTGTGGGCCTTCGTGGCGGGCCCGCTGGCCTCCGAGCCCGAGCCCACGACCAGCCCCGGGCCGAAGGCGTCGGCCCCGGCCACCAAGCCGGCCGCGAAGAGCCCGGCACGCCTGCCCAAGTACCCGGGCAAGGCGGCCCCGGTGACCGGCACCCTGCCCGACACGACGGCCGGCATCAGCGTCCCCCGCCTGGGCGGCACCTGGCAGCTCGACACCCGCGCCACGATGCGCACCACCTACGGCTACGCGACCAGGCAGTACGTAGCGGCCGGCACCGACGCCGCAGGCGAGCAGGTGTTCGCCCACGTGATGACGGGCCCGCTGGCCCCGAGGCTGGCCTCCCACTACACCTCGCCCGACAACCTGGAGCCGGTCATCAAGGCCGTGGTGGTCTCGGCCCGCAAGAAGTTCTTCCCCGAGGGCAACACCATCCGCAAGACCGGCCAGCAGATGCTCAAGGTGGGCGACGCGCCGGCCAAGGTGAACGCCTACGAGGTGACCGCGGGCGAGGTCAAGACCATGGTGGTCGCCGCCGCGGTGAGCACCGGCGCCGACGTTCCGGCGATCGTCTACATGTCGGTGCCGAGCGCCGAGAAGGACCTGCTGCCGAACATCAACACGATCTTCCGGCAGATCAAGCTGACCTCCTAGAACCTGCACTCCATGTGCTTGATCCCGTTGATGAAGCTGGAGTGGAGCCGGTCGGGGCGGCCCCCTTCGATCGCCGGGACGCGGCGCAGGAGCTCGCGGAACATCACGGTGATCTCCCTGCGGGCCAGGTGGGCGCCCAGGCAGAAGTGGGGGCCCGGCCCGCCGTACCCGACGTGCGGGTTGGGGGTGCGGGTGATGTCGAAGCGGAGCGGGTCGGCGAAGACGCGCTCGTCGCGGTTGGCCGACCAGTAGTAGAGCAGGACCTTCTCGCCCTCGCGGTAGCGGGTGCCGTTCATCTCGTGGTCTCGGGTGAGTTTGCGGCGCATGAAGTTGACGGGTGCGGCCAGCCGGACGATCTCCTCGACCGCGCCGGGGGCGTGGCCGTCGATGTCCTGGAGCCAGAGCGCGCGCTGGTCGGGGTTGTTCGTGAGCAGGCGCAGGCCGTGGGAGATGGCGTTGCGGGTGGTCTCGTTCCCGGCGACCACGAGCAGGATGAAGAACGAGCCGAGCTCCTGCGCGGTGAGGTGCTCGCCGTCGAGGTTGGCGCTGCTCAGGGCGGCGATGAGGCCCTGGCGGGCGGGGTCGGCGGCCAGTTCCTGGACGAGGCCCTGCAGCTCCATGCCCGCGGTGAGCAGGCGCTCGGCGATGGTGTCCAGGTCGTCGCCGCTGTATTCGGGGTCGAAGCCGCCGAGGATGATGTTCGAGCGGTCGAAGATGAAGGCGTAGTCCTTCTCGGGGATGCCCATCATGTCGCAGATGATCTTCAGCGGCAGCCTGGACGCGACCTCGGTGACGAAGTCGCAGCCTGAGCCGGTCGCCAGCAGGTCGTCCACGATCCGGGACGCGGCCACCTCGACGTCCGCCTCGAACTGTCTGATCATCTTGGGCGTGAAGGCGCGGGAGACGATGCGCCTGAGCCGGGCGTGCCGGGGGTCGTCCATGTTGATCATCGACCCGAAGTACTCGGCGAACTCGGGCGGCATGTCGGGGACGTTGGTCGCGCCGCCCTCCCCCGAGCTGAACACCTCCGGGTTGCGGCTGGCCTCCAGGATGTCGGCATGCCTGACCAGGGCGTGGTAACCGGCCCCCTTGGGCGCGAAGGGCACCTCCATCTCCTCGAAGAAGGCCGGATGGTCGAGGGCGCGCAGCCGCCGGAAGGCGTCCTCGCGCTCGGCCATGGGCCTGGCCCAGAACTCCATGTCGGAGAGGTCGAAGTCGATCACGCTCACCCTTCCATCGTTCGCAGGGCGACCCCGTGGCGTCAACACCAGGGCGGTGGATATTCGCTGGTTCGCCCCCACGCGCGCACGCTACGGTGTGCGCGTGTTCTTCTTCCACCTGCGTTGAGAACCGCCGGCGGGCCGAGGCCAGGCCCACCGCCGGTGATGCGGGACGGCCGTCCGCCGCCCCGGGTCTCGACGTGGGAGAACACCCGTGCATGTCGCCATGCCCTTGCTCGCCAGAACGGTCCGCGGCATCGAGCCGCTGCTTCGCGCGGAGATCCACCGATCTGGGGCGGGTACCGTGCGCCGATCACGCCACCGCGAGGTGTGGTTCACGGCCCCCGACCCCGGCCTCGCGCTGCGCGAACTGCGCACCGCCGACGACGTCCTGCTCCTCGCCGCCGTCGTGGACGGCGTGGGGCGGGCGAAGGCGGCGCTGCCCCGCCTCGGCCGGGCGGCGTCCGCCGTGGACGCCCGCGCCCTGCTGGCGCTCCGGGAACGCGCTCCCGAGCCCACCGGCCTCGACGTTTCGGCCTCGTTCCTCGGCCGCCGCGCCTACACCCGCTTCGACCTGGAGGACACCGTCGGCGCGGAACTCTCCGCCCTGCTGCGCCTCCCCTACCACTCCCGCCGGTACGGCGCCGCGCCCCCGCCCGGCACCGCGTCCTGGCGGGTCACCGTGGAGGACGACGAGGCGGTGATCGCCCTGCGGGTAGCCGAGCGGCCCCTGCACCGTAGGCCGTACAAGACGGGGTCGGTCCCTGGGACGCTGCATCCGCCGGTGGCCGCCGCGATGGCGCGGCTGGCCCGCCTGGACGGCGCCCGGCTGGTGCTCGATCCGTGCGGCGGGGCGGGCACGACGCTCGTGGAGGCACGGGCGCTCGCCCCGCACGCCCGATATGTCGGCCTCGACCACAGCTCGCGAGCCGCGCTGGTCGCCACCGCGAACAGCGGCCCGGTCGCCGGGGAGAGGGCGGCCCCCGGCAGGGCGATCGCGTGGGCGGTGGGGGACGCGGGGCGGATCCCGCTGCCCGGCGGCGTCGTGGACCGGGTGATCGTCAACCCGCCGTGGGGCCGCCAGGTCCCGCCCTCCGGGCTGCTGCGCGGCGACGACGGGCTGCTGTGGCGGGAGCTGGCGCGGGTGCTCGCGCCCGGCGGCCTGGTGGTGGCGCTGCTGCACGACGAACCGGAGCAGCTCCGCCTGGCGTCGGCGAACGGCCTGCGCGCCGAGCGGACCGTCGAGGTGAGCCTGTCGGGGCTGCACCCGGTGATCGCGGTCCTCAGAAGGCGCACTCCATGTGCTTGATCCCGTTGATGAAGCTCGACAGCAGCCGGTCCGGCTCCCCCACCGAACGGATCTCCGGCAGCCGGGTGAACAGCTCCCTGAACATCACCGAGATCTCCCGGCGCGCCAGATGAGCGCCCAGACAGAAGTGCGGACCGGGCCCGCCGAAGCCGACGTGCGGGTTCGGGTCACGCAGGATGTCGAACGCGTACGGCTCGGCGAACACGGCCTCGTCCCGGTTGGCCGCCCAGTAGTAGAGCAGCACCTTGTCACCCTTGGCGTAGTCCATCCCGTTCATCGAGTGGTCGCGGGTCAGCGTGCGGCGCATCCACGCCACCGGCGAGGCCAGCCGGACGATCTCCTCCACCGCGCCGGGCAGCCGCCCGTCCAGGTCCTCCAGCAGCAGCGCCCGCTGGACGGGGTTGCGGGTGAACAGGTGCAGCCCGTGCGAGATGGCGTTGCGGGTGGTCTCGTTTCCGGCCACCACGAGCAGGATGAAGAACGAGCCGAGCTCCTGCGTGGTGAGCTTCTCGCCGTCGATGTTGGCGCTGGTCAGGGCGGCGATGAGGCCGTCCTCGCGGGGGATCGAGGCCAGCTCCTGCAGCCGTTGGCCGGCCCCGAGGAGCAGTTCGGCGGCGCGCGAGCCGTCGCCGATGAACTCGGGGTCGCCGCCGGACAGGATCACGTTCGAGGCGTCGAAGACGGTCTGGTAGTCCGACTCGGGGATGCCCATCATGTCGCAGATGATCTTCAAGGGCAGCCGGGCGGCGACCTCGGTGACGAAGTCGGCGCCCTGGCCGGTGTCGATGAGCCGGTCGACGATCCTGGCCGCCTCCTCCCGGACGTCCTGCTCGAACTTCTGGATCATGCGGGGGGTGAAGGCCCGGGAGACGATCCGGCGCAGGCGGGCGTGCCGGGGGTCGTCCATGTTGATCATGGAGCCGAAGTACTCGTTGAACTCCACCGGCAGGTCGTGGATCGAGGTCGAGCTCTGGCCGGAGCAGAAGACGTCGGGGTTGCGGCTGGCCTCGATGATGTCGGCGTGCCGTACCAGGGCGTAGTAGCCGGGGCCGGCGGGGGCGAAGCTGATCTCCTCCTCGCGGAAGCGGACCGGTCTGGGCTGGGCGCGCAGCACCGCGAAGGCCGCCTCCCGCTCCTCCATCGGCCGCAGCCAGAACTCCGCGTCGGACAGGTCGATGTGATCGAGGGGAACCGTCACCACAGCCTCCACTAGAACGTGATTCGGGCTCAGACTATGGCGCGGACCCGATCCAGTCGAGGATGAGATCGTTGACCTCGCGCGGCCGTTCCAAGTGCGCGAAGTGGCCCGCGCCGGCGACCAGCTCGGCCCGCGAACCCTCGGGCAGGAAGGCGAGCGCGTCCTTGACCACCTCCGCGCCGAGGCAGCCGTCGGCGGCTCCGTGCAGGTAGAGGACGGGACGCTTGACGCCCGCCTCGGCGGCGGCCTGCTCGGAGGCGTACCTGCCGGTGGGCGGCACGGTGCCGAGCATGGCCCGGTAGTAGCCGATGGCCGCGGCCAGGTTGGCCGGCTCGCCGATGCTGGCCCGGGCGAACGCCACATCCTGGCTCGCGTCGTAGCCGGGCGACCAGTCGCGCCACAGCCCTTCGAGGAAGCCGGGCCTGGCCGCCGCGACCTCGGCGAGGCCGGTCTGGAACAGGAACAGGTAGAAGGAGCGCTTGAGCTGGTCGTAGTCGAGGAGGGCGTCCCGCAGCGCCGGGACCGGCGGCACCGCCATCGCCACTGACCTGCGGAAGCGGTCGGTGGTGGCGTACACCGGGATCGCGCCCCAGTCGTGGCCGATGAGCACGGCGTCCTCGTCGCCGCCCAGTTCCTCGTGCAGCGCGGCGACGTCGGCGATGAGCGCGCCACTCTCGTAGGCGGCGTCGGCCGGCACCTCGGTGGGCGCGTAGCCGCGCATGAACGGCGCGACGGCCCGGTACCCGCGCTCGGCCAGCTCCGGCATCAGGTGCCGCCAGGTGTGCGCGGTGTCGGGGAAGCCGTGCAGGCAGAGAGCTAGCGGTCCGTCACCAAGCGCCAGATACGCGAACTCCACACCATTGGCGTGGATCGTCCTGATCTCCATAGGGCGAAAACCTAGCCCTCCCCGCCAGGCCCATCAATACGTGGCGATGAGGTCGGCCCCCTTCTCCCCGATCATGACGGCCGGCGCGTGGGTGTGGCCGCGGTTGAGCGTGGGCATGATCGAGGCGTCCACCACGCGCAGCCCCTCCACCCCGCGCACCCGCAGCGACGGGTCCACCACCGACTCCTCGTCGACGCCCATCCGGCACGTCCCGACCGGGTGGTAGAGCGTCTCGCCGCGCTCGCGCACCCACCGCGCCAGTTCCTCGTCGCTCTCCGGTCCCCAGTACGGCTCCAGCGGCCCGTCGTTGTACTGCTTCATCGCCGCGGTGGCGAACACCTGCTTGGCCACCTTCAGCCCCGCCACCATCCGCCGCACGTCGGCCGGCGCCGACAGGTAGGCCGGATCCACGACCGCCTCGCGCCCGTTCAGCCCGATCCGGCCCCGGCTCTCCGGCTGCAGCAGGATCACGCCCACGGTCAGCCCGTGCCCGGCCGGCACGCTCAGGCCGTGGTCCACGAACGGGCCGGGCGCGAAGACCAGCTCGATGTCCGGCGCGGGCTCCTCCGGCGAGGTCCGGACGAACGCCACCGCCTCGCCGACGTTCGTGGTGAGCATGCCGGTACGGGTCACCAGATAGCGCACCAGGTTGCCGATCGACTCGGCGGCGACCAGCGTGATCGGCTCGGGGCAGGCGACGAACACCCCGCTGGACAGGTGGTCCTGCAGGTTCTTGCCGACGGCCGGCAGGTCGTGCACGACCTCGATGCCGGACTCGCGCAGCTCGTCGGCCGCGCCGACGCCGGAGAGCATGAGCAAATGCGGGGAGCCGATCGCGCCCGCCGACAGGATGACCTCCCGGCGCGCCCTGACCCGGCCGCCGCCGTGCTCCACCGCCACGGCCCGCCTGCCCTCGAACAGCACCCTGCCGACCTGGGCGCCGGTGAGCACGGTGAGGTTGGGCCGCTTGGCGGCGGGCCGCAGGTAGCCGTCGGCCGCGCTCCAGCGCCTGCCGCGCTCCTGGGTGACCGGGGTCGGGCTGCAGCCCTCGTTGGAGCGGCCGTTGAGCTCGTCGAGCCGCCGCATCCCCAGCTCCTCACAGGCCATGAGGAAGGCGGCGGTGGTGACGTTCGGGCTGCGGAGCTCGGAGATGTGCAGGGGGCCCTGCGTGCCGTACACGCCGCCGCGGTTGCTGCCGACGCGGTGCTCGGCCTTCTTGAAGTACGGCAGGACCTCGTCGTAGGACCAGCCGGGGATCTCCCACTGGTCGTAGTCGCGCTCGTGGCCGCGTACCCACATCTGGGCGTTCATCGACGACGAGCCGCCGATCACCCGGCCGCGCGGCCAGTAGAGCTCCCGGCCGTCCATCTCGTCCTGGCCGGTGGTGATGTAGTTCCAGTCGTAGGCGGTCTTGAACAGCTTCTTGAAGCCCGCGGGCATCCGGATTTCGAGCTTGTCGTCCTGCCCGCCCGCCTCGACGAGCGCCACGGTCACGCCGGGATCGGCGGTCAACCGGTTGGCCAGCACACATCCCGCCGACCCCGCCCCGACGATCACGTAGTCGTATTCCATGGATCCTCCCTACTTCAGGTGGCCCAGTACGTCCATATGCATCTGTAACCTTTGTTACCTACCGGTTGGTATGCGGAGCCTGCAAGGATGTCGCGCGAAGCCGTAAGCATGAGGGAGGAAGGCGTTCCATGCTCAACCTTTCGATCGTTCTCGAGGACAGCGCCAGGCAGGCCCCTGATGGGACGGCTGTCGTCTTCGGGGACATGCGCCTGCCGTACTCCATGGTGAACACCGTGGCGAACCAGGTGGCCAACCTGCTCGTGTCGCGCGGCATCGGCAAGGGAGACAAGGTCGCTCTGGCCTGCCCCAACCTGCCATACTTCCCGTTCGTCTACTACGGCATCCTCAAGACCGGCGCCACCGTCGTCCCGCTCAACGTGCTGCTGCAGGCGCGGGAGATCGCCTACCACCTGGAGGACAGCGACGCCAAGGCGCTGTTCTGTTTCGAGGGGTCGCCGGAGCTGCCGCTCGGCGAGCGCGGCAAGGCGGGCTTCGAGGCCGCCGAAGGCTGCGAGCAGTTCTTCGTGCTCCCCGCGACGCCCCTCGCCACCGAGTCGGTGCACGGCGAGTCCATCTGGGCCGCGCTGAACGGCATGTCCGGCGAGTTCCAGACCGAGCAGACCGCGCCCGACGACACCGCCGTGATCCTCTACACCTCCGGCACCACCGGCCAGCCCAAGGGCGCCGAGCTCAGCCACCAGAACATGCTGATGAACGCCTTGATCAGCGACAGGATGTTCCCGCGCGGCGATGGCGGCGACAGTTACCTGGCCGTGCTCCCGCTCTTCCACTCCTTCGGCCAGACCGTCATCATGAACACCGCGTTCCTGCGCGGCGGCACCGTCGTGCTGCTGCCCCGCTTCGAGGCCGGCGACGCGCTGGAGCTCATGCGCAAGGAGAAGGTCACGTTCATCGCCGCGGTGCCGACGATGTACTGGGGCCTGCTCACGAAGATCCACGCCGACGGCGAGGAGGTCCCCACCTCGCTCACCACGGCCGTGGCCGGTGGCGCCGCCTCGCCCGTGGAGGTGCTCAAGGACTTCGAGCGCACCTTCGGCATCGGCATCCTGGAGGGGTACGGCCTGTCCGAGACCTCCCCCGTGGCGAGCTTCAACCAGCTCGGCCGCCCCACCAAGCCGGGCACGATCGGCACGCCCGTCTGGGGCGTGGAGATGAAGCTGATCGACAACGACTGGAAGACGGTCGAGGGCGAGGGCCCCGGCGAGATCGCGGTGCGCGGGCACAACGTGATGAAGGGCTACTACAACCGGCCCGAGGCCACGGCCGAGGTGATGAACGACGGCTGGTTCCGCACCGGCGACATCGCGGTCCGCGACGCCGACGGCTACTACTCGATCATCGACCGGGCCAAGGACATGATCATCCGGGGCGGGTTCAACGTGTACCCGCGCGAGCTCGAAGAGGTCCTGATGACGCACGAGGCGGTCTCGCTGGCCGCCGTGGTCGGGATCCCGCACGAGTCCCACGGCGAGGAGATCAAGGCGTACATCATCCTCACCCCCGGGGCGACCCTCACCGAGGCGGACCTGATCGCCTGGTGCAAGGAGAACATGGCGGCCTACAAGTACCCCCGCCAGGTCGAGTTCCGCGACACCCTGCCGATGACGGCCACGGGCAAGATCCTCAAGCGCGAACTCAGGTAAACGAACCGCCCCCGGTCAGCGCGGTTGCGCTGACCGGGGGCTCCCCGTTCCAGTGGATGGGTCGGCGCGGATGGGCGAGCTTCGCCCCTGGTGTCGTCGGCGACGACTACGCCCATTCCTGGCAGATGCGCTCGATGTCATCCACCATGCGCTTCCATCCGGTCAGCTTGCTCACCGGCCCCGCACGATCTAGTCGCTCCAGCAGCTGCCTGCGGTGCTGGCAGAACCGTTTCACCATCCGCTCGCGCCTGCGGCCAGTCTCCTCACCGGCCCGGAGTAGGCAGTCCCGGAGCAGTTGCTTCGGATCGGGCACACCCTCGACTTCGTGGACCTTCGGCAGCTTCAGGTTCTCTCGCCCGCGCGGATTGCCTGCCACCTGACGGATCGCCGCCTCATCGAGCAACAACCACGCCTCTGTCATGCGTATGGGCACGATGGGGATGATCGACGAAGCGAGACCGGCCGACAGGACGGCGCGCTCGATCTCGCCGCGGCGGGCATCATATCCGGCGTTGTCGGAGTCACGATGCACGACCACGACGTCGACAGGGCCACGAACCAGCCTGAATCCGGCCGCGATCCGCGATTCCACATCCCTTGGCACGCTGTCAAGAAGGGAGAAGTCTGGCTTACTGAGCCGTACGGTCACACCACGATCGACGAAAAGCGCCTCCACGATGTCCGCCAGCGGAAGATCCGATGTTCCCTCGGCGACGAACAACCCCGCATACGACCGCATCCTCACCCGACCATGTCCAGTGGAAGTTGAAGCTGGGCACCCGGAGGCGCCACCAGATACGCGACGACATCGGCTTCCGAGAATGACGGATCGCCTTGCTCAGACCGCCATGATCCGCTGTATGGAAGGAGGGAGAGCGCAGATGTCACGCGACCATCGGGAGCCCTTCGCGGCCGAGTCTCCGCCAAAAGCAGATCAGCAGGATCGCACAGTTGCACCACACCCGGCGCATGCGTGTTGATGATGACCTGCCGGAAGGGGTTGGTCTCATCTGGCGCTTCCCGGGGGTCCACGGCCAGATCACGAACGAGATCCATCATCGCTGGAAGGTTAGCCGGATGGATGCCGTTCTCGGGCTCTTCCATACAGATGAGTCCGGTCACCGTTGGATCCTCCAGCAGAACGCAGAGCGCCAGGAATCGGAGTGTTCCCTCGGACAACGCCCTGGCCGGGAGTCGAAGTCCGCTCCGTTCCTGCAGGAAGAGCGTGAACACCTCGCGCACCGGATCAGGCTCCACACGCAGGCTCTCCACGCCGACGCCTGCGAGATCGGACAGCCGGTCGGCGACGTGCGCGTACACCGCCTCCTCGTCACGGGCTCCCGTGGAGCGACCGGTGTCGGTGGCGATCCGGAAGAGCGTCGCCGCCAGATGGCGGCCATCGGCCTCCAGCGACCTCGGCGAGGCGAAACTGTCCGGCGCGCGCAGGGCCGACGGTTCCAGCGCGAGGCGCCGCCAGCTCTGCATCTCCCGGCGCGCGGCCAGGATGGTCGGGTAGTCGTTGGTGGTGACCGTGCTGAGCACGGTTCGTCCCGCCCTCGCGGCGGCTCTCGGCTGTGGTTTACCGAAGCTGCCACCATCGCCGTGCACGTTGATGACCGTGCCGCTGTCCCGTACCTCGGTGGACAGGAAGGCGCCGCCACGGCGCTGGCCGACGACGACCGAGTTCCTGAAGTTCTTCACGCTGTGCGGGAAGCGCAGATGACGGGCGGCGTCCCCGCGGTTGATGTGCCGCAGTTCCTCACGTGCGAGCACCAGTCGTCCGACACTGCTCTGTCCTTCAGGTGGCGAGTAGGCCAGATCCAACTCGTAGCGCAGGAACGTCGTCGTCGCCTTCGCGGGCGCGCCGAGATCGTCCTCCACCTCCGCCGGCACGATCATCTCGGCCGTAAGCGCTATGTGGCGCTGACCATCACGGTAGCCGTCCCAGAAGAGGTCCCGGGGATCCCCGCCACGCAGCCCGGACGCTCCACGCACCCGCTGGGATGCCTCCACCAGGGTGTCCGTCGCCAGATGGGAGAGGAACTCGACGACATCGAAGACATTGGACTTGCCGGTGCCGTTGGCGCCCGCGATGCAGGTGAAAGGCCCGAAGTCGATGTGCACGTCGAGGAGGTTCTTGAATCCTTTGACCTCAAGCCTGGTCAGCATCGCCGCTCATCCCCTCCGCATTCCACCCGCCGTGTTCGACCAGCTCCGTGGTAAGAGCGAACTCGCTGAAACGGCCTCTAAATCCTCAACGATCTCACGGCCTGGGCGCCAGGTGTCAGAAGTCCGTTCGCGTCATCACGGTGGATGACTGAGGATCACGGCTTGGGGCCGATAGACCCGAGATCGGGGGCCATGCCTTGGTTGGAGCGCGGGGGGCGCGGAGCCCCCCGCTGAGTCACGATCCCTAAGCGAGGGCCATGCCTCTAGGGCCAGTCGCGTGACGGCCGGAGGGGGACATGTGCGTTGCCCGTGGGGTCCAGTTTGACGCCCAGGACCTGGTGGAGTTGGACCTTGTTGCGTTCGAAGCCCACGATGCATCCGGCCATGTACAGTGCCCACACCCGGGCGGTGCCCATGCCCACTTCCTGGACCGCGTCCTCCCAGTTGGCGTCCAGGTTGTCGCACCAGTACTTGAGGGTCTGCGCGTAGTGCTCGCGCAGGTTCTCCTCGTGCCGGATCTCGAACCCGATGTCCTCCATCTGCCGGACCAGCCAGCCCACCGACTCGAGCTCCCCGTCCGGGAAGACGTACCGGTTGATGAATCCGCCCTTGTTGAACGTCTTCTCCTTCCCGGTGGGACGCGTGATGCAGTGGTTCAGCAGCCGCCCGCCGGGCTTGAGCTTGCCGTACAGGAAGGAGAAGTATCCGGGTACGTTGGCGGCGCCGATGTGCTCGGTGAGGCCGATGGAGCTGACCGCGTCGAAGTCGCCCTCGCGGACGTCGCGGTAGTCCATGTGGCGGACTTCGGCGAGGTCCTGGAGGCCGGCGTCGGCGATGGCCCGCCGCGCCCAGTCGGCCTGCTGCTTGCTCAGCGTGACGCCGAGCACCTTGACGCCGTACTCGCGCGCGGCGTGCATGACCATGCCGCCCCACCCGCATCCGACGTCGAGCAGCCGCATGCCGGGCTTGAGGCCGAGCTTGCGCGCCACCAGGTCGAACTTGGCGAACTGCGCTTCCTCCAGCGAGGACTCCTCGTGGGGGAAGACGGCGCAGGTGTAGGCCATGGACGGGCCGAGCACCCACTCGTAGAAGCGGTTGGACACGTCGTAGTGGTGGTGGATGGCCTCGGCGTCACGCTGTTTGGCGTGCCGCGAGCCCAGCCTGGCCAGCGTGCTCTGGCGCATCTCCTGCGGCGGCGGCGGCACGCGCATCAGGAGCGGTTTGACCCCCAGCGACCGTACGGCGTCCATCTTCTCGCTGAGGGACAGGTCGTTGGTGGTGATGTTCCACATGCGGTCGAGCAGGGTGTACATGTCGCCGTGCACGTCGATGTGGCCTGACACGTACGCTCTGGCCAGGCCGAGCTCTCCCGGCGCCTGGGCCAGGTACGCGACCGCGATAGGGGATTTGACCTCGAGCCGGACGTCCGCCCCGTCCGGCCCGGCTTTGCTGCCGTCGTAGGCCATGAACGCCACGTTGGCGTCCCTGCCGACGATCTTCTCAAAAATGGATGCGAGCGCCATCTCTCACCTTCCCCGCACACACTTGTCGTACAGGTCCAGCAGGCGACCGCTCGGATCGTATTCCCGCTTGACCGGCCAGTAGGCGTCACCGTTGTACAAGGTCCAGAACTGCTCGCGGGCGTAGAAGGACGTCGAGTAGAGCGACTTGTGCCCGTCGAGGTCGTGGACCGCGGTCTCGATGAGCCGGTTGTAGTAGCCGTCGAACTGCCCCCGCGGCAGCGGCACCATTCCCCAGAACCCGAAGTTGACGTACAGCTTGCCCGGCTCCAGCGGGTAGAGCGGCCAGGCGCTCGACGCCTTGAGCGGGCAGATCCAGACAGGGGTCATCCCGACCTTGTCGTGGAAGAAGCTCAGGAACTCGGCGCCGCGATCGATGGGCGTCTCGACGTCCTGGATGACCGACTCCTGCACGGGCTGGTCGCGCCAGCGGTCGACGCGCGCGACGACGCCGTACTTGCGGTCGAGGGCGACGAGCCGCCGGTAGACGTCGGAGCGCATCCACTTGCGCGGCATCAGCGAGCGCACCAGCGGCTGCTGCACGCCGAAGGCGCGCGAGCACCAGAACCAGTCGGTGTCCCAGCGCCAGAGATAGTCCCGGACGGTGAGCCAGTCGCGGCTGCGCTTCTGGATCGACTGGTAGTAGATGCGCATGCCGGTGTAGTCGGAGGTGTACGGCGCGCGCTCGGCGAAGCGCCCCACGGTGATGTACAGCTCGCCGGGGCCGAAGAACACCCCGTCGACGAAGTCGACCTGTTCCCCGTCGTGCCGCATGCTCTCGCAGATCTCCTGCATCGCGAGCATGCACTTGTCGGCCTCGCTGAAGCGGATGTGAGTCAGCTTCACGTACGGCTGGACCGGCTTGAGCCTGATCTTGATCCGCAGGGCGTAGCCGAGCGTGCCGTAGGAGTTCGGGAAGGCCCTGAACAGGTCGCGGTGCTCGTTGTCGTCGCGGGCGACGATGACCCGGCCGTCGCCGGTGAGGATTTCGAGCTCCTCGACCGACTCGTGCGGCAGGCCGTCCCGGAAGCTGGTCGACTCGATGCCGAGCCCGGTCACGGCGCCGCCGAGCGTGATGGTCTTGAGCTGCGGCACGACGTACGGCATGAGCCCGTACGGCAGCGTGGCGTCGACCAGGTGCTCGTAGGTCGTCATGCCCTGGACCTCGGCGGTCATGGTCACCGGGTCGACGCTGATGACCTCGTCGAGGTCGCGGGCCGACAGCTTGGCCGCCTTGCCGGTGTCGCGGAACCTGAAGAGGTTGGAGGTCGCCTTGGCCAGCCGCGGCGTGGCGTCCTCGGGGATCTCGGCATAGGACCGTCTGATCTGTTCTACGGCCCCTTGGTGTGCCGACATCGTTGTCACAGGTCCACCCCCAGAGCTGTGTTTTAGAGATCGTCCGTAAGACCGTATCTCTCTGAAACTTCATGGAACAGTCCGGGGTCGTTAATGACCCGAAAACTCTAAAGAATGCCAGGTAAGGTCCGTTCGCGTTTAGCGAACCGGGAAAGTCTATCGATCGGCTGCGGGCCGCCTGCTGATCTGCGGCGGCGCGTCGTTGACCACGTACGCCACGGGCGCCCCGCTGATCGCGGCCCTCAGGTTGTCCAGGACGGCCCCGACCAGACGGCCGGTGGCCTGCGGGGTGACGCCCGCGACGTGCGGCGACAGCAGCACTCCGGCCAGGTCGCGGAGCGGGTCCAGGGCGGGCAGCGGCTCTTCCTCGTACACGTCGAGCGCGGCGCCGCCCAGGTGCCCGTCGCGCAGCGCGGCGACGAGCGCGTCCTGGTCGACGACTCCCCCTCGGGCGGCGTTCACCAGGAGCGAGCCCGCGCGCATCCGGCGGGGGTCGACGAGCCCGCGGGTCTCCTCCGACAGCGCGATCACCAGGACGAGGACGTCGGAGCCGGCGACGACCTCGTCGAGGGGGCGGTAGGCGGCGCCGTACGACTCGGTGCGCGGGGTTCGGGTCCAGTAGGAGAGCTCGCAGCCGAACGCGCCGAACAGGCGCGCGCAGGCCGCGCCGATCGGGCCGAAGCCGACGATGCCCACCCGCGAGCCGGACAGCTCGGTGGGGCCGAGGTCGAGCTGCGGCCAGCGGCCGGCGCGGACGGCCGCGTCGGCTTCCACCAGGCGGCGCGCGAGGGCCAGGGCGGCGCCGACGCACCATTCGGCGACCGCGACGGCGCTCACGCCCGCGGTGTTGGCCAGCGGGACGCCCGCGGCGCTCAGCGCCCCCAGATCGTGCGCCTCCACCCCGACGGACGGCTGCTGGACGAAGGCCAGCCTGGGCGCCGCCTTGACCGCCTCGGCGTCGAGGGCGAGCCCGCCGCTCCAGTCACCGAGGACGATCTCCGCCTCGCCCAGCGCCTCGATCAGCGACGCCCGATCGCGGGCGGCGGGAGCATGCACCGAGACGGCGTCACCGAGCGGGGCCAGCAGGCCACGCAGCGCGTCGAGGGGCAGCGGCGGCAGGGCGAGGAGGTTCCAGGGGGTCATCCCCCCACAGTAAAGCTGCCGATCACCTGCCGCATGAGAGACGCGTTCCTTCGCCACTGCCGTTCGGTGAACGTCCAGGAGACGATGTAGGCGGTGTCGCCGACCGCGACGGCGCGGCGCACTTCGCGGTAGGTCTGCCCGGCGACCGCCCACGGCGCCTGCTCGCCGCCGGCCGCGGTCCAGGTGAACTCCCATTCGGCGGCCGGGTGGCCGAGGTGGCGGACGTTGGCCTGCCGCACGGTCCGCACGCCCGGGGTGCCCTGCTCGAAGAGTTCGCGGGAGGCGGTGAGCACTTCGTCGGGGTTGAGGTTGGCGTAGCTCTCCTGGATGCCGAGGTGGCCGACGCCGCCGGGGCGGGTCCACTCGGTGTAGGCGTCCGAGCGCGCGCCCCGCCACCCGGTGGGCCGCAGGATCGACCAGCCCGACGGCGACTTCCACACCCGCACCACGGGCGGGGGCGCCTTGCTGACCGTCGGCGTCGGCGTCGGGGTGGGCGTGGCGCTCGGCGTGGGCGCGACCGTGGCGCTCGCGGTGGCCGGTGCCGCGGCCGTCGCCTGGGCCGTGGGCCGCGAGCTGCCCTCCGCGGTGCTGGGCGTCAGCTTGAGGTAGGTGAGCGTCCCGGCCCCGACGACCAGCGCCGCGATCGCGACGATCCAGGGTGTACGGCGACCGCCGCGCTTGCCCGGCGGCGCCTCGGGTACGGCCTGGGCCCGCCTGCGCCCACCCGGCCCCGCCGGGGCGCCGGACGCGACGGCGGCCAGCATGGCGTCGGCCTGTTCGGCGTTGACCCGGCGCAACGGCTCCTTCTCCAGCAGCCCCTGCAGCACGGGATGCAGGGCGGGCGGGATCCTGCGGTAGTCGGGTTCCTCGCTGAGCAGCGCGCTGAGCGTGGCCATCGCGTCGCCCCGGTCGAACGGCGAGCGGCCGAGCAGGGCGGCGTACAGGGTGGCGCCGAGCGACCACAGGTCGGAGGGCGGGCCGAAGTCGAGGGCGCGGACCCGTTCGGGGGCGAGGAAGCTGGGCGAGCCGGTGACCATGCCGGTGCTGGTGAGCGAGGACTCGCCTTCGGCGGTGGCGATGCCGAAGTCGGTCAGCACCGCCCGGCCGTCGTCGGTGAGCAGGATGTTGCTGGGCTTGACGTCGCGGTGCAGGATTCCGGCCTCGTGCGCGGCGCGCAGCGCGGACAGCACCTGGCGGCCGACGTCGGCGGCCTGCCGTACCGGGAGGGCGCCCTGGGTGGCGACGACCTCCTCCAGGGAGGGGGCGCGGACCAGCTCCATGATGATCCAGGGCCGCGTGTCCTCCTCCACGACGTCGTAGATGGCCACGACGCTGGGGTGGTTCAGTTTGGCGGCCGTGCGGGCCTCGCGGGTGGTGCGCAGCAGGTGGCGTTCGCGCTCGAGCGCGGACAGCCCGGCCTGCAGGAGTACCTCCTTGACCGCGATCTGGCGGTTCAGCAGTGTGTCGTAGCCTTCCCAGACCACGCCCATGCCGCCCCGGCCCAGCTCGCGCAGCAGGCGGTAACGACGGGCGATCACGCGTTCCGTGCCCGAAACCATCTCTAACCCCCTGGTGCATCCATAACAGTGGGCAAGTTTTCCATACCTCCGCACACGCGGGGGGTTCGTCCCGGAATGAAACAACTCGGGCGTGCCAAGCTTGCACCCTGTCACCGAATGTTGTTCTACTGGGCTGAGGATCGAAAGTCAGGAGACGCCGATGTCCGACGCCCGCAGGGGGCCGCTGGCCGGGGTGCGCGTGCTGGAGCTCGCGGGGCTCGCCCCGGGACCGTTCGCCGGGATGATGCTGGCCGACCACGGGGCCGAGGTGCTGCGGATCGACCGCGTGGCGAGCGTCACCGACGCGCCGCGCAGGGACGTGATGGACCGCGGCAAGCGCACGATCGGTCTCGACCTGAAGTCGCCCGAGGGGGTCGCGGCCTTCAAGGAGCTGGCCCAGCACGCCGACGTGGTGATCGAGGTCTTCCGGCCCGGGGTGGCCGAGCGGCTCGGCATCGGCCCCGAGGACCTGCGGGCGGCCAACCCGCGCCTGATCTACGGGCGGATGACCGGCTGGGGCCAGGAGGGGCCGCTCGCCCCGACGGCGGGCCACGACATCGACTACATCGCGGTCTCCGGCGTGCTGTCCATGCTGGGGCGGGCGGGCGGCAAGCCGACGCCGCCGATCAACATCCTGGGCGACTTCGCCGGCGGCGGCCTGATGCTGGCCTACGGCGTCCTGCTCGCGCTGGTCGAACGGCAGGCCACCGGGGCGGGCCGGGTCGTGGACGCCGCGATGGTCGACGGCGCCTCGGTGCTGTTCGCGATGTTCTACCAGGCGGGCGGCCACTGGGGCCCGCGCGGCACCAACCTGCTGGACACGGGCGCGCCCATGTACGACACCTACGAGACGGCCGACGGCGAGTACGTCGCGGTCGGCTCCCTCGAACCGCAGTTCTGGGACGCGATGGTCGCCCTGATGGAGCTGACGGACCTGCCCGACCGGAACGACCCGAAGCAGTGGCCCGCGCTGCGGGCGCGCCTGGAGGAGGCGTTCCGGTCGAGGACCCGGGCCGAGTGGGAGGCCGTGTTCGAGGGGTCGGACGCGTGCGTGTCGCCGGTGCTGTCGATGGCGGAGGCCGCCGCCCACCCGCACAACCGGGCCAGGGGCGCCTTCGTCGAGATCGGCGGCGTCACCCAGCCGGTGCCCGCGCCGCGGCTGCTCGGCGTGCCCCCGCAGGACCTCTCCCCCGCCACCCGGCTGACCGACCTGTCGGCGTGGGGGCTGTCGGAGGAGGCGGCGGCCAAGCTGCGCGCGCAGGGCGTGCTGGCCTGACGGTCACTTTGCGGCCAGGGCCGCGGTGTAGTCCTTCAGCTCGACCTCGTCGTGCAGGCGGACGCCCTTGGCGTTGAGCTTGGTCAGCGCTCTGGTCAGCCGCTCCGGCAGGTGCTCGACCAGGCGCAGCACCCCGGCCGTCACCCGGAGTTCGGTATGGTCGGCGGGGATGAGGCGCTTGGCGGCGCCGAGTGCGAAGGCGCGGCTGCGCCGTACGTAGTCGCCGAGTTCGCGCTCGTAGGCGGCGAAGGCGCGGGTGTGGTCGCCGCCGGCCGCGGCCAGCTCACCCGCCAGCACGTAGGCGCCGACGACGGCCAGGCTGGTGCTGCCGCCGATCGCGGGACCCGGGCAGTAGCCGGCGTCGCCGACGAGGCTCACCCGGCCGCGCGACCAGGTGTCCATGCGGAGCTGGGTGATCGAGTCGAAGTAGAAGGCGGGGGTGGTGTCCAGCTCGGCCAGCAGGCTCGGGATCAGCCCGCCCATTCCGGCGAACGCCCGGCGCAGCAGCTCCTTCTGGCGGTCCACGTCCCGGTGGTGGTAGTCGAGGGGCTCGGCGCTGCGGAACAGGAAGACGGCCCGCGCGTCGTCCAGGTGCCTGGCCGAGTAGACCCCGCCCATCCGCCCCGGCGCGGTGTGGACGACGGAGTCCCCGTCGGAGCCGAAGCGGTTCGGCACCGACGCGACCGCCAGGTAGGCGCCGACGAACGCGGAGAAGCGCGACTCCTCGCCGAAGACCAGGCGGCGCACGTTGGAGTGCAGCCCGTCCGCGCCGATCACCAGGTCGAACCCGCGCGGGGCGCCGCGCTCGAAGGTGACCTCGCCGTTCTCGGAGATCGAGGTGATGGAGTCGTCGAAGACGTACTCCACGTCGTCCTTGGTGGCGTCGTGGAAGATCTCGCTCAAGTCGTCGCGCATGATCTCGGCGTGCCGGTCCGAGACGGCGCCCATCAGCCGCCCCACGCTCACCTCGACGGGCCTGGCGACCCCCTCCCGGTACATGATCAGCCGATCGGTGCCGGTCTTCCTGGCCTCGATCTGCTCGATCACGCCCATCTTCTCCGCGATGTCCATCGCGGGGCGGAACAGGTCCACCGCGTGCCCGCCGCTCTTGCGCAGCGCGGGCGCCCGCTCGACGACGGTCGGGGTGAATCCGTGCCGCCGCAGCCAGTAGGCCAGGGCCGGGCCCGCGACGCTCGCCCCGGAGATCAGAACTCTCACGACCACTCCTTACTTACTTAACGATAGGTAAGCATGGAAGGTCGCGTTCCCGCAAGGGCTTACCTATCGTTAAGTAACATGGCCCGTTCAGACACCAAGGCACGCATCCAGGCGGTCGCCCGCGACCTGTTCATGAAGCAGGGCGTGGCCAAGACCAGCCTGCGGGAGATCGCCGACGCACTGGAGATCACCAAGCCCGCGCTCTACTACCACTTCGCCTCGCGCGAGGATCTCGTGCGTAGCATCGTCCAGCCGCTGATCGACGACATGGAGTCCTTCCTCGCCGAGCGGGAGCCCCTGCCGCCGCCCGCCGCCCGCGCGCTGGTCGAGGACTACTTCGACCTCATCCACCGGCACCGGGCGATCATCGTGATGATGGTGCGCGACCTCAGCACCCTGGACTACCTCGACCTGGGCACCCGGATGTTCGAGTGGCGGCGGCGGCTGATGGTCATGCTGCTCGGCCCCGACCCCACCCTGTCGGCGCAGGTCAGGGGCGTCGTGGCGATCGGCGGCATGTCGGACTGCACGGTGGAGTTCGCCCATCTCCCGGTGGCGGAGGTCAGGCCGCTCGCGGTCGAGGCGGCCTGCTCCACGCTCGGGATCCCGTACTAGAGCTTTCGAGAGAGTCTCCCGGCGGCCGCACCGCCTGACGCGGGCCCGGCGGTCGCGGCGGCGGCTGGTGGCCGTCGGCGTGGCGGTGCTCGTGACGCATGCCGTGATGCCCCTCCTCATCGCGGGCTGGCGGCTCACCGACCCGCCGCCCGACGACGAGGAATGAGCTCAGACCGCGATGTACAGGTCGGCTCCGCCCGGGTGGTGCAGCTCCAGGTCGGTGCCGAAGGAACGCGCGGGCGTCCCACCGGTCTCGGTGTGCTGCCAGACCTGCTTCCACGCGTCGACGACGGCGCCGGGCATCGGCCCGCGCGCCTCGACCTTCAGCGCCCGCCCCGCCGGCACCCGGACGGCGACCATGCCCTCCGGGAGCCTCGGCACCGTGCGCACCGCGACACCCACGATCTGCGTGTAGGCGCCGTGGTGATCGCTCTCGTAGTCCGTCAGCACCGCGTAGAGATTCTCGTCGGCCCTGCCGGGCACGTGCGCGAAAGCCCCCGGCGCCCCCGCCCGCTGCCAGAGCCCGGGCAGCTTCGCCCGCGACGGCTCCATCTCGTCGGCGTTCGTCGTCCGTACGGCGAGGCCGACGACCAGTAGCTCGGACCGCTCCACGACATCCACGGTTCTCCCCAACCCCCCTTTTGTGCGTTCGCGCCGATCCTATGGCCCGTCAGAAGGGAAATAACCCTCTTAACCTGTCAGCACGTAAGGTGGACGAACGTGAAGTTCTTGAACGGACTCGAGCCGTCATATGACCTGACATACAGCGACGTGTTCATGGTTCCGTCGCGGTCCTCGATCGGCTCCCGGCTCGGTGTCGACCTGTCGACGAACGACGGCACGGGCACCACGATCCCCATCGTGGTCGCCAACATGACGGCCGTCGCCGGCCGCCGCATGGCCGAGACCATCGCCCGCAGGGGCGGCGTCACGGTGATCCCGCAGGACATCCCGATCGACGTGGTCGCCGACGTCGTCGACTGGGTGAAGAAACGCGACCTCGTCCACGACACCCCGCTCACCCTCACCCCGCACGACACCGTCGGCGAGGCGATGAACCTGCTGCCCAAACGCGCCCACGGCGCGGTCATCGTGGTCGACTGGGACAACCGGCCCGTCGGCGTGGTCACCGAGGCCGACTGCCACGGCGTCGACATGTTCACCCAGCTCTCCCAGGTCATGTCCGCCCACCTGCTGACGCTGCCCGCCGGGCTCGACCCCCGCCAGGCCTTCGACATGCTGCACGAGGGCCGCCACCGGCTCGCGCCCATCGTGGACGAGGAGGGCCGCCTGGTCGGCATCCTCACCCGTACCGGCGCGCTGCGCGCCACCCTCTACCAGCCCGCGCTCGACGCCTCCGGCCGGCTGCGCGTCGCCGCCGCCGTCGGCGTCAACGGCGACGTCGCCGCCAAGGCCGAGGAACTACTCGACGCGGGCGTCGACTGCCTGGTCGTGGACACCGCGCACGGCCACCAGGAGAAGATGCTCAGCGCGCTGCGGGCGGTGCGCGCGCTCAGCCCCCGCGTCCCCGTCGCGGCCGGCAACGTGGTCACCGCCGAGGGCGTGCGCGACCTGGTCGAGGCCGGGGCCGACATCCTCAAGGTCGGGGTGGGCCCCGGCGCCATGTGCACCACGCGGATGATGACCGGCGTGGGCCGGCCGCAGTTCTCCGCCGTCCTGGAGTGCTCGGCCGAGGCCAGGCGGCTCGGCCGGCACGTGTGGGCCGACGGCGGCGTGCGCCACCCGCGCGACGTGGCCCTCGCGCTCGCGGCGGGCGCGGCCAACGTGATGATCGGGTCGTGGTTCGCGGGCACCTACGAGTCCCCCGGCGACGCCAGGACCGGGGCCGACGGGCGCAGGTACAAGGAGAACTTCGGGATGGCGTCGGCCCGTGCCGTACGGCTGCGCACCGCCGACGACTCGCCGTTCGAGCGGGCCCGCAAGTCGCTGTTCGAGGAGGGCATCTCCACCTCCCGGATGTACCTCGACCCGGAGCGGCCGAGCGTGGAGGACCAGATCGACGCGATCGTGGCCGGGCTCCGGTCGGCGTGCACCTACGCGGGCGCGGCGAATCTGGAGGAGTTCCACGAGCGGGCCGTGATCGGGATCCAGAGCTCGTCCGGCTACAGCGAGGGCAAGCCGCTGCACCAGAGCTGGTGAGCGTGCAGGCCGCCGTCGACGTGGAGGGTGACGCCGGTGACGGACCTGGCCATCCGGCCGGCCAGGAACACCACCGCGGCCGCCACGTCCGACGGGCCGCCCGGGTGGCCGAGGGGCGCGGGCCGTACCGGATCGCCCGGGGCGACGGCGTTGACCCTGATGCCGCGCGGCGCCAGCTCCACGGCCAGTGACCTGGTCAGGCTCTCGACGGCGGCCTTCATCGCCGCGGTGACCGCCGTCCGGCCCGCCTCGCCCGAGGTCACGTTGACGATCGACGAGCTGCGGTCCATCAGCGGCAGCAGGCGCCTGGTCAGGCCGGTCAGCCCGGTGAGGTGCTCGTCGATGAGCGCCCGGTCGCCGATGTTGACCAGCACGTCGACCCGGCCGTACCGCTGGGCGACCGCCTCGGCGAACACCTCGACGGCCACCGGGTCGGCCACGTCCATGGTCATCGCCAGCGGGCCGTCCGGCTTGTTCCGGTCGCACAGCGCGAGCTGCGCACCGAAGCTCGCGAACAGCTCGGCGACGGCCCTGCCGACGCCGCCGGACGCCGCCGTGACGACGGCGACGCGCCCGGTGAGCAGGATCCCTTCGGGGGTATGCGCGGCCATGGACACCGACGATATCCCGGCCGCGTAGAGTCGATCGGTCCAATGTTTTCAACTTCAGGAGAAGTAGTGGCACTCGAGAAGCCGGAAATCGACTTCCCGGAGGGCAACCCGCCCGCCGACCTGGAAATCGTCGACATCGTCGTGGGGGACGGCCCCGAGGCCAAGCCCGGGCACAACGTCAGCGTGCACTACGTTGGCGTGGCTTTCTCCTCCGGTGAGGAGTTCGACGCGTCGTGGAACCGTGGCGACGCGTTCGAGTTCCCGCTCGGCGGCGGGCGCGTCATCGCCGGCTGGGACCAGGGCGTGGCGGGCATGAAGGTCGGCGGCCGGCGCAAGCTGGTCATCCCGCCGCACCTCGGCTACGGCGACCGTGGCGCCGGCGCGCGGATCAAGCCCGGTGAGACGCTCATCTTCGTGGTCGACCTGCTCGGCGTCCGCTGAGTGCGGCAGGGGCGGGCCGTCCGGCCCGCCCCTGCGGATCTGGGACATTGTCGGTCGGGTAGGGCACGATAAGGCATGTGCTGCTGATCGACGTCGTCCGCGTATCCGAGGCCGTGACCAGGACCTCCGCCCGCCTGGGCAAGATCGGCCATCTGGCCGAGCTACTCGGCCGCGTCGGGCCCGACGAGGCGCGCGTCGCGATCGCCTACCTGTCCGGCGAGCTGCCCCAGCGCCAGATCGGCGTCGGCTGGCGCGGCCTGCAGGACCTGCCCGCGCCCAAACTCGTCGCCACCGCGACGCTCACCCAGATCGACGCGCTGCTCAGCCGCATCAAGGCCGTCTCCGGTCCCGGCTCACAGGCCGCCCGCAAGGCGCTGGTCGCCGAGCTGTTCGCCTCGGTCACCAGCCAGGAACAGGCCTTCCTGCTCCGGCTCCTCGGTGGCGAGCTGCGCCAGGGCGCGCTCGACGGCGTGATGATCGAAGCCATCGCCAAGGCGTCCGGAGCCCCTTCCGCCGACGTGCGCCGCGCGCTGACCCTGCGCGGCTGGCTGCCCGCCGTGGGCGAGGCCGCGCTGTCCGGCGGCGTCGAGGCGCTGCACGCGTTCAAGCTGGAGGTGGGCCGCCCGGTCTCGCCGATGCTGGCCGGCAGCGCGCCCGGCGTGGACGCCGCCCTGGAGAAGATCGGCGGGTCGGCCGCGCTGGAGTGGAAGCTCGACGGCATCCGCGTCCAGGCGCACCGCTCCGGTCCCGACGTGCGCGTGTTCACCCGCACCCTCGACGACATCACCTCGCAGGTTCCCGAGCTGGTCGAGGCGGTGCTGGCGATGCCGTCCACCGATCTGGTGCTCGACGGCGAGGTGATCGCGCTGCGCCCCGACGGCACGCCCGAGCCGTTCCAGGTCACCGCGTCGCGGGTGTCCAGCAAGCTCGACGTCGACCGGCTGCGCGCGGCCACGCCGCTGAGCGTCTTCTTCTTCGACGCGCTCCGCGTCGACGGCGCCGACCTCCTCGACCTGCCCTACGCGGCCCGCCACCAGACCCTGGCCGCCGCCGTCCCCGCCGACCTTCTCACCCCCCGCCTGCTCACCGGCGACACCACCGAGGCCCAGGACTACTTCACCTCCGTGGTACGGCTCGGCCACGAGGGCCTGGTCGTCAAGTCCCTCACCTCGCCGTACGCCGCCGGGCGCCGGGGAGCCGGGTGGATCAAGGTGAAGCCGCGGCACACGCTCGACCTGGTGGTGCTGGCGGCGGAGTGGGGGCACGGGCGGCGGGAGGGAAAGCTGTCCAACCTGCACCTGGGCGCGCGGGACGCCGCAGGGGGCGGGTTCGTGATGCTGGGCAAGACGTTCAAAGGGCTGACGGACGAGTTGCTGGCCTGGCAGACGGAGCGGTTTCTGGAGCTCGCCGAAGGGCCCACGGATGAGTGGACGGTGACGTTGCGGCCGGAGATGGTGGTGGAGATCGCCATCGACGGGGTGCAGCGCTCGCCCCGCTATCCGGGCGGGATGGCCTTGCGCTTCGCCCGGGTTCTCCGCTACCGCCCAGACAAACGCCCCGAAGACGCCGACACCATCGAAACAGTCCGCTCCCTGATGCTCTGACTATTCGTCCGGGTTCGGTGGTGTGGTGGGCAGGGTGACGGTGACGCTCGCGCCGCCGTCGGGAGGGTTGGTGAACTGGAGAGCGGCGCCGATGATCCGGGCGTGGCCGAGCACGATGGTCAGGCCGAGCCCGTGCCCCCGGCCGCGCTCGGTCCGTCCGGTGCGGAAGCGCTGCGCCTGTCCGCTGCGCAGGTCCGCGAGCAGGTCGGGCGGGAAACCGGGCCCGTGGTCGCGGATGACGATCTGATGGGAGCTTACGGTGATCTGGACCGGGGCGGCGCCGTGCGTGCGGGCGTTGAGGACCAGGTTGGCGACGATCCGCTCGAGGCGGCGCGGGTCGGTGACGGTTGTCGCGTCGCCCTGATCGTCGGCGGTGTGCAGGTCGGCGGGCACGCCGAGACGGTGCAGCGACTCGCGTACCAGGTCGGCCAGCGGCACCGGCTGCCGGTCGGGCCGCTCGCCGCTGGCGTCCAGGCGGGAGATCTCCAGCAGGTCGTCGACCAGGCCGCGCAGCACGCCGATCCGGTCGCGGACCAGGTCGGTGGCCTGCCCGTCGGGCAGCAGCTGGGCGGCGGTGAGCAGTCCCATCAGCGGGGTACGCAGATCGTGCGCGACATCGGCCGTGAAGCGCTGCTCGGCCAGCAGTCGCCGCTGCAGGCTGGCGGCCATGGAGTCGAGCGCGGCGCCGATGTCGGCGATCTCGTCCCGGCCGCCCGCGTCGGTGCGGGCGTCCAGGTCGCCGCCGGCGATCCGGCGGGCGGTGCAGGCGACGCGCCGCAGCCGCCGGTTGGGGAGTTCGGCCGCCAGCATCGACAGCGGTACCACCCCGGCCAGGGCGAGCAGTGCGGCCTTGGCCATGTTGCGGTCCAGCGCGTACAGGCTGCGCAGCTCCGAGCCCATCGAGATCTGTACGCTCACCGCCAGGCGGCCGTCGCCGCCATACGCTTGGGCGGCCCACATCCACGGCTCGTCCCGGTGGTCGAGCCCGTACCAGGTCACCGGCTGGCCGGTCCACAGCTGGGCGGCCAGGGCGGCGGGGAGTTCCCCGACGGGCACCACGTCGGCGGGCAGGCCGCCGGGCCGGTCGGTGGAGGCCAGTGACTGCTCGATGGCCTCCAGGGCTTGGCCCTTACCCATGTCCAGGGTCCGCTGCCAGGTCGCCTGGTGCACCAGGAGGCCGACCACGGCGGCGACGACGGCGCAGGCGAGCGTGACCAGGGCGGCGATCTTCCAGCGAAGCGAAGCCGGATTCATGTGACGCACAGCTTGTAGCCGAACCCGCGGACCGTCTCGATGCGCTCGGCGCCGATCTTCTTGCGCAGGCGCTGCACGCACAGGTCAACCACCCGGCTGTCGCCGTCCCAGCCGTAGTCCCACACGGTGCGCAGCAGCGTCGCCCGCTCCAGCACGATGCCGGGGTTGGCGGCGAACTCCAGCAGCAGCCGCAGCTCGGTCGGGGCCAGTTCGACGCGTTGCCCGGCCCGCCGTACCTCCAGCGCGCCGGTGTCGATGCTCAGATCGCCGAAGGCGAGCACCGCGCTCGCGGCGGCCTGCCCGGGCGTGGGCTGGGCGACGGTGGCGCGGCGCAGCAGTGACCGGATCCTGGCGACCAGCACCGGCAGGTCGACTGGTTTGACCACATAGTCGTCGGCGCCGCCCTCCAGCCCGGCGACGATGTCCAGGCCGTCGCCGCGGGCCGACATCATGAGGATCGGCACCTGGCTGGTCTCCCGGATCCTGCGGCACACGCTGATGCCGTCCAGGCCGGGCAGCATCACATCCAGCAGCAGCAGGTCGTGGCCGCCCGCCTGGGCCGCCTCCAGGCCGGTGAGCCCGTCGGCGGCGGTAGTCATCCGATAGCCGTAGCGTTCCAGAGCCAGGGCGACCGACGTACGGATCACCGTGTCATCTTCGACGAGCAGCAGGGATGTCATAGAAACGCACCATATCTACCGAAGTGCATTGACTGGTTCCATTCGGGCGGCACGCAGAGCCGGGTACAGGCCCGCGAGCAGGCCGACGACGGCACCGGCGGCCGGTGCCATGACGGCCAGCCGTACGTCCAGGACCGGGGTCCACTGCTTGGCGGCGCAGACCGCGACGATCACGACGATCCCCGCGGAGGCGCCGATGACGCCGCCGGTCAGCCCGGTGAGGGTGGACTCCAGCAGGAACTGCGCGGCGACGTGGCGGCGGGCGGCGCCCAGCGCGCGGCGCAGGCCGATCTCGGCGATGCGCTCCATCACGGTCACCAGCGTGACGTTGGCGATGCCGACCGCGCCGACGACCAGGGAGACCAGCCCGAGGATCAGGAAGAGGGCGTTGACGTCGCCTTCGACCGCATCGCGTGCTCTGGTGGGGCTGGGCGGCGAGATGACCTGGAGGAGGGCCTCATTGCCGGGGCTGAGCGCGGCCGGCGCCTGCTTGGCGATCAGTTCCGCGGCGCCGAGGCCGGTGTTGACCAGGACCCGGGTCACGGTGCTCAGGCCGTAGCGCTTGCCGATGGCCGGTGGCAGCAGGACGGCGCTCGCGAGGCTCCTTTCGCGTTTCAGGTCGCCGAGCACGCCGATGACGGTGTACGCCTGGGTGCCGATGAAGACGGCCGGGGCCCGTTCCAGCCGGGTGATGCCCAGCATGCTGGCCGCGTGCCGGCCCAGCACGACGACCTTGTCGCCGCGGGCGATGTGCCCGGCGTCGAAGTAGCGGCCCTCGATCATTCTGCCCTTGACCGCGGCGGGTAGGCCGGGGCTGCTGGCGACCACCGTCAGGGTCTGGTCGGTGACCCGGGTGGGGTCCACGATGTCGTTGGAGCGGACGCTGAGGTTGGCGCTCTGCTTCGACTCGGCGAGGGCGGCGGCGGAGACCACCCCGCGCAGCCTGGTCACCCGGCCGACGTCGGCCCAGTCAACCAGGGGGAACGGGTGCTCCGGGACTTCGACCGTGACGGAGGTGGCCGTCAGTTCGTCGAAGCGGCCGACGATCTGGTTGCCCGCCGTGGCGGCGACGCCCAGGGTGACCACGAGCGTGGTGATGCCCAGGACGGTGCCCAGCGTGGTCAGCGCCGAGCGCACCGGGCGGGCCAGCAGGCCCGCCATGGCCTCGTTCAGCAGGTCGCGCGGGTGCACATCTACTCCTCCGTGAGGATGCCGTCGGTGATGCGCACCCGGCGCCCGGCCCGGTCGCTCACCCCGTTCTCGTGGGTGATGACCACGATGGTCATGCCCTGGGCGCGCAGGTCGTCGAACAGGTCGAGCACGGCGTCGGTGTTCTTGCTGTCGAGGTTGCCGGTGGGTTCGTCGCAGAGCAGCAGCGACGGTTCGCCCATCAGGGCGCGAGCGATGGCGGCGCGCTGCCGCTCGCCGCCGGACATCCTGCCGGGCAGGAAGTCCACCCGGTGCGACAGCCGTACCCGCTCCAGGGCCCGCAGTGCGCGCTTCCGCCGCCCCGGGCGCGGGCCCGCCCCGTAGACCTCGGCCAGCATGACGTTCTCCAGCACGCTGCGGTGCGGCAGCAGGTGGAAGGACTGGAAGACGAAGCCGATGCGGCTGCCGCGCACCTTGGTCCGCGCGCCGTCCTTCAGGGTGGTGGTCTCGATGCCGTCGAGCCGGTAGGAGCCGGACGTGGGTGTGTCGAGCAGGCCGAGCATGTTGAGCAGGGTGGACTTGCCGGACCCCGAGGGGCCGACGATGGCGACATAATCCGATTTTTCGACTCTTAGGTTGATGGCGGAGAGTGCCCTGACGGGGGGCTCGGTAGGGAACTCCTTGGTCAGGTCGTCGAGCACGATCACCGGCTCAGGCACTGTTGATCACCACCTGGTCGCCCGGCCTGAGGTCGCCGGTCACCTCCACGGCTCCGTCGGCGGCCAGGCCGGTGCGCACCTCGACCTCCCTGGTCTGGTCGGGCGCGGTCTCCACCCGCACCCGGGCCTTGCCGTCCGCGGCGGTGACGACCGCCGCGGCGGGGACCACGAGCACCTCCTTGCCGGTGGCGCCGATGGTCACGCGGACGGTGACGGGGGCGCCCGCGAGCTTCCTGAGGCCCTTCATCGAGGCAGGAGTGATCACTACCGGCACGGCGCCCTTCGCGTCGCGTCCGCCGAGGGAGGTCACCGTGCCGGGGACGGTCTTGCCCGCCTCCGTTTCAATGGTCGCGTTCAGACCCGTCTTCAGCCGCTCGGCCTCGCCCGCGTCCACCGAGCCTGAGATCACGAACGTCGAGCCGGTCACCGTGGCGATCGGCTTGTCCACCGGCTCGCCCGCCTTGACGGTCGCCTTGTGGAGGCGGGCCGGCAGCTTGGGCAGGAAGACGATCTCCCCCGGCGGGATGGTGGTGCCGTAGGTCCGGGAGTACTCGGCCAGCAGCGCCCGCGCCGCGGCCAGGTCACGCTGCGCGTTGGCCACCTTCAGCTTGACGGGCGAGAGCTGCCTGGCCTGCCTGAGCGTCTGCTCGGCGGTGACGACGGCCTCCCGCGCCAGCCGGACGCTCTTCCCCAGTTCGGTCAGCCGCTTGTCCCGCGCGATCCCGGCCTCCTGCAGCACTCGCTCCAGCGCCGACCGGGCGGCGGCCAAGTCCGCTCTCGCGTTGGCGACCCGGAGTTCGGGCAGGCGGGTGTCGGCAGGCGGCCCGATCGGGGCGCTGGGGCTGGGCGCGGGGGTGGGCGTCGCGACGGCCTGGGCGAGCTCCCGCTCGGCGGCCAGCAGCTTCTCCTCGGCCGCCCGCACGGCGCTCTCGGCGGCCTCGACCTTGGCCTCGTCCTCGGTGGTGTGGTCCTGTGCCCGCGCGCTCTCCAGTGCCCGCCTGGCCTCCCGCAGATCCCGCCGGGCGTTGGCGAGCCTGACTTTCAGCGGGAGCACGTCCAAGCCCTGGTCAAGCGCCTTGCGCTCGGTCGCCAGCACTTCTTGCGCCACCTGTACGGCCCTGCGCAGGTCGTCGCGCTGCCGCCGCAGCTCCAAGGTGGGTTGCTGCGCCTCATAGCCCCGCTTGGCGTAGAAGCGCGACACCGCGGCGATGGTCGCCTGGTCGAACACTCCGGTCACCGGCGCGCGGTGCCCAATCCCGCGCAGCGCCTTCTGCAACTGCCTGACATCGGCCCCCCTGACGCCGGGAACGAGGCTGCGATGCATCGGCACCTTGCCGGAGAAGGCGAACACCGGGCGCCCGTTCACCTCCATCACCACCGCGCCCTCCGCGATCGTGCCCCGCCGGGGAGCACGGGTGGCCCGCTGGGTGGTCTCGCCGCCGCCCACCACCCCGGCCAGCGACACCGCGTACGGCGAGCCGTACTCCAGGGTGCCGCTGACCACGACGGTGCTGACCAGCTCGCGCCGCTCGACCGCGACGGTGACCAGCGACGGTTTGGGCGGCTTGCGCGCCGCCGCCTCGTCGGCCGGGGAGCGCAACCGGGCGCTCACCCCCCAGCCGGCCCCCGCTACCGCCAAGACCACGGCCAGCACCAGCACCAGCAGCAGCTTGCCGCGAGGGGTGCGCGTCACTGCTCTGTGTACCCGAACTTCACCCTGGCCTCGTTGGTGAGCCGGGTGCTCAGCGGGACGAAGGCGGCGTAGAAGTCCTTGCCGCACTCCAGGTCGACCAGCGCCGACTTGATCTCCTTGGCGAGGTACGGCCTGGCCGCCTCCGCCGTGACGGTTCCCTTCTTGGCGAGCTGCTCGGCCTGCTCGCCCCACACCACCATGCCGCGGGAACTCAGCTCGAGCGGCCTCACGGAGGACACCCGCTCACCCTTGGACTTCAGGCACTCGGCGAACGGCGCGGCGAGCTCCACCAGCTTGGGATCGCCGTCGAGTTCCTTGTCGATGCGCTCGATCTCCTTGCTCATCTGCTCCTGGTAGTCGTCGAGCGAGGTGACCTTCAGGCCGTCCACCTGCTGGAGGGCGGTGACCCGGCACTCGTTCATGGTCTTGGTGTAGGCCTGCCGCTTGGCGGCGGGGAGGCTGTCGATCGTCTCCCGGTTGGGGTCGTCGGGCTCCTGCTCACCGGCCGGGTTCGGGTAGACGAAGGCGGAGAAGACGCCGAAGCCGTACTTGTCGCGGGCCTCCTTCATCGCCGCGTAGTCACCGGTGCCCGCCTCGGACTTCTTGGGCCGGCTGACCGAGGGGATGTAGCGGAACCCCTTCTGCTTCATGCAGGTGGCGATGGCGTTCTCCCGCTCGCGGGCCTTGTCCACCGGGGCGCTGCCGCCGTCGGCCGCCGGGGTGGTGGTGTCTCCCCCGCAGCCGGTCAGCACCGCCAGGCCGAGCAGACCGCATATCAACGCACGCATCGAGGACTCCTTCACGGTGCGCGCCGCCCTCGCGACGCCGTGGCCACTCTGGAGGCCGCTTTCGTCCGCTCCGCATTCACCGGGTATCCGCGCGCGCTCAGCCGTGTATCCGCCAGGTATCAACGCCTTGATCCGGCCCGCTGAGCTCACGGGTTGACTGCCGCTGTACGGCGATCGACCAGCGGGTGTACGGAATCCTTGTCCGATCGGCCAACGATTCCCGCCTGTGCCCACCCCAGAGTTGGGCCCATGGACAACCCTTGGGGAGTGGTCACGCTCGTCCGTGATCAGTACCGGATGCCGCTGCTCGACGCGGACAGCGAGCCCGCCGCCTACTTCGGTCTCGGATACGCGCAGGCGCAGGACGACCTGCCCGGCCTGCTGCGGCAGTACCTGCTCGTCCGCGGCGAGCTCGCCACGGTGGACGGGCCCGCGGCCGCGCCGCGCGACGACAACCAGCGCCGCTGGCGGATCCTGCAGGAGGCGCGCGAGGGCCTCGCCGGTCTGCCCGAGCCGATGCGCGCCTGCTACGAGGCGTTCATCGCGGGCGTGCGGGCCTGGATGGACGAGCACCCCGAGCTCGCCCCGGACTGGGCGCCGCCGCTGGAGCCCGCGCTGCCGATCGGCGTCAACCTCACCGTGATGCTGTACTGGGTCACCGCCGACGCGGTGAAGGACCTGCGAGCTGCCGGGGTCGCGCTGCCGCCCGTCATGTCCGAGGTGGAGCTCGCGCTGGCCGGGCCCGCCTACGACACGCCGGGCTCCAACGCCTGGGTGCTGCGCCCGTGGCGTACGGCGACCGGCGAGACGTTCGTGGTCAGCGACCCGCACCTGCCGATCGGCGGGACGTTCGCGCTGCACGAGGCGACGGTCAGGGCGGGGGAACTGCACTACACCGGCTTCACCTTCCTCGGCGCGATGCTCCCGGCCCTCGCGCACAACAGGCACGTCGCGTGGGGCGTCACCACCGGCGGGCCGCGCGTCTCCGACGCCTACCGGATCGACGACTGCGACGCCGACCAGGTGCTGCTGAACGGCCTGCGCTCGCCGGTCGTCGCGCGCGAGGGGCGCACCGCCTACGCGATCTGCACGCCGTACACGGGGCTGGCGGGAGAGACCGAGCGGCAGTTCATGACGATGCTCCGGGCGCGCGACGCGCGCGAGCTGCGCGCCGCGCTCGACCTCGGCGCCTTCCCGCCGCAGAACCTGCTCGCGGCCGACGCCTCCGGCGAGTGCTTCTACCTGCGCACGGGCCGGGTCCCGAGGCGCCCGTACGGCTCGGCGCGCGTGCTCGACCCGAGCCAGCAGTGGGACGGCTTCCTGGCCCAGGACGAGCTGGTGGAGGTGTGGAACCCCGCCTCCGGCCACCTGCACAACTGCAACACGGCGCCCCCTGACGGCGACTGGCACCCGGACGCCTTCAACGACGTGCCGGGCCGCTCCACCTGCCGGGGCGAACGCAGCGAGGAACTGCTGTCCCGCGCCTACGAGGTACAGGCCGAGGACGTGATCGGCTGGGCGCTCGACGACCTGTGGCCGGACACGCCGCGCTGGCGTGCGGCGCTGGCGTCCGCGGCGGCGTCCGACCCGGAACGCGTGGCGGGCTGGCCCGCCGCCCGGCGCGTGCTGCTGCGCCGGCTGCTGGCCTTCGACGGGCTCGCCACCCCGGCCTCCCGCGACGCCACGGCCTGGCTGGGCTGGCGCACCGCCGTCGCCGGGACGGACCTGCCGCCGGACAAACTGCGCGACCTGGTCGAGGCTCTCGACGCGGACCTGCTGCTCGGCGGCGTCGAACGCGCCGTGGACGACGACCGGCCCTACGGCGAGGTGCACCGCTTCGCGCCCGGCGTCCCGGGCCGGGGCGGCGCCTTCCTCAGCAGACCGGTCCTGCCCGACGACACCGAGGGCGTGCTCCAGGTGTCCCTCCGCGCCACCTACTACGCGGGCGGGCGCGCGGTCGCGGGCGGGCCGGCGCTGCGCATCGTCGCGCTCGGCCCGGACGGCATGCGCTCGTGGAGCGTCTCGCTGCCCGCGCAGGCCGCGCTGTACTCGCGCGGCGAGGTCAAGCCGACCCTGTTCGAGCCGGTGACCGCGTCATGAGGTGGTACCCGGTCACGGCGCTCTCGCTGCTGGCCATCACCGACATGATCGCGTCCCAGGCGCTCAGCGTCCTCGCGCCCGACATCACCCGCGCGCTGGGGGTCTCGGCGGGCGCGTTCGCCTCGCTGCTGGCCGTACAGCTCGTGGCGGCCTGCCTCGCGCCGATCCTCATGGCCACGCTGGCCGGCGACAGAGCGATCCGCGCGGTGATCGCCATCTCCACCGGATTCGTGTGGAGCGTCTGCGTCGCGGCCGTCGGACTCGTCGACAGCATATGGATGCTCGGCGTACTGATCCTGCTGAACGGCCTGGCCAACGGCAGCGTCGCCGCCCTGCACACACCCCTGCTCACCGACCTGTACCCGCGGGACGTGCGCGGCCGCGTCCTCTCCCTGTACGGCGCGGCCGGCCCGGCGGCCAGCGTCCTCGGACCGCTGGCCGTCGCCGGCCTGACCGGGTGGCTCGGCCTGAACTGGCGCGTCGTGTTCTTCGTGCTCGGCGCGGTCTCCCTGGCCGGCTGCGTGGCCGCGATCCGCCTGCGCGACCCCGGCGTCGGAGCGCGCGAGCAGGACAACCCCGGCTCGCTGTCCGGCTCGTTCCTGGCGCTGTTCCGCATCCCCACGATCCGGCGGATGCTGGCCGGGTTCGCCGTGTTCGGCATGATGCTCCTGCCCGGTGCCACGTTCATGGCCATCCACCTGGAACAGCGCTGGGGCCTGCAGGCGGGCGCGCGCGGGCTGTTCATGGCCGCGTACGCCGTCGGAGCCATCGTCATCCTGCTCACGCTGGGACGTAAGCTGGACTCGCTGTTCCAGAACGACCCGCGCAAGGTCGTCGTGGTGTGCGCGATCGTCGTCGCCACCTCGGCCACCGGCATCGCGCTCGGCGCCGCCGCTCCGTTCCTGGCGCTGTGCCTGGCGGCGTTCTTCGTGGCGATGACCGCGACCTCGCTGATCGTCCCGGTGGTCGCGCTGGTCGGGCTGTCCGTGGCGGCGCCACGCCAGCGCGGGCACTTCGCGGCCGTGTTCACCGTCACCCTGGCCGGGGGCGGGCTGACGGGGGCGGGTCTGCTGACCGTCGTCGAGGGGGCCTTCGGCACCGCCGGCGCGGTGGCGTCCGTGGCCGTACCCGGCGTGCTGGCGGCCTGCGTCATCATCACCGCCGTCCGCACGGTCCGCACGGACCTGGAACCAGGAGTCCACGCCCATGGCTGACACCAGCGTCTTCGGTGCCCCTGGCAGGGTCACCCTGCCGGACGGCCGGCGGCTGTACCACGTGAGCCAGGGCGAGGGTGAGCCCGTCGTGGTCCTGGAGGCGGGACTCGGCGGCTCGCGGGCGGACTGGGGACTGGTCCTGGCCGGCATCGCCACAAGCACCAAGGTCGTCGCCTACGACCGGGCCGGCCTGGGGCGCAGCGACCCCGACACGGCGCGCCGCGACGTGGGCCGCATGGCCGAGGACCTCGGCCATCTGCTCGACGGGCTCGGCGCCGAGCGCTACCTGCTGGTCGGCCACAGCCTCGGCGGCCCAATCATCCGCGCCTACGCCGCACGCCACCCCGCCCGGGTCGCCGGTCTCGTGCTGATCGACCCTGCGGACGAGACCCTCGACATGTACTACTCGCTGAAGCACCGACTCCTGGTGCGCGGCATCTGTCTCGCCATGGAACTGCTGTCGCGCGCGGGCTACCGCAAGCTGCCCGGCGGGAGCCGGGCCGCCGAGCTGTTCCCGCCCGAGATGCGGGCCGAGGCGGAGCCGGAGCTGACCAGCCCCGGCTCGCTGCGGGCGAGCCGGGCCGAGGCCACAGCGCTGGCGGACGGCCTCCGCGAGCTGCGCGCCGCCCCCGGGACCCTGCCGCCGGTGCCGGTCACGGTCATCAGCGGCGCCCTCAGCCGCTCGCGAGGCGAGGCTGCGCGCCACGACGACCTGGTGGCCGCCCACCGGGCCTTCGCCGAGTCCCTGCCCCACGGCCGCCATGTGATGGCCGAGAGGTCCGGCCACATGATTCAGCAGGACCAGCCGAACATCGTCATCGAGGAAATCCTCCGCCTGCTGCCCTGAACCGCGCCACCACCTCCACCCTGCCGACCTACTCCGGGCACTGCTCAGTGGTCTCCCTGGCCCGCTACGCCCGAGTCCCAGGTGGGGCCGACCCGCTGGAGGGGTGTGGCGGGCCCGCTTGGCCGCCGAGATCATCAGAATGGCGGCCAGGACGGGGATGAGGACCAGGTCAGGGATCACGCCGAGCATCAGCCCGCCCAGGCGCCCAGCAGGCTCCCGGCCAGCAGGTTGATCGCGACCGCCCAGTGCGCCCAGCGCGACGGCGGCCAGCCGTACGGGCAGGGCGGCGAGCACCACGACCAGGCTCACCGCCTTGTTCAGGATGACCGCTGACAGCGCGGCGAACCCGAACAGGCCCAGGCAGCCGGAACTCCGCGCCGCCCGAGCCGATCACCCCGCCCATTACACCGACCGCCGCACCGGCGGCATCGAGCGCGCCGCACGGGCGGGACTGTCGTTCGCGGTCATCTCCAACCGGCACTCTCGCCGCCCGGCTCCCGCACCCTGCTGCAGCGCCCCGACCTGGGCTGATGCGAATTCCGTCGTTCTCCGGGCTTCCTGAAGATCCAAGGCGTACTCTCGGTTTTGCGGGGCTTTCGTGACCAAAGTGAGATATATCACGGTATGTCGCTTTAAGTTGTCTTTGCTGTGCCTTTGTCCCGTATGTTCGTCCACATTGCGGGGCTTCAAGCACTCCCCGCCGCAGGATCGGCCGGCGCGCATCCCCCACCATTCCCCTTCCGCCTGGCCCTTCTCTGTCCTGTCCCCGATCTAGGACCGTGGTTCCCCTTGGGTCAGCACTCCCAGAAGAGCGCCATGAGCAGCCTCATGGCCCCCGGCAAGCGCAGGTGGACGACCGTGGTGGCAGGTGCGGCCGTGGTCGCCGCCGCCTCCACCACCGCCTGGGCCGCCGTCGCGAACGGCGACACCCCCACGAACGCCGCCGGCCTGGCCACCGCCTCCCCGCCCCTCGCGGCCTCCCCCACCCCCGCCACGAGCGCACCATCCGACGACACATCAGCGCCCTCGCCCAAATCCCCGTCCACGGGATCGAAGTCCTCGAGCACCCCGTCCTCCACGAGCGCCACAGCCTCCACCAGCGCCACAGCCTCCACGGATTCGTCCTCCTCGTCCGCCTCCAAGGATTCGTCGTCCACGCGGTCGACCGGCAAGGTGTCGTCGCCCAAGAGTTCGTCCGACAAGGATTCTTCGAGCACGGACGGCACCGACACCGTGCAGAGCCCGCCCAAGAAGCTCGTGAACAAGCCGAAGGCTGCCGCAGCCCCGCCAAAGGCGCGCGTCCTCTCCTCAGGCACCTGCGGCGCGTCGTACTACGGCGAACCCCAAATGACCGCCAGCGGAGAACACTTCAACCCATCGGCGATGACCGCCGCCCACAAGACGCTCCCACTCGGCAGCAAGGTACGCGTCATCAACCCGAAAACCGGCGAATCGGTCACCGTCCGGATCAACGACCGCGGCCCGTTCGTCAGCGGCCGCTGCCTGGACCTCTCCCAAGCCGCCTTCTCCACCATCGGCAACACGAACGCGGGCGTCATGACCGTCAAGTACCAGGTCCTCGCCCGCTAACCCCAGACCCCACCGAAGCACCGAGCACCGAGCACCGAGCACCGAGCACCGAGCACCGAGCACCGAGCAAGCCTGCCTGACCTCGCCGTTTCGCGCCGCTTCCCCGCCGTACACGCACGCCCCAAAAGCGGCCGAACCGAGAGCGTCGACACGAACAACCCGCGCAGATCATGATCCAGGCCGCGCACCGTCCTCGCCGGTACCGTCCTCGCCGGTGGCGGCGGAGCGCGCGGCCTGCGCGCGGGTCCGCATCAGCGCTCGTACGCCGATGGGGTGGCACTCGGATGGTACATATCGAGCAGTTCGTCGGAGGCAGTCGCCCGGCGAAGAGGCTGACCGCGCTGAAGCGCTCCGGCAGAGCCTGGCACTCCCAGCATCTGCATGATCTGGCCGTGTGGCCTTGGGCACGTCGCCGGACTCCGGGCGACGTTCGAGCACCCTGGCTTGGGCGGGCAACCACCTCGCACACCCTGCGATCCGACCTGTGGAGAATCGCGACCGCCCCGCCCGCGACTGGTCCGGCTCCCAAGGAGGAGAAGCCGGAATGCGGACGAGGCCGGAGAAGAGATGAAATCGGATGGGTGTTACTTCACCAGGCGAAGCGTGAGCGGGTAGCGGAAGTCGTTCTCCGTGAGAGCCGAGACGCCGGCGACGACGGCCAGGACGAAGGCGGCCATCCAGATCACCGGGACGAGGACCACGCCGACGATCGTGAGCGGCAGCAGGATCGAGGCACCCAGCAGGGTCAGGTGGAAGTTCAGCGCTTCGACGGCGTGGCTGCGGATGTACGGCGAGGTCTTGCCGCCCGTGAGCAGCAGGATCAGGGGGCCGATCACGAAGAGTCCGGCCACCGGCAGCAGGTGCGCGGCCGCCGCGCCGAGCCGCTCGTTGCTCTCGGTCGGTACGCCGGAGCGCCTCGGCATGCGGACGGCCTGCGGCGCCACGGGCTGCCAGCGCGGATGCGAGGTGCCGTAGATCTCGTTCATGATGGGCATCAGGTCGCCGTGCGTGCGAGCGGTCATCGCCCGCTCCAGACGCTCGTCGAACTCGTACTTGTCGAACCTGCCCTCCGCGTACGCCGCCTTGACGTGCTCGACCACGTGCTCGCGGTCCTCGTTGGTGACCCGGAGCTGCGCGTGAGCCACCTTGCCGTGACCTGCCGGTGTCACCGGCGACGTCTGTGCCTCTGCCATGACTGCCATGCCTTCTCCTCGTCCTGACGATCCGACCTTCATCGTGCCGTCCCGGCTCGGCGGGGGCATCCGGAGAAACCCCGATCTCTCCCCGATAACAGCCCCGACGCACGGAGCCGATGAACGGTATAAAAAGGAAGCATGAAATGGCGAGACCGCTACGGGCTCCGGCGATTGCGCGGGCCGAAGGTCGCGAAGTTCGATCGCGAGGCCACGGACGCCGACATCGAAGCGCTCATCGCCTTCGCCAAGTCCCGGCGCGGGGTTGAGTTCTACGTCGAACCTGAGACGTTCGCCACCGACACGACGGCCGTCGCGGTGGCCGACGACGGGGAGTGGACCAGGCGCAGGGTCGGAGCACCCGCCGTGATCCGCAAGGTCGCCCGCGACCTGGCCCTGCCGGTGTACGACGTCCAGCTGACGGGCTACCCGCCCCGAATGCGCGCCTACAACGAACGCCGCAAACGCGAACAGACCTAACCCTCACCTCGGTAACCGCGACCACCTGCCGCCCCTGGCTGAGGAGCTGGCGCCCCAGGTCGGGATCCGCACGCCCCGGTGCTCCTAGTCGTCGCCGATCCGTTCCAGCGGGTCAAGGAGGAGCCAGAAGCCGCTTCGCCCTGTCTCCGCAAGCACCACATGCCGTCCGGCGTCGGTGTCATGAAAGCGCGTCTCCATGAAGACCACCACACCGTCCTCGTCTCCGTCGGCGTTGTCTCCGTCGGCGTTTCCGCCCTCGTCTCCGTCGGCGTCGGCGTCGGCGTCGGCGTCGGCGTCGGCGTCGGCGTCGGCGTCGGTCAGCCGGATCCACAACCGCGCCCGGCCCTGCATGTGCCACCGGAACTCCAGCGTCTCCGCGCCGAAGGCGACCGAGTGGGTGAAAAGCCGACCCGTGCCGTCCGGGGCGAACACCACCTCGTCGCCGACCAGCGCTCCCGCCGTACCGCTTGCCGTACGCCACCGCCCGACCGGCCCGCGCTCCAGGGTGCCGTCCGCATCTGTACTCATATGTCGCACGATCTCAAACTCTTCATCACCCAGCCACGAAACAGGCGCTTGTCCCCCGGTGCCGCCTATCTCCTCGCTTGCGAGACGCACGACAGAGCACGACCCCACCGCCACCCGGCCACCCACGGGTCATGGATGCTTGCGGGCTCGTAGGACGGTGTCGTGGAAGGTGATCTCGTGGCCGTGGGGGGCGGTGGCCGTTCTGGTTCTGGCCTCGGCGACGGCGATATCCCACCGGTCGGGGTCGAGGCTGGCCGCGATCTCCTCGGCCGTGATGTGCACCGTTGGTGCTGAGGCGTGCGCCGTGGAGGTGTGCGGGGTGGAGGTGTGCGGGGTGGAGGTGTGCGGGGTGGAGGTGTGCGCCGTGGAGGTGTGCGAGTGTGATGGGTGGTGGTCGACGATGAGCAGCGTGCCGCCCGGCGCGACTGATGCGGCCAGTCGTCGGAACAGCACCTCGCGTGATGCCGCCGGGTGTACATAGTGGGCGCAGACCAGGTCGAAGTGTTCCTCGGTAGGTGTCCAAACGGTCAGATCGGCCTGTACCCAGTCGATCCTGCTGGTGACGTCTGTGCCGAGGGTTTCGGCGTGCTCGCGTGCGCGGTGCAGCGCGGTGGAGGCGAGATCCACCGCTGTCACCCGCCAGCCGCGCGAGGCGAGCCAGATGGCATTGGCTCCCTCCCCGCAGCCCGCCTCCAGCGCCGTACCGGGCGCGAAGTCCCCGACCTCCGCCACCAACTGCGGATTGGGCTGCCCACTACCGACCGGGGTATGGCCGCGGTAACGCCCTTCCCAGTACGCCTTGTCAAATTCCTCGGACACAACGATTCCCTTCCGTGGTTACAGGCTGTGCTTACAGGCCGTCGCTACAGGCCTTGGCTACAGGCCGTGGTTCAGGCCGTGGTTCAGGCCGTGGTTCAGGCCAAGGTTCAGGCCGAGGTTCAGGCCGAGGCGGCTGCAGCCCGTGGTTCACACCGGGTTCAGGCCATGGTCCACAGGCCGTGGCGACGGTCGCCCAGCACCAGTTCAGCGACGCGTGCTTCGGACTTGGCCGAGAACGGGGTCCGCCAGGCGGTGACCGCCTGTCGGGTGTCCTCGGCGACCAGGTCGGCGTTGATCTGGGCCGCTGCGGCAGCGCCCGCCGCCGCGGCGGTGCCGACCTGGGCGGTCAGATCGGTGACGTTGCCCGCGACCCACACCCCGGGCACCTGGGTACGGCCCGCCGCGTCGGCGGGGATGTGCTCACCGACGCCTCCCGGATGCTCGGCCGGTCGCAGTCCGAGCTCTGTCAGGAAGTCGGCGCGCGCGACCATCCGCGGCCCGACCGCCAGCACCTGGCGGCTGACCAGCGTGCCGTCGCTCAGCCGTACTCCCACCAGGCGGTCCTCGACGATCTCCAGGGACGCCACCTCGCCGCCCACCACCCTGATGCCGCGGGCGGCCAACTGCTCGGCCTCCTGGTCGGTCGGCGGCGCCATGGTGTGGGACAACAGCGTGACATCGGCGCTCCACTGCCGGAACAGCAACGCCTGATGCACCGCCATCGGCCCGCTGGCCAGCACACCGATGGCCTGGTCACGGACCTCCCAACCGTGGCAGTACGGGCAATGCACCACGTCCCGGCCCCACCGCTCCCGCAGTCCCGGTACGTCCGGCAACTCATCGACCAGCCCAGTGACCATCAGCAGCCGACGCGCACGGATCGTCCGCCCGTCGGCCAACTCCACAGCGAACCCGATGTCCTCCCCATGGCCCTCGCGAGTTACGGCCCATTTCTCCTCGCGAGCCACGACCCCGTCGCTCCCGCGAGCCACACCCCCGTCGCCCCCGCGAGTCACGGCTCTGACCTCGCCGGGCACCACGTGACCGCCGTAGCGGCGGACTTCCGCCCGGCCGCGCTTCAGCAACTCGGCCGGCCGGATCCCGTCCTGGCCCAGCAGCCCGTGCACAGCCGCAGCCGGGGCGTTGCGCGGGGCTCCCGCGTCGATCACCACCACCGACCTCCGCGCCCGGGCCAACATCAACGCCCCGCTCAACCCAGCGGCGCCACCGCCGACCACCACCACGTCGTAGCCGTCCCTCAGCTGATCAGTCACCGAGACCACCTCCACGGCCACCATGCGACATCACCGCCCAATTCCGCAAACCCTATTGCCAATCCGGCAAAGAAATACCAAGGACGGCAACCTCGATCAGACACTCGGTCGCTCTCCGGCTATGCGCGCCGCCCCGGCATCGAACCCACACTGGCCGACCTGAAGGCGACGACCCGCATCTCGGCGAGCCCCTGTCGCGGCTGGAGTCAGTCACCCGACGGCCGGACCACCGCCCACGAACGAAGCTCAGGACGTATGCGGCTGATCTGCTGGATCGTCGAGTAGCTGGACCAGGGGCAGGAGCCAGGCGGCTCGGGGCTCGCCCATGGCCGCGTCGAGGTCCGCCGGGGTGGGCATGCGCTCGCGGAGCGCCTTGGGGGACAGCAGGTGGCCAAGGGCGTGGGTCAGCAGGGTCGCCATGGAGTAGGCGGGATCGATCGACAGTGCCCGCCCCAGCGCGATCGAGGCCAGCGCGCAGTCGCCCGCCTGCCAGGCGGCCACCCCCAGCAGCGACGCGGCGGGCGGCGCGAACCGGGGCTCCAGCCTGCGTGTCAGGTCCTTCCACAGGGCCACGTGGGCGCGTGGAAGGGAGTCGTCGATGAGTGTCCACGCCTCGTCGCGTACCCGGATCACCGCCAGGTCGAGACCCAGCCTGGCGGCCTCCCGGTCGTCGATCCGGCCCCCGGTCGCGTAGGTGTGCGCGGCGGCGCGGACCCGGGTGAGGCCGTCCGTGATGAAGGTGCGGGCGAAGGTTTCGGCGTCGGGAGCGGCGGTCAGTCCGGCGCGCAGCTCGTCGACGGCTGCGGCCGTGGCCCCGCGCATCGACAGGCGCACCGGCCCGGCGAGCGGTTCGACGACGCGTTCCAGGCTTCCTCGGTCGGGCAGCGCGACCAGCCCCTGCACGGTGGCGGCCGCGGCCACGCGACTGGCCGAGACGTCGAAGGGAGTGCCTTCGGGGGCGCAGCAGTCGCACAGGTAGGACCAGTAGCGCCCGCCGTGCGCGCGCAGCGCCTCGCAGACCGCGACCCCGGCCCGCCCGGCGAGGAGCCGGGCCTCGTCGACGGCGGGAGTGACCAGGGCGCCCGCCCCGTAGCCGACGATGATCGCGTGCGTGACGCCCTCCCGGGCGAACAGCGCCACCAGCGGATGCAGGGACCCCGCCTGGAGTGGCAGGTCCCACCGGGTGCTGACCTCCACGACCGGACCGGCCAGGCCGATCACGATGAGGCTGTCGGCCGGGTGGAAGCCGAGGAGGTAGGGGACGGCGGCCAGGACGTCGGCCGGGGAGGACAGGATGAGGCCGGGCTCGGAGATGTTGGTCGTCATGGGCACGAGGGTGCCCGGTGCGGCGGAGGGCGAGGGCGGCCAGGAGGGGGCCTGGGGATAACCCCGGGAACTACTGGTCCCGCCTGTGGACGGGCGGGGGCGGGCTCTGCCGACGAACCGGCGCGGAGGGGTCCTGCCTGGGGCCCGGCGCAAACGGCGCCTGCCCAGGACCCGGCGCGGGCGGGGCCTGCCCAGGAGGCAAGGTGGGCGGGGCCTGTCCCGGAGGCAGGGTGGGCGGAGCAGCCTGCCCAGGCGCGAGCCGTACTCGGACCATGAGGGCTGCGCCCGCGACCGCGGCGGGCATCGCGAACACGGCCACCAGCGGGATCAGGAACAGCAGGAACACCGCCACGCCGAACCCCAGCGCGGGCGCCTTGTTGGCGCGCAGCAGCGCGAAGCGTTCCTTGCGCGGCAGGCCGCGCCGTTCCATCGCCAGCGTGGTCAGCTCGACGGTGAGGAAGAAGCCGGACACCATCGCGCCGAGCACCGGCACGACCGTCTGCCCGAGCACCGGCACGAAGCCCAGCGCGAACAGCGGGATGCTGAACATCAGCACGTAGCCCAGCGTCACCAGGCTGTCCTTGATCGAGCGCGGCAGCGTACGCCACCAGGGCTGCTCGACCGCGCCGGGCAGTTCGTCGACCTTCGCGGAGAGCTTCTCGTAGAACGGCTCGCCGATGAGCAGCGTCACCGCGGTGAAGGTGACGACGGCCAGCGCGAGGCCGCCCAGGAAGAGCATGACGCCGACCGTGGCCCTGAAGAACGTGCGCCAGCCCTCGGCCCAGCCGTCGGCGAACGGCGTCAGGAAGCCCGCGAGGTCCCCGGCCTGGTTGCCGAGGAAGATCAGCGCGGCGAGGTACAGCGCGAACGCGATCAGGGCCGGGATCAGCCCGAAGAGCCACCAGCGCGGGTTCCTGGCCACCCAGCCCACGCCCTGGAAGAAGAAGCCGACACCACCGGCGAAGTGCCGCAGAGATCGCATGCCAGGAAATCTAGCGCCAGAGCGCCGTGACCGCGTAGCCGAGTTCGTCGAACAGGTCGCGCAGCAGCGGCAGCGAGATGCCGAGCACATTGCCGTGGTCGCCGTCGATGCTTTCGACGAACCAGCCGCCGCGTCCCTCGATCGAGAACCCGCCCGCCATGTGCAGTGGTTCGCCACTGGCGACGTAGGCGGCGATCTCCTCCTCGGAGGGCATGCCGAAGCGCACCACGGTCGAGGCGACCTGGGCCGCCTCCCGGCCCGCGGCCACGTCGATCACGCAGTGGCCGGTGACCAGCCGCCCGGTCCTGCCGCGCATCATCCGCCAGCGCTCGATCGCCTCCTGCGCGGAGGCGGGCTTGCCGTACGGGCGGCCGTCCAGCTCCAGGAGCGAGTCGCAGCCGATCACCAGGCCCTCCGACAGGTCGGCGGCGACCTTGGCGGCCTTCGCCTTGGCCAGTGTGAGGCTGAGCGCGGCGGGCGAGTGGGCGGTCACCGCGTCCTCGTCGACGCCGCTGACGATCACCTTGGGATCGAGCCCGGCGCCGCGCAGCAGGGCGAGGCGGGCGGCTGAGGCTGAGGCGAGCACGATCATCGCCCCAGCCTACCGGCGTCACCGGCCAGGGCCGCCCGTGCGGCCCGGAGAAGGGCAGGGCTATAGCGGATCCCCCAGGCCCGCCTGGCGGGCCCGGACCACCGCCTGTGCCCGATCGGCCACCTGGAGCTTGGCGAACACCGAGGTCAGGTGGTTCTTGACGGTCTTGTGGCTGAGGAACAGGGTCCTGGCGATCTCGGCGTTGGTCCGGCCCGAGGCGAGCAGGTCGAGCACCTCCCGCTCCCGGTTGGTCAGCTCGGGGAACGGCCCGCCGCCCGGCCCGGAGGTGAGGAAGCGGCGGATCCGCCTGGCCACGGCCGCGCCGTACACCGCCTCTCCTCTGGCGACCGCGCGGACGGCCGCGATGAAGTCGTCGCCGTCGGTGCCCTTGAGCACGTAGCCGCGCGCTCCGGCGCGCAGCGCGGCGAAGACGGAGGCGTCGTCCTCGCTCATGGTGAGCACCAGGATGCCCAGGTCGGGCCGCTGGTCGATGAGCTGCCTGGTGGCGTCGAGCCCGGAGGTGCCCGGCATCATCAGATCCATCACGACCACGTCGGGGTCGAGGGCGAGCGCCATCGCCACCCCTTCGGCGCCGTCGCCCGCCTCGCCCACCACCTCGATGCCGCCGAGTTGCTCCAGCAGCGCCCGCAACCCGTGCCTGAGCATGGGATGGTCGTCCACCAGCAGGACCCTCACAGCGGAAGCACCGCCTCGACGGTCGTGCCCGCGCCCGGCGCGGACGTGCGGCGCATGCTGCCGCCGATCTCCGCGGCCCGTTCTCTCATGCTCACCGAACCCACTCCCTCGGTGACGGGTTCGGCGAACCCGATACCGTCGTCCCTCACTGTCAGCACCAGCTTCCCGCCGCGCAGCCCCAGCGCGATCGTCACGCTCGTGGCCTGGGCGTGCTTGAGCGCGTTGGCCAGCGCCTCCTTGGCGATCCAGTACGCCGCCGCGCCCACCGCCGCCGACAGTTCCGGCAGCGGATCGCGCACCTCCACCCGGACGCCGTCGGCGGCCAGCGCCAGGTCGTCCAGCGCGCCCTCCAGGCCCAGTTCGTCGAGGGCGGGCGGGCGCAGGTCGTGCACGACCCGCCGTACGTCGCCGACCAGCCCCTGGGTGAGCGCGCGCACCTCGGCCAGGCCGCCGCGCAGTTCGGGCGGCGCGGTGGCCTCGATGAGGTTCAGCCGTACCCCGATGGCGGCCAGGCCGGGGCCGAGGCCGTCGTGCAGGTCGCGCCTGAGCCGCCTGCGCTCCTCCTCGCGTGCGATCACCAGCCGTTCCCTGGACGTCTGCACCTCGGCGGCCAGCCGTACCGCGGCGAGTCCCACGGCCAGGTGCCCGGCCAGCTCGTCGAGCACCGCCAGGTCGGCCCTGGACATGCTCTCGCCGGGCGCGCGGGCCGCCGCGCGCAACTCTCCCTCCCTGCGCCCGCCCGCGAGCAGCGGGACCCGTACGGCCACGGCGGGCACCTCACCGAAGCCGGACACCTCCTCGCCCGCCGCGTCCACGATGGTCACGCCCGGCAGCCGCAGCGTGCGCGCCACCGTCTCGGCTGTCCCGTCCAGCAGCCCGCTGGTGCCGACCGACGCCCGGAGCTGCTGGCCGAGCCGCGACAGCGCCGAGTTCGGGTCGCCCCTGCTGCCGAACAGCAGCCGCGCGACAGCCTGCTGCACGGCGTCCCTGACCGGCGCGAACGCCACCGCGACCACGGCGGTGGCGACCAGCGGCTCGACGATCCCCGGGGCGATCAGGCCGTGCAGGGCGGTCGCCGTGGCGAGGTACGCGCCGAGCAGGAGGCCGGTCACGACCACGTACACGACCGTGCGGCGCAGCATCACCTCGATGTCGAACAGCCGGTAGCGGAAGATCGACACGGCGGCGGCGATCGGCAGCAGCGGCACGGTGAGCATCTGCACCCACATCACCGGCGACCAGCCGGGGGAGCCGAAGGCGGCGTCGAGCAGGGTGCTCACGGCGAAGGCGGACGCGGCGGCGAGGACGGGCATGAGCTGGCGGCGGTTGTCGGCCTGCCGTACCCGGACGGCCAGCGCGACGGCCCCGGACACGCTGGCCCCGACGCCGACCACGATGAACGCGGCGGCGACCACCCCGGTGGGCAGGAAGCCGTAGGGGTTGGGCCATTCGACGCCCCACAGCCAGGTACGGTCGCGGACCATGAGCCCGAGCTGGAGCAGCGCCATCGCGCCCACCAGCAGCCGCAGGACGGGCCGCCAGCGCGGCGAGGGCAGGCGGCCGTCGGGCAGCAGCAGCGGCAGCAGCAGGAGCGGGCCGAAGCCGAGCAACCAGACCCAGTTGACGCACCAGGCGGCCAGCCCGGTGCCCGGCCAGCCGTGCGCCTGGCCGTAGGAGGCGTAGCCGCCGGCCAGCGCCTGCAGCGCCATGCCGATGCCGGCCAGGCAGAACAGGATGCCGATCACGTCTTTCGGCCGGCGCGTCACGATCAGCGCGCCGACCACCGGGTAGGTCATCCCGGCCACGCAGCTCATCAGCAGGTAGCCGGTGTCCGCCGCGTCCGAGCTCCACAGCAGGCCCGTCACCGACGCCACGAGGGAGATCAACGGGATCACCCATGGCCATCTCGACGGATCCGCGCGCACCACAACATAGTTGGGTATTTCCGGATATTGGGCAATGGGGCCAGGGTCCCGATTAACCGGGACCCTGGCTGGTCAGCGGCGGCGGGAGGCATGCAGCAGGTGCCCGCCGAGGCCGATGATGACCAGCGCGCCCACGCCGTGGAAGATCCCCAGAACGGGGGTCTCCAGCGCGTACGCGCCGATGCGTCCCTGCACGTCCATCACCACGAGCAGGAGCAGCGCCGCCAGGATGCGCTTCCAGCCGCCCTTGGCCACCAAGGTGGCGATGAACAGCAGCACGCCGACCACGAACATGGCCAGCGCGTTGGCGAAGCCGTGCCCGTCCCAGCCGAGCCCGAAGGCGCCCGCCGCGGCCAGCACGATCTGGGCGGCCGACAGCAGGAGGAACAGCGCCGCCAGCGCGGTGCAGGCGGTCTCGCGCCGGGACCGGCGCGCAGTGATCGTCTCGGTTGTCATGCCGACGAGCCTGTCCCGCCCGCAGTCCCGTTCTCATGGAGCGCGGGTCATCCCGAGGTCCCGGATGGGCTCAGCCGGATGAGTCCTTGGCCGATCCGTTGGGGCTCGGCGCCTGCTCCGCGCCGTTGAGGCTCGGCTGCGCCGAGTCGATCGCGTGGCGGCTGGTGCGCGGCAGGCCCGCCGCCATGTACGCGCCCGCCTCGTCGAGCGTCTCCTGCTCCAGCAGGGCGGTGACGATCGCCTCCAGCCGGTCCCGGTTCTCGTTGAGCACCCGTACCGCGACCTCGTAGCACTCGTCGACGATCCGCCGCGTCTCGGCGTCCACCGTGGCCAGCGTGTCCTGGGCGGCCTGCGGCTGGCCGTCACTGGGCAGGATGGTCAGCGGCCCGACCTTCTCCGACATGCCCCAGCGGCCGACCATGCCGCGGGCGATCATGGTGACCTGCTCCAGGTCGTTCTCCGCGCCCGTGGTGATCACGCCGTAGATGACCTGCTCGGCGGCCATCCCGCCGAGCGCGCCGATGATGCGCCCGCGCAGGTAGGTCTCGTCGTAGGCGTAGCGGTCGGTGTCCGGCGTGGACAGCGTGACGCCGAGCGCCCGGCCGCGCGGGATGATGGAGATCTTCCGGACCGGGTCGGCGCCCGGCTGCAGCATGCCCAGCAGCGCGTGCCCCGCCTCGTGGTAGGCGGTCCTGGTGCGCTCCTCCTCCGGCATCACGATCGAGCGGGCGGTGCCGAGCTGCAGCTTCTCCAGCGCGTCGGCGAAGTCGGCCCGGTCGACCTTGTCCTTGCCCCGCTTGGCGGCCAGCAGGGCCGCCTCGTTGACCAGGTTGGCCAGGTCGGCGCCGGTCATGCCGGGCGCGGTCTTGGCGAGCTGTTCGAGGTTGACGTCGCCGGCCAGCGGCACGCCGCGGGTGTGCACCTGGAGGATCGCGGTACGGCCCGCCGCGTCCGGCGCGGCCACCATGACCGTACGGTCGAACCGGCCGGGCCGCAGCAGCGCGGGATCGAGGACCTCGGGCCGGTTGGTCGCGCCGATCACGATGACGCCCTCGGTCCCGGAGAAGCCGTCCATCTCGGTGAGGATCTGGTTGAGCGTCTGCTCCCGCTCGTCGTGACCGCCGATCCCGCCAGCCCCGCCACGGGCCCGGCCGATGGCGTCGATCTCGTCGATGAACACGATCGAGGGGGCCGCCTTGCGCGCCTCGTCGAACAGGTCACGCACCCGGGAGGCGCCCACGCCGACGATCATCTCGATGAACTCCGAGGCGCTGGCGGAGAAGAACGGCACGTTGGCCTCGCCCGCGACAGCCTTGGCCAGCAGCGTCTTGCCGGTGCCGGGCGGCCCGGCGAGCAGCACGCCCTTGGGCAGTTTCGCGCCCAGCCTGCGGTACTTGTCCGGCTCCTTGAGGTAGTCGACGATCTCGACGAGCTCGTTCTCCACCTCGTCGATGCCGGCCACGTCGTCGAAGTTGACCCTGACCTTGTGGGTCTCGACGGGTTTGGCCGACTTGGACTTGCCGAGGCCGCCGAGCCCGCCGCCGCCCATCATGCTGGCGCCGCGCCGCATGATCCAGATCCAGAGCCCGACCAGGAGCAGCACCGGCAGCAGGGAGAGCAGCAGGTTCAGGAACAGGCCGCGGCTCTCCACCGGCGACTCGGCCTGAACCTTGACGCCCTGGGCCTTGAGCTGCTGGTCGAGCTGGTCCTGGTTGGCGAAGATCGGAATCTCGGTGACGAACTCCGTGTAGCTCTTGTTCTCGCTGTCGGGGTCCTTGGCGGCCTGCTTCAGCTCGCCCTGGATCGTGTAGCCCTTGGAGTAGATGCTCTTGACGTTGCCCGAGGCGATCTGCGAGGTGAACTGCGTGTAGGACACCGTCTCGGGCGCCTCGGCGTCGAAGAAGGAGGAGATCACGAAGAACGCGGCGTAGACCACCACGAGCGTGATGACGAACCGCCACCAGTTGATCTTCGGGCGGCCTCCCGGAGCGCCGCCCTTCGGCAGCCCCTCCGCGCGCCAGGGCTTGGACATGCCCTTCTTCCGGTCAGGCTCCTGCGGCGTCCCCGAGCGTTCCACGGCGTCACTCCCCCACACATCGCCGCACTCATGATCCGCTCTTAGCCTAGAACACGCACGTCGGAAACCACGCGCCGGATGTCCGCCCAGCGCTTGCGCTGGGTGTCGGGAACGGTGACGAACACCAGCGCGGGCTTGGTTTTACGCGTCTGGAGAACGGCGACCGCGGCCATCGAGGAGCGCTTGCCGTACGTCACCCGGTAGACCAGCGCCCAGCCCTTGGCGATCCGCTTGGAGGACACCCAGCGGATCTTGGAGCCCTTGGGGTGGTGGTTGAGCGTCCAGCGGGCGGCGAGCTGGGCGGTGTCCCGGGGCGAGCGCTGGGCCTCGATCGGCACAGGGCAGGTGACCACCATGCCGCGCGGCCCGGCGCTCTTGACCTTCGGCAGCACCTGCCTGGTGGCGAACGGCGCGGGCCCGAACACCTTCCACGGGGCGCGCAGCCTGGGCACCCGCAGGCCGGAACGGGCGTCCCTGATCGAGCCCCTGGTCTTGATCACACGGCCCGGCAGCGCCTTGGCCTTGATCCTGGCGGGCAGCGCGGGTACCCGGGGATCGGCGCGCAGCGCCTCCATCGGGGTGTACCCGGGCGCGATCGTGGACCCGGGAGACGGCGTCGCGGACGGCGAAACCGAGGGCGACATCGAGGGCGACACCGACGGCGAGGCCGTGGGTGCGGGCGGCGCCGGCGAGGACGGCACGGCCGATGGCGCGGCGACCGGCCGGGCCGCGACCTCGCCGGAACCTCCGGGAAGCACCATCACCAGCACGGCCACGGCAGCCACCACCGCCGCGACCGCCAGTGCGAGCACCCGGTAGATCACCCGCATCGGCAGATCGCCTATGCGGGAGCGCTTGACGGGAGAAGCAGTGACCTTCGGCCGCCCAGTCGCGGTCTTCTCTTGCGTAGGGACCGCGGTCCCACGGGAACCCACGGTCCCAGCCTCCCCATCGAGCACGATCGGGAGCGTACGACATATCGCGCCAATCCGTGTACGAACCTGGCGAAGTGGAATGATGGCTGGGTGAACCAACAGGTTGAGCTCCGCTTCGACCACCTCGCCAGGCAGGCGCGTACCCACACGAACCTGTCCGCTCTGCGGCGCGAGGGCGACGGCCTCTGGGTCGCCGGCGACGAGACGGCCACCGTCGAGTACCTCACCTGGAACGGCGAGCGCTACGACCACCAGCGCAGCTTCCGCCTCGCCGACTACGTCGACCTGCCCGCCGGCCCCGACGAGGAGGCCGACATCGAGGGGCTGGCCCGCTCCGGCGGCTACCTGTGGCTGGTCGGCTCGCACAGCCTCAAACGCAAGCGGGTCAAATCCCCCGACCCGAACAAGGCCCGCCGCCGCCTGTCCACGGTGCTGCGCGAGGAGAACCGCTTCATCCTGGTACGGCTCCCGCTCGACCCGGCGACCAACGCCCCCGCCAGGACGGTGGACGGGCGCACCGCGGCCATCCTGAGCGGCCCCGGACGCAACGTGGCCGACCTGGTGGCCGAGGATCCGCACCTGGCGCCGTTCCTCGCGCTGCCGGGCAAGGACAACGGGTTCGACCTCGAGGGCATCGCCATGGTGGGCGATCGGATCTTCCTCGGGTTGCGCGGGCCGGTGCTGCGGGGGTGGGCGGTGGTGCTGGAGATCACGACGGAGACCGATCCGAGGGATCCGCACCGGTTGCGGGTCGCGGCGCCGTACCAGACGAACTTCCTCGATCTGGACGGGCTGGGGGTGCGGGACCTGTGTCCGGACGGGGAGGACCTGCTGCTGCTCGCCGGGCCGACCATGCATCTGGACGGGCCCGTGCGGGTGGTGCGCTGGCGGGCGCCCGGCAGCCGCTCGGTGGTGCCGGCCGTGGAGCTGGAGCCGGTGACGGACCTGCCGTTCGGGGCGGGGTGCGACCATCCGGAGGGGCTGGCGGTGCTGGAGGACGGGCGGCTCATGGTCGTCTACGACAGCCCCGGGCCGCACCGGCTCACCCCGGAGGGCGGGGTCTACGCCGACGTCATCACGATCTGACCGCCCGGCCGCGCAGCCAGGGCGCGTCGGCCACCAGCGTGCACGAGCCCGGCGCGATCTCGGTGAACCCGGCGTCGCGGACCACCGGCATCCCGGCGTCCACCAGTTCCCTGAACCGGTGGGCTTCGGCGATGCGCACGGCCACCCGCAGACCGGCCGCCCGCCAGCTCTCCCGCGCGCTCGGGGAGCTGGCCCACCAGGCGAGCTGCGCCGCGTGCCCGGCCTGGGCCATCGCCTTGCCCGCCGACATGGTCAGCTCGGGGTTGAGCCACAGGATCGGCGGCTCGGCGGGCGGCGGCTCGTGCGCGTCGACGAGCTCCGTCCCCGACACCTGCAGCCTCGACAGGTCCTTCGGCCAGTCGTCAAGCGGAACAGGCGGATGCACCCGCACCTCCGCGCCACCGTGCTCGAGGGTACGGCCCGGCAGGGCCAGCACCCGCCGCCACTCCGCGCCGCGCGCCCGGCGCACCACCTTGCGGATCTTCCCCGTCGACTCCCACACGCCGACCTCCTCGGCCCACTCCCCCGGGTCGTCGAGGAGGCTGAGGACGGCCATCGCGGCCGCCTCCAGGGCGTCGGTGCGCTCGGGGGGCGTCGCCCGTTCGATCCGCACGACCAGGGGGAGGACCCGCAGCTCAGACTCGTTCACGCTGTCCAGCATGCCGGATGGCCAGGGACATGCCCGCCGCCAGCAGACACAGGACGCCCGCGCCGTACCAGGCCAGGTCGTATCCGCCCAGGTGGTCGCGGGTGAGCCCGGCGGCGACCGCGGCGATCGCGGCGCCGACCTGGTGGGAGCCGAAGACCCAGCCGAACACGACCGCCCCGTCCGCGCCGTAGACGCGGCGGCAGAGCGCGACCGTCGGTGGCACGGTCGCGACCCAGTCGAGCCCGTAGAAGATGATGAAGATCAGCATGCTCGGCTCGGCGTCGGCCGTGAACAGGCTCGGCAGCACCATCAGGCTCAGTCCGCGCAGCACGTAGTAGACGACGAGCAGGATCTTCGGGTCGATCCGGTCGCTGAGCCAGCCGGACAGGACGGTGCCGGCGATGTCGAAGATCCCGATGAGCGCGAGCAGCCACGCCGCGGTGGCCTGCGGCATGCCGTGGTCGTGGGCGGCGGGGATGAAGTGGGTGCCGACCAGACCGTTCGTGCTGGCCCCGCAGATCGCGAAGCCGCCCGCGAGGAACCAGAAGGGGCGCGTCCCGGCCGCGCTCCTGAGCACCGTGAGCGCCCTGACCGCCGCGTTCTCGGCGGGCGGCCTGATACGGCTGACGCGGCCCGGCTCGGCGCCGAGCGCGGTGGTGCCGACGTCTTCGGGGTGGTCGCGCAGCAGCCACCACACCAGCGGCACGACGACCAGCGCGGCCCCGCTGACCGTGAGGGAGGCGGCCCGCCAGCCGGGCCCTTCGGCCAGCCAGGCCAGCACGGGCAGGAAGACGAGCTGCCCGGTGGCTCCGGCCGCGGTGAGCAGGCCGGTCACGATGCCGCGATGCCGGACGAACCAGCGGTCGGTGACCGTGGCCACGAACACCAGCGCCATCGACCCGGTGCCCAGGCCCACCAGCACGCCCCAGCACAGCACGAGCTGCCAGCTCGCGCCCATGAAGACGGTCAGGCCGCTGCCCACGGCGACCAGCAGCAGGGCGAAGGAAACGACGCGGCGCATGCCGAAGCGGTCCATGAGGGCGGCCGCGAAGGGGGCGGTCAGGCCGTACAGGACGAGGTTGACCGAGACGGCCAGCGAGATGGTGCCGCGGGTCCAGCCGAACTCCTGCTCCAGCGGGGTGATCAGGACGGCGGGGGTGGCGCGGAATCCGGCGGCGCCGAGAATTGCCACGAAGGCGACGGCGGCGACCAGCCAGGCTCGGTGCAGCCTGCGGCGGCGGTCGGTGGTCTGGGCGGTCATGGAGGAAATCATCCGGTTTCCGGATCTGCCTCCGCGAGCGGCCGGTTAGCCAATATCTGCAAGAATCCGGCCATGCACCGGATCGCGGTCCTTGTCCTCGACGACTTCGCCACGCTCGACCTCGGGGTGCCGGGTCAGGTGTTCCGGGTGGCCGAGTCCGGCGGGGAGCGGCTGTACAGCGTGCGGACCTGCTCGCCCGGCGGGCTGCCGGTGCGCTCGTCGGCGGGCTACAGCGTGCTGCCCGACCACGGCCTGGAGCTGCTGGACAGCGCCGACACGGTGATCGTGCCCGGCATCCACAGCGGGCCGCCGTTCACCGAGGGCACGCTGGCCGCGCCGGTACGCGACGCGCTGCGCGAGGCCGCCGGGCACGCCAGGATCGTGTCCATCTGCACCGGCGCGTTCGTGCTGGCCGCCGCCGGGCTGCTGGACGGCCGCCCGGCCACCACCCACTGGCGCAACTGCGCCCGTTTCGCGGCGCTGTACCCCAAGGTCCGGCTCGACCCCGACGTCCTGTTCGTCGACGACGGCGACCTGCTCACCTCGGCCGGCGTGGCGGCGGGCCTCGACCTGTGCCTGCACCTGGTACGGCGCGACCACGGCAGCGCGGTGGCCAACAGCACCGCCAGACGGTGCGTGATGCCGCCGTGGCGGGAGGGCGGCCAGGCGCAGTACATCGAGCGACCCGTCCCCGGCTCGCCGGAGTCGAGCACGGCGGCGACCCGGTCGTGGATGCTGGAGCGCCTGGGCGAGCCGCTGGACCTGGCCGCCCTGGCCGGGCACGCCAGGATGAGCGTGCGCACCTTCACCAGGCGCTTTCGCGAGGAGACCGGGCTGAGCCCGGCGCAGTGGCTGATCGGGCAGCGCGTGGAGCACGCCCGTCACCTACTGGAGACCACCGACCTGGGGGTGGAGCAGGTGGCGAGGGGCGCGGGATTCGGCAGCGCCGTCTCCCTCAGGCAACACCTGCACGCCGCCGTCGGCGTCACGCCCCTGGCCTACCGCCAGACGTTCCGGGTGCTCAGCCGAACAGGTCGGGCTGCTCGCGGATGATCTGGTCGTGCAGCGGCTGGTAGTTGATCCAGCCGACCAGGTCGTTGCCGATCTGCTGGTGGGTGAGCACGGCGTTGTCGTGCTCGATCGGCACCACCTGGCCCGCCGCCTTCGCCAGCAGCTGGACCTGGGCCGAGCGCTCCATGGTGATGAACCACCAGGCCGCCGCGTCCACCGTGGTGCCCACCGTGAGCAGGCCGTGGTTGCGCAGCACGACGGCCTTGCGCTCGCCCAGCGCGGCGGCGATGCGCTTGCCCTCCTCCAGGTCGGTCACCACGCCGGTGTAGTCGTCGAACAGCGCGTTGTCCTGGTAGAAGGCGCAGGCGTCCTGGGTGATCGGCTCGATGACGTGGCCGAGCGCGGACAGCGCGCGCCCGTGCACCGAGTGGCTGTGCGCGGCGGCGACGACGTCGGGCCTGGCCTGGTGCACCTGGGAGTGGATGGCGAAGGCGGCCTCGTTGACGTGGTAGCGGCCCTCGACGACCTGGCCCTGGTGGTTGACGAGGATGAGGTCGCCGACCGTGACGTGCTTGAACGACATGCCGAACGGGTTGACCCAGAAGTGGTCGGTCCGCTCGGGGTCGCGGGCGGTGATGTGCCCGGCGACGCCCTCCTCGAAGCCGAACTTGCCGAAGATCCGCAGCGCGGCGGTGAGCCGCTCCTTGCGGTGCTGCCGTTCCTCCTCCACCGTCTCGAACGTCGGCGGCAGGCGGAAGATCAGGTTCTCGGGCATCGCGGACACTCCACGGAGATCGGGTACTGAAACTTAGTTCCAGTAGACCAGGCTCCGTCAACGACCGCGATCCCGCGCGTACGGCACGCCGGCCGCCCGCCCGCGCACCCCGATGACCATCGCCTCGCCCAGCAGCCCCACCCCGATCGACAGCGGGATCGGCCTGGCCTCGGCGTGCAGGCCGAACCTGACCCCCAGCAGCCCCACCCCGAATCCGGCGGCGAGCGACAGCGCCCAGACGGCGAGCGTGCGCCAGGTGTAGCGCTGCCAGAGCGCGCCGTCGCGCTCGAACAGCACGGTCGTCGAGGCCCTGACCGCGCCGAACACGACGCCGACCAGGGAACCGGCGACGATCCAGAACAGGTCCGTCCCGGTGAGGGAGACCTCGGTGAGGGCGCGCACGCCGAGCGCGAGCATGATCACCGGGGGCACGAAGACGTCCTTCGCGTTGAGCGGCTCACCGACCATGCGCCTGACCACGACGTACACCACGAGCCCCGCGACGATCACCGGCCACCAGTTATTTAGCACGTCCATGCCAAATAAATTAGCAGGGGCGTGCTATAAAGACAACGTGCCGAAAGTCGTGGATCCCGAAGCCCGCCGTGACGCCGTCGTCGAGGCGGTGTTCGCCGTCGTCCGGCGGGACGGGCTGGAGCAGGCGTCCCTGCGCAACGTGGCCGAGGAGGCCGGGCTGGCGATCGGCTCGATCCGCCACTACTTCGCCGGGCACACCGAGCTGATGGTCTTCGCGATGCGCGCGATGAGCGAGCGGCTGACGCGGCGACTGGAACAGCGGGCCGAGCCGCTCCTGTCCGACCCGCCTCCCGCGAACCGCCAGGAGGCGACGCTGCTGTTGCTGGCCGAACTGCTTCCGCTCGACGAGCCGCGGCGCGAGGAGGCGACGGTCTGGCTGGCCTTCGCGACGGCCGCCCGCACCCGCCCCGAGCTCCGTCCGCACGCGGCCGAGGTGCACGATGGGATGCGCAGACTGGTCACCCGCGTATTCGACGGCGGCCACCGCCTCGGGCGGCTACCCGCCGGAACCGATGTGGCCCTGGAGGTCGAGCGCCTGTGCGCCCTGCTCGACGGCCTGACCGTAGAGGCGATCCTCCACCCGGACCGGATAGACGACACCACGCTACTCCGCGTACTCCGCCGCCACCTGGAGAGCCTCACCGCTTGCGCGCCACCGATCCCGTAGCGGAGGAGGCTCCCGGGCGCCCCGAAACACCCGCACAACGGCGAAGATCCCGCGCGATCATGGTGATCGAACGGGATCTCAGATGTGGAGCTAAGGAGACTCGAACTCCTGACCCCCTCCATGCCATGGAGGTGCGCTACCAACTGCGCTATAGCCCCGCCGCGCCCCATCGGGCACCACGCCAGTGTATCGGACTTCGGAGGCCGGCGCGTACGGGAATGAATCGTGCCGCGCCCGAGTTGGGATGAAAACCATTTCCGACCGAGGAGGCGTGTGTGGCCAGGAACGATCTGCGGCCCGTGGTGAAGCTGCGGTCCACCGCGGGGACCGGATACACGTACGTGACCACCAAGAGCCGACGCAACGACCCGGATCGGATGTCGCTGCGCAAGTACGACCCGGCCGTCCGCCGGCACGTGGAGTTCAGGGAGGAACGATGAGGAAGAGTCTGCACCCCGAGTACCGTCCGGTCGTCTTCAGGGACCCGAGCGCGGACTACGCGTTCCTGACCCGCTCGACCAGGACCGGCGACCGGACGATCGAGTGGACCGACGGCCGGGTCTACCCCGTCGTCGATGTCGACGTCTCGTCCGCGAGCCACCCCTTCTACACCGGCCGGGGCCGGATCGTGGACACCGAGGGCCGGGTGGAGCGGTTCAACCAGCGGTACGGCAGGCGCTGACCGCCCGCCGGGCCTCCGCGGGAGCGGCGGCCCGGCGCGGTTCAGGCGGCTGAGCGGGCCTTGCCGATCAGGTCGGCCAGTTCGGAGACCATCGGGTCCTCGGTCGTCTTGGCCAGCCGGGCGGCGTGCTCGCCCAGCGACCCCAGGTCGAGCCCGAACGCCTCCCTGTCGCGCAGGTGCAGGGCGAACCCGGCCGCCACCACGTCGACCTGGAGCCGCGGCGGCGCCTTGGACCACAGCGCCCCGGCCAGGTCGCCGGCGCCGACGCTCCCGCTGGCCTCGGCGGGCTGCCTGGTGTCGGGGTCCTGCCAGCGCACGGTCGCCGAGGCGAGCTGCCCTGAGGCGCCGGGGCGTAGCCGTACCGAGTAGAGGGCGGTGACGGAGTGGCCGGGGCCGACCTCGCCGCCGTCGCGGGTGTCGTCGCGGAAGTCCTCGGTGGCCAGCGCCCTGTTCTCGTAGCCGAGCAGCCGGTAGGACTCCACGACCTGCGGGTTGAAGACGACCTGGGCCTTGGCGTCGCGGGCGCGCAGCTCGATGGTGGCGGGGAGCTGGTCGACGAACACCTTCTTGGCCTCGTCGGTGGTGCTGACGTACACGGCCGCGCCGTCGCCGTTGTCGGCGAGCTGCTCCATCAGCTCGTCGCCGTAGTCCCTGCCCACGCCCACCGACAGCAGCGCGATCTGCCGTCCGGCGTGCTCCTTGACCCGGTCGAGGATGGTCTGCCACTGGGTGTTGCCGGTGTTGGCGAGGCCGTCGGACAGCAGGACGACCCGATTCGTCGCGGCGGGCCGGAACGCGCGGGCCGCCTCCTGGTATCCGGTGAGCAGGCCGTCCTCCAGGTTGGTGGAGCCTTCGACGGCCAGTTCGTCGATCGCGCCGTGCAACTCGCCGCGGGCGGTCAGCGGAGTCATCGAGGCGCGCAGCGTGGCGGTGTCGCTGAAGGAGACGATCGACACCCGGTCGCCCGGGGCGAGCTGGTCGACGAGGGTGTGCAGCGACTCCTTCACCAGGTCGAGCCTGCCCGGCTCGGCCATCGAGCCGGACACGTCCACGACGAACGTGAGGTTGGCGGGGCGGCGCGCGGCGACGTCGGCGGCCCTGGTCTGCAGCCCGACCCGCAGTACGGCGGTGTCGTCGGCGGGCATCCTGGCGCCGTCGACGTGCACGGTGAACCCGTCGTCGGACGGCTGCGCGTAGTCCTGCCGGAAGGAGTTGACGAACTCCTCGGGACGCACGGCGGCCGGTTCGGGCCATCGCCCTTCACCGAGGGTACGGCGGGCGTAGCCGTAGGAGGCGGTGTCCACGTCGAGGGCGAACGTGGAGATCTGCTCGGCCGCGACGTCCTTCTCCTTCGCGGCCTCCGACTTCGCGGTGTCCGACTTCTGGGTGTCCTTCGCGGTGTCCGACTTCTGGGAGTTCTTCGCGCTGTCCGAGTTCCGGGAGTCCTCGGCAGCGGCTGTCGCCGCAGGCTTCTGCGCGTCTGGCCGCTGTTTCGTCCCCGACCCCGTCTCGCCCGCGCCGCTCTCCCCCGGGGCGACCGCCGCCGGGGCGCGGTCGGTCGCGCCCGACTCCGACCCACCGGGACCTCCACAGGCGGACAGGACAACAAGCGCGACCAACGCCACTAAGACCACTAAAGGGCGAAATTTCATGTCAACCACCTCCATGGCGTACGACGGCGCGCGGGAAGTCGTCGGCCGGGCCCTTGACGCAAGCGACTGCAAACCGTGTTCGCGACGTGATCGGATGTCATGAACCAGATGAATCGGTTGTCGGGAACCTCCCGATCCGGTAGGCATGGGTGCCGTGCGTGTCTATCTGGGCCTGGCCGCCAAGCGGCGGGACATCCCCGACTCCGTCCTGACCACCGTGCGAGCCTCCATCGAGAGTGCCTTCCCCGTCCCCGCTGAGGTGATCAGGGGGCGCGAGTGGCACGGCGCGGGCGTGTCGCTGTTCGGCTGGAGCAACGAGCCCGACGACTCGCGCAGCCCCGGCCTGCTCGACGGGACGGGCGGGCGGGTGCTCGGCGTCAACGGCCACCTCGCCGACCCTGCCGACGCGGCCAGGCTGCCGGACGACTCGGTCGGCGGCTGCTTCTCCGCCTGGCTGGCCCGCGACGGCGAGCTGAGCGCGTCCACCGCGATCAACCGGGTCTGCCCGGTCTTCTACGCCGAGACGCCCGACCTGCACATCGTCGGCAGCCGGGCGCTGCTGGTGCATCTGGCGGCGCAGCGCTCCGACCGGATCGAGTACGACGTGGCAGCCCTTCAGACGATGGTCAGGCAGGGCTTCTTCCTGTCCGACGAGACCCCTTACCTGGGGGTGTCGGCGCTGCGGCCGTCCTCGACGATCAGCATCAGGGGCGGCGCCCGTACCATCGCCGAGAGGCCGTTGCCGGAAGCGGGGGCGGCGCCCGCCGGGGCGCGGCAGAAGAAGGCCGCGATCGACGAGCTGGCCGAGGCGCTGCTGGCCACCGTGGCGCCGCTGCGCGGGCTGGACCAGCCGGTGAACCTGGCGCTGACCGGCGGGCGGGACACCCGGATCCTGGCCTCGCTGCTGCACGCGGCGCGGGTGCCGTTCCGGGTGACGACCAACGGGCTGGACACCCACCCCGACGTGATCCTGGCCCGGCGGATCGCCGCCGCGCTCAAGGTGGAGCACACGGTCATCGCGCCCGCGCAGACGGCTCAGAAGGACGCGGTGCTGGTCGAGCACCCGCTGGCCAGGGCGTACGAGACGATCCGCACCTGTGAGGGGATGACCTCGGCCTACGAGTCGATCGTGGGTTACCTGCCGTACTCCACCAAGCCCACCATGTCGGGGCAGAGCGGTGAGACGCTGCGGGCGGGCAGCCTCAACCTGCTGCAGACCGACCTGAGCGACAAGGCGCTGCTGCGGCGGATCACGAACACCTTCTGCAAGGACGAGAAGCTGTTCACCGCCGAGGCGAACGAGCACGCCCGCGAGCTGGCCAGGCCGTGGCAGGAGCGGGCCGACCGGCTGGAGGCGCTGGACCACATCTACATCTGGTACAAGGTCGGCAGGTGGCAGGCGAGCGCCCGAGCGGGGTCGCTGCGCAGGGGCGACCCGGTGCGCCCGTTCCTGGACAACCGGGTCGCACGGGCCGCGCTGAGCCTGGACCAGGGCTGGCGCCTCTCCGAAGAGGTGATTTATGCCCTTATTTTGAGATTTGCGCCTGAGTTGAAGAACGTGCCCATCGAGGGGAAGGCGTGGCGGTTCGCCGAGGGGATGAGCAAGCGGTTCCCCTGGTCGCACGTGCCGCCGCCGCACATGCCGACGGTCAAGACCGGTGGCGGCTGGAGCTGGCGGACCAGTCCGGGCGAGGCGCTGACCTCGGTGCTGCGCGAGCAGGTGCTGGGCACGCTGGACGCGCTCACCCCGATCGTCAACCCCGACGAGGTGCGCGCGCTGTTCGCCGACCCGGTGGTGAAGAAGCCCGGCCAGGCGTGGCACCTGTACACGGTGAGCACGCTGCTGACCGGCCTCTACCCGGGCAAGGCGCCCGAAGGGCTGGCGGAGATCACGGTGTCCAGGCCGGATCCCGGCCGCTGAGGCCGAGCATCCGGTCCAGCGCGGGCGCGTCGTCCGGCACCGGGACCGGCTCGCCGTACACGCCCTGCTGCCGGGCCATCGGCCCCATCCGCTCGATGAAGCCGATCAGCAGCTCCACCGCCTCGGAGTCGGTCTCGTACGGCCGGCCGGTCGCCTTGGCCAGGTCCCAGCCGTGCGTCACCAGGTCGCCCAGGCACATCGTGGCGAGGGTGGTCATCGGCAGGCCGAGACCGGCGCTGACGCCCTCCCACGCCTCCGGCTTGGACCAGGCGTCGAGCATCCGCTCCACGCGCCGCGGAAGGTCGCCCTGGTACTCCTGCTGGGCCGGCATCCCCTCCTTGCGGGCCGCGGACTCCATCATCGCGGCCACATACTCCAGGTGCGCGATCAGGGCCTTGACGTCGAACTCGGCGCAGGGCGTGCGCAGGGCCAGCTCGTCCGGCCGCAGGCTGCCGACCAGGGCGAGGGTGCGTTCGGCCGCGCGGGTCATCAGCGGCATCATGTCAGTCATGGTCTCCACCATGCCCGGCGAAGGCCCCCGCCGTCTTGTAGAAACGCGCCAGCGCGGCTGGTTAGATCCGCGGGCAGCGGTGGCGCACTTCGACTACCGGCCGCTGACGTGCGTGCCCGAGCTGGAGCCGTTCGTGGGTCACTTCTGGGTCATCACCTGGGATCTGGCGCGGCCGTACACCCAGCAGCTCGTCTCGCATCCGGCGGTCAATCTCACGATCACCGAGGATTTCGCCAGGGTCGCCGGGGTGGTCAGGGGTGGGTTCGCGCAGACGCTGGCCGGGCGTGGCCGGGTGATCGGCGTGCACTTCCGGCCTGGCGGCTTCCGGCCGTTCCTGAGCGGCTCGGTCTCCGCACTGACCGACCGTTTCATACCGATCTCCGACATGTACGGCGACGCGGGAGCCGCGCTGGTCCGCGACGTGCTCGGCACCGAGGACGCCGAGGCGGCGCTGTCCCTGATCGAGCGCTTCCTGCTGGGCCTCGGCCCGATCCCCGACCCGGTGGTCGACGAGGTGGCCGCGCTGGTCGACAGGATCGACACCGACATGTCGCTGACCCGGGTGGACCAGGTCGCCGCGCTGGCGGGGATGTCGATGCGGTCCCTGCAGCGGCTCTTCCACGACTACGTCGGCGTCGGCCCCAAGTGGGTGATCCGCCGCTGCCGCCTGCACGAGGCCGCCGCCCGCGCCTCCGAGGACGACCCGCCGGACCTGGCCCGGCTGGCGGCCGAGCTCGGCTACACCGACCAGGCGCACCTCACCAGGGACTTCACCGCCGCGGTCGGCCGTCCACCGGCCGCCTACGCCCGGGACTCGCGCCCTGGGTAGGGGGTACTCAGGCGTCCCGGCTCGTCCGCGTCCATCCTGATTGCATGGACGACCTCTCCGGCCTCGTCAGGAGGACGACCGGCTCCCGCCTCCGCGAGTGGTGGGTGGAGCCCGTCGAGCACGCCATCCGCACCCCTTCCACGGCGGGCCTGCGCCGGGTGCGGGGCACCACCGCGGATGGCGGGGAGTGGTCGTTCTTCGTCAAGACCCTGCAGTCGGTACGCCACTGGGCCGACCTGGCGATCGTGCCGGAGCCGTACCGGGAGGACTTCGTCGCGGGCTACCCGTGGCGGGCCGAGGCCGACCTGTACCTGGCGGACCTGCCGCTGCCCGAAGGGCTGCGGATGCCGCGCCTGTACCTGGTGGACGAGCTCGGCGACGACCGCGTGGACCTGTGGCTGGAGGATGTCAGGACCGCCGAGGCCGGCTGGGACCTGGACCGCTACCGGGACGCGGCCCGTCTGCTCGGCCGGTTGGCGGCGCTGCGCCCGAGTCCGCGGCCCGGGCTGACGCTGCGCATGTTCGTGGCCAGCAGGGTGGTGATGGGCGCGCTGCCGTTCCTGCAGGCCCCGGCGACCTGGAGGCACCCGCTGGTCGCCGAGCACGCCGACCCGCGCCTGCGCGGCGATCTGGACCGGCTGGCGGACCGGATCGACGAGTTGCTGGACGCCGTCGAACGGCTGCCGCAGACGTTCGCGCACGGCGACGCCTGCCCGCAGAACCTGCTCGTGCCCGCCGACGGTCCGGCCGCGCTGGTCGCCATCGACTGGGCCTGGGCCGACCCGGTGCCCGTGGGCTTCGACCTGGGTCAGCTTCTGGTCGGGCTGGCGCACGAGGGGCTGACCGAGCCGTCCGAGCTGCCGCTGATCCACGCGGCGATCGAGCCCGCCTACCTGGCGGGGCTGCGCGTGGAGGGGTACTCCTGCGATCCCGCCGCGCTGCGGCTCGGTTACGTCGCCACGCTGGTGCTGCGCAGCGCGTTCACCGCGGTGCCGACCGAGTTGCTGGAGCTGGAGCCGACGCCGGAGCTGAAGGAGCTGTTCCGCAGGCGGGTGGGGCTGGCCCGGTTCCTGGCCGACCTCCTGAACACGTTCAAGTAGGTGTAGGTTCTCCTTGAACGCGTTCAAGGAGGCGGCGTGTCCCCCCTCGTCGGTGTGATCGTGACGCTCGGCATGCTGGTCGTGCTGCCGCTCGGCCTGGAGCTCATCGAGCCGGGGCGACGCCCGGTGATCCTGGCGGGCGCGGTGCCGGGGGCGGTCTCGCTCTGGCTCGAACCGGGCCACCCCGTGACGGTCTGGCTGGCCGGTGTGTATCTGCTGGCCACGCTGGTGCTGGCCGGCCGGATATTGCCCCGGCTGCGACGGCTGAACGTGGTGGAGTTCGCCGCCTGCACCGCGCTGGCGACCCCCGCGATCGCAGCCGTGGCGCTGCTGGCGGAGCGGGCCGCGATTCCGCTGTTCGGGTACTCGGGGCAGATGCTCGCGCTCACCGTCGCGCACTTCCACTTCGCCGGGTTCGCCGCCGCGCTCGTCGCCGGGCTGGTGAGCAGGCTGACCGGGGACGTCTTCGCGGCGCTGGCCGTACCCGGGGGCACGCTGCTGGTGCTGGCGGGCTACTTCGCCGGCGACTACGCCGAGCTGGCCGGTTCGGTCGTGCTGACCACCGGGATGTGGCGGGTCGCGTGGCTGTCGCTGCGGCAGGTGAAGGGCGAGCGGGTGCTGATCGGCGTATCCGGCGTGATGCTCGTGGCGACCATGGCGCTGGCGCTGAGCTGGGCGCTCGGCCAGGCCACCGGGCTGCCGCACCCGACGCTCGGCGTGATGATCGCCACGCACGGCGTGGGCAACGCGTTCGGCTTCGCCCTGTGCTCGATCGCCGCCTGGCGCCGCCTGCGGCCCCAGCCCCTCTGAGAGGAGAACCCGTGGATCTCACCTACGCCGACGTCGGCGCCACCCAGCACGCGGTCCTGCCCCGCGGCTACCGCCACCTGCGGTACGAGCGGGTGCTGTCGGTCCCCTACGAACGGGCGGTCGAGACGCTGATGACCTGGCAGGCGCACCGGCGCACCGGCCTGTCCCCCCGCCCGACGGCGCCGCGCGCGGCCGCGGGCGTGGAGGTGGTGTGCCGCCTCGGCCCGTTCCGCGAGCCGTGCCGGGTGGTGTGGGCGCTCGAAACCCCCGACCGGACCGGCTTCGGGTACGGCACGCTCCCCGGCCACCCGTTCACCGGCGAGGAGAGCTTCGTCCTGGAACGGGTGGGCGACCGCGTCACGTTCACCATCACCGTCTTCAGCCGCCCCGCCCGCTGGTACACCCGCCTGTCCGGCCCCCTCCCCGGTCTCGCCCAACGCCTCTTCGTCCGCCTGTACGGACGCGCCGTGAATTCCTGAGGCACCGCGTCCTGAGGCACAGCGCCACAAGGTGGCTTGCGCGGCTGCCCGGGGCAGGATCAGAGGCATGAAGGCTGATACGCGGACGAGGCGATCAGGGCTTCGATCACTTGCGTCGCCAACGGTCAGGATGATCAGGGATCCCGGTGACCACCTGGTGATCGGGACGGCGGTGACCGCCGCATGGCGCGGGCGGTCGAGGTGATCAGGGCGGTGATGGCCGTTCTGGTGGTGGTCGTGGTGCTGCTGGCCCTGCTCTGGGTGTTCCAGCGGCGGCTGATCTATCTGCCCGACACCGCCGAGGTCCCGCCCGCCGCGTCCGTGCTGCCGGGCGCGCGCGACCTCACGCTCACCACCGCCGACGGGCTGCGCCTGGGCGCCTGGTACCTGCCCGGCGGCGGCAGGGACGTGACCGTGCTGGTCGCGGGCGGCAACGCGGGCAACAGGGCGGACCGCGCTCCGCTGGCCGCCGCGCTGGCCCGCGAGGGCTTCTCGGTGCTGCTGATGGACTACCGCGGCTACGGCGGCAATCCCGGCAGCCCGACCGAGAAGGGCCTGCTGCTCGACGCGCTGGCGGCCCGCGAGTCGATCCACGGCAGGGTGGTCTACTTCGGCGAGAGCCTGGGCGCCGCCGTCGTCACCGCCCTGTCCCTTACGCGACCGCCCGACGCCCTGCTGCTCCGCTCCCCCTTCACCTCGCTGGCGGACGCCGGCCGGCACGCCTACCCGTTCCTGCCGGTACGCCAGCTGCTCCGCGACCGCTTCCCCCTGGCCGACCAGCTCGCCTCCGTCCGCGTGCCGACGACCATCGTGTACGGCGCCGCCGACTCGATCGTCCCTCCCGCCCAGAGCCGCGAAGTGGCCACCTCGGCGGGCGGCCCGGTCACCGTGGTGGAGGTACCGGGCGCGGACCACAACGACCAGGCGCTCCTCGACGGCCACCGACTGATCGCCGCCGTCACCGCCCTGTCACCATGACCAGCCGCCCCAGGGCAGGCCACAACCTGATCGTCATCGCCGCGGCCTCCGGCGGCCGAGCTTCCTGACCTGTCAGGTACCCGCGAGCAGCCGTACGACCGGAGCGAACTCCTCGATGAACGCGGCGTTGACCGAGATGTAGGAGATGCCGAGCTTGTCCCTGCGCCTGGTCAGCGTCTCGGCCATCTCCTCGGCGGTGCCGGTGAGGATGCCCGTCCCGCCCTGGGCGATGATCTTCCGGGGGTCGCCGCCGAGCTGGGCGGCCAGCCAGGCGGGCGGCTCGTCGCCGACGGCGGCCAGGTTCAGGGCCAGTTCCAGCTCGTCGAAGCGGTCGCCGGCCAGCTCGTACAGCTCGTCGAGTCTGGCGGCCAGCTCGTTCTCGGTGGTCTGCGCGGGTACGCCGAGGGCCACGGTGTCGGCCTTGGCGGCGGCGAGGCGCAGCAGCTTCGGCCCGGCGGCGGCGACCAGGACCGGCACGCCCTCGACCGCGTCGATCGTCTCGGCCACCCGCCTGATCCGCTGGTCGGGCGTGCCGAAGTCGACGCCGAGCCGCGCGCAGTCGGCCTCCGAGCCCGGCCGGCCCGCGCCGATCCCCAGCTCGAAGCGCCCACCGGACAGCGCGCGCAGCGCCGCCACCTCCCACGCGACCGCCCCCGGCGTCCGGTACGGCGCGCTGAGCACGTACGTCCCCACCCGCAGGGTGGTGGTGGCGGTCGCGGCTGCGGCCAGCGCGGGGAAGGGCGCGAAGGTGCCGAGGGTGTCGGGGACGAGCAGCGTGGCGTAGCCGAGTTCCTCTGCCCTGCGGGCCAGCCCCGCCCACGCCTGGGCGCTGGGCGCGAAGCCCGCGACGGTGCCGAATCTGAACGGACGGGTGATCATCAGGTCTCCTCGTGGTGGTCGCCGCTTCCCACCCTCCCGCCCGCGCACCCTCAGGTCATCGCCCTGGAGGACGTACCCGGCCTACCGCCCCCGGCGCATCGCCCGCCCGCCGCCTACTCCCCCGGAGGTACCGACCCTGCCGCCGGGGCCCGAGCCTCCGGCGGCGCCGCCCGCCGCACACCGCGGCGAGGGCTGACGCGTGTCTCACCATGTGAGAAGTCGCATCTATTGCGTAAGTTGTGCAGGGGTAAAGGCTTGACGCGCAAAATGCGCATACCTACAGTGTGTACAACCCGTTCACCTGGTGTTTCCCCAGGTGAACGCTGCGATGAGAATCCTCCCCCGAAGGGTGCGCTGTGCCTTCCTACGAGAACTCCCCGTTCATCGATGGCGCCTTCGTCTCAACATCCGGGACATCGATGCAGGTCATCAGCCCGGCCGACGCAACGGTCGTCGCCACCGTCGCCGCCGCCACCCGGGAGGATCTCGACTCGGCGCTGCGCGCTGCGCGACATGCGCAACGAGCGTGGTCGCGCACCTCCCTGCGCCACCGCATGGAGGTGATGCTGCGCGTCGCCACCCTGATCGAGCGCTCCGCGGAGGAACTGGCGAGGATCGTCGTCTCCGAGGTCGGCAAGCCGATCACCGAGGCCCGCGGCGAGGTGCAGGGCGCGATCCGCTACTTCACCTACTTCGCGCACCTGCTCGACGGCGTCACCGACGAGATCGTGCCGCGCACCGCCGAGAGCGAGGAGATCTGGATCCGCCGGGTCCCGCACGGCGTCGTCGGCGCGATCATCCCCTGGAACTACCCCGCCGCGCTCACCGCCCGCAAGGTCGCCCCCGCCATCGCCGCGGGCAACGCCGTGGTGCTCAAGCCGCACGAGCAGACCCCGCTGTCCAGCCTGTACCTGGCCGCGCTGTTCGCCGAGGCGGGCGTCCCCGACGGCCTCGTCAACGTCGTCCCCGGCGCGGGCCCCGACATCGGCCAGGCCCTGGTCACCCACCCCGAGACCGACCTGGTCACGATGACCGGCAGCGTACGGGCGGGCCGCTCGATCCTGCGTGACGCCGCCGAGCGGATCACCCCCGTCTCCCTGGAGCTCGGCGGCAAGGCCCCGCTGATCGTGCTGGCCGACGCCGATGTCGCCGCCGCCGCCAAGGCCGCGGTCGAGTCCCGGTTCGCCAACGCCGGGCAGGTGTGCATCTCCGCCGAGCGCGTCTACGTGCACGAGAGCCGGCACGCCGAGTTCGTGGACGCCCTGCGCGCCGAGGTGGCCGGCCTGCGCGTCGGCGACCCGATGGACCCCGCCACCCGCCTCGGCCCCAAGGTCACCGAGGCCGAGCGGGACAAGGTCGAGGCCATGCTCGCCGCGGCCCTCGAATCCGGCGCCGAACTGCTCGCGGGCGGCGGACGCCCCGAAGGCGAGGGTTTCGCGCGCGGCTGGTGGATGAACCCCGCCGTGCTCGGCTCGGTCACCGACGACATGCCCATCATGCGCCAGGAGATCTTCGGCCCGGTCATGCCGCTCACCTCCTTCACCGACACCGCCGACGTCGTACGGCGCGCCAACGACTCCGAGTACGGCCTGTCCGCCTACCTCTTCACCAACGATTTCCGCCAGGTCATGCGCCTGGTCGACGACCTGCGCTTCGGCGAGGTCTACGTCAACAGGATCGGCCCCGAGGACGTGGCCGGATACCACTCCGGGTTCCGGCGCAGCGGCCTCGGCGGCGACGACGGACGCCACGGCCTCGACTTCTACTGGCAGCGCCAGACCGTCTACGTCAACTGGGCCTGACCTCCCCCTTCCCCCTAAGGACACGTGACATGACCGTTTTCGACGCCGACGTCATCGTCGTCGGCCTGGGCGCCTGGGGCTCCTCCGCGCTGTGGCGGCTGGCCGAGCGCGGGGTGAACGCCATCGGCATCGAGCGCTACGGCCTCGGCCACGAGTACGGCTCCTCGCACGGCGCCACCCGCCTGTTCCGCCTGGCCTGCCTGGAGCACCCCGGCCTGGTCCCGGTCGCCAGGCGCGCCGGCGAGCTCTGGCGCGAGCTGGAGCGGCGCACCGGCGAGGAGCTCCTCCGCATCACCGGCGGCATCATGATCGGCCCGCCGGACGGCCGTACGGTGGCCGGCACGCTCGCCGCCGCCCGCGCGCACGACCTGCCCGTCGAGGAGCTCGACGCCGCCGCGCTGCGCGCCCGCTTCCCGCAGCACGCCGGTGTGCCCGACGACTTCGTCGGCGTGTGGGACCCGAACGCCGGCGCCGTCCGCCCCGAGCTGGGCGTCAACGCCGCCTGCCGGGCCGCCGTCGCCGCCGGGGCGCGCGTCTACGCCGACACCCGGGTGAGCGGCGTCGAGCTGATCGACGGCGGCGCGGTGGTCACCACCCCCGCCCGCGTCTTCCGGGCCAGGCAGGTCGTCGTCACCGCCGGTCCGTGGCTCGGCAAGCTCGTCCCCGACCTGCCGCTGGACGTCCGGCGCACGCCGATGATGTGGTTCTCGGCCAAGGAGGACCCGGAGGCGTTCGCCATCGACCGCTTCCCCGTCTTCATCCGGCACCTGGACGACGACACCTCGATCTGGGGCCACGGCTCGGTCTACGGCCACGAGGTGAAGGTGGGCCTGGAGGACGCGGGCGACCACTTCGCCTCCACCGATCCCGACGAGTGCGACCGGGGCATCACCCCGCGCGACCACGGCACGCTGTCGCGGGTGTTGCGCACCGCCGTACCCGGGCTCGACCCGGCGCCGGCGCGGGCCATCGCCTGCATGATCACCAACTCGCCCGACGCGCAGTTCATGATCGGGCGCCCCCGCCGGGACCCGCGGCTGATCGTCGGCGGTGGCTGCACCGGGCACGGGTTCAAGCACGCCACCGCCGTCGGCGAGGCCATCGCGCAGTTGGCCGTCGGCGAGGAGACCTTCTGCGACCTGTCCTTCACCGACCCCAACCGGTTCCTCTGATCCGTCCCCCTGTCTGGAGGATGCCATGAAGGCATTCACGTTCCCCCGCCTGATGACCGCCCTCGTCGCGGGCGTCCTGGCCACCTCGCTGACCGCCTGCGGCGGCGGCTCCACCGACGCGGCGCCGAACACCGACGGCACGCTCTCCGCGGGCGTGCTGCGGGTGGCCACCCTCGGTGACGCCAAGCCGTACGCCTACACCGAGAACGGCACCTACAAGGGCTTCGACGTCGAACTGCTCCAGGCCATGGCGAAGAAGCTGAACCTGAAGACGGAGTTCGTCACCCAGGACTTCTCCGGCATGCTCGCCTCGATCAACAACAAGCAGTTCGACGTCGGCGCCTCCTCGATCGCGATCACCGAGGAGCGCAAGAAGACAGTCGTCTTCAGCGACCCGTACTACATCGGCTACATCAGCGTGATGACCAAGAAGGACGCGGGCATCGCCGACGAGGCCGGTCTGAAGGGCAAGCGGCTCGGCCTGGTGCAGGGCACCATCCAGGAGCGGTACGCCCAGCAGAACCTCCCGGACACCGACATCGTCCGCTTCCCGGACAACAACGCCGGCTACTCGGCGCTGCAGAGCGGCACCATCGACGCGCAGTTCCTCGACCTGCCCGTGGCCCAGGACTACGCCGCCAAGAACGACAAGATGAGCATCCCGGTGGAGATCCCCACCAGCGACCAGCCCGCCGGCTTCGCCGTCCGCAAGGACAACGCGGCGCTGCGGGGCAAGCTGAACACCGCGCTCAAGCAGGTCGTCGACGACGGCACCTGGCTGAAGCTCTACCAGCAGTACATGCCGACGCTGCCGGTGCCCGACCAGTTCAAGCCCAAGGGCTGAGCATGGACTCGCTCGACGCGGTGATCAGCAACTTCTTCGACGGCGAGTCCATGCTCAGCGTCCTGCCGGACATGCTGGCGTACGGGCTGTGGAACACGCTGCTGCTCGCGCTCGCCGCCAGTGTGCTCGGCACGGTCCTCGGCATGGTGCTCGCGCTGATGGGGATCTCCCGCAAGCGCTGGATCCGGGTGCCCGCCAAGGTGTACACCGACGTCTTCCGCGGGCTGCCGGCGATCCTCACGATCCTGCTGATCGGCCAGGGACTTGCCCCGTTCGGGCGGGAGTTCTTCGGCAACTCGCCGTACCCGCTCGGCATCCTGGCCCTGGGCCTGGTCTCCGCCGCGTACATCGGTGAGATCTTCCGCTCGGGCATCCAGAGTGTGGAGAAGGGGCAGACCGAGGCGGCCCGCGCGCTCGGCATGAGCCACGGCCGGGCGATGCGCCTGGTCGTGGTGCCGCAGGGCATCCGCAGGGTGCTGCCGGCGATGGTCAACCAGTTCATCTCCGTGGTCAAGGACTCCAGCCTGGTGTACTTCCTGGGCCTGCTGACCACCGAGCGCGAGCTGTTCCGCATCGGCCAGGACCAGGCGGTCTCCACCGGCAACCTGTCCCCGCTGGTGGCGGCCGGCCTGCTGTACCTGCTCATCACCGTGCCGCTGACCTACCTGGTCAACTACATCGACCGGCGGCTGCGCACCGGGCGCAAGGTGCCCGTCGCCGCCGACGAGCCGCAGGCGCCCGTCGAGCCGGTCGCGCTCGCGACGGGAGGAAAGTGACATGACCAGCCTGGAAGTGCGCGACCTGCGCAAGTCCTTCGGCGAGCTGGAGGTGCTGCGCGCGGCCTCGCTGTCCGTCGCGCAGGGACAGGCCACCTGCCTGATCGGCCCGTCCGGCTCCGGCAAGTCCACCCTGCTGCGCTGCGTCAACCGGCTGGAGGAGCCCTCCGGCGGCGACATCCTGCTGGGCGGGGAGAGCGTGCTGCGCTCCGACCCCGACCGGCTGCGCCAGCGGATCGGGATGGTGTTCCAGCACTTCAACCTGTTCCCGCACCGCACCGTGCTGGACAACATCATCCTGCCGCTGCGCAAGGTGCGCGGCCTGGCCAGGGACCGCGCGGCCGAGATCGCCCGGCAGCGGCTGGAGGAGGTGGGGCTCGCGGACAAGGCCGCCTACCGGCCCGCCAACCTCTCCGGCGGCCAGCAGCAGCGCGTGGCCATCGCCCGCGCGCTGGCCATGGAGCCGGAGGTGATGCTCTTCGACGAGGCGACCAGCGCCCTCGACCCCGAGCTGGTCAAGGGCATCCTCGCGCTGATGGCCGACCTCGCCACCTCCGGCATGACGATGGTGGTCGTCACCCACGAGATGGGCTTCGCCCGGCAGGTGGCCGACCAGGTCGTCTTCATGGACAGGGGCTCGGTCGTGGAGGCCGGCGCGCCCGACCAGATCTTCGACGACCCGGCCTCGCCGCGGCTCAAGCAGTTCCTCTCCCAGGTGCTGTGATGTCCCGTTCCCTGATCGTGCTGGCCGACGACCTGACCGGCGCGGGCGACGCCGCCGCCCCGTTCGCGGCGCTCGGCTGGCCGGTCACGGTCCGGCTGGCCGCCCCGTCCGGCCCCGCCCTGGCGGGCCCGCCGGCCGGGGTGCTCGTGGTGGACCTGGACTGCCGCCACCGCCCGGTCCCCCTTCCCCCGGTACGGCCGGGCGACCGGCTCCTGGTGAAGGTCGACTCCCTGGCCAGGGGCCGCTCCGCCGAGCTGGTCGTGGCGCTCGCCGCCCACCTGGGTGTTCCCGTCCTGTGCTGCCCCGCCTGGCCGGACGCGGGCCGTACCGTGCGGGACGGGTGGATCGTGGAGGACGGCGCGCCGGTGGCCGACTGGGCGGCGGCGCTGACCGCCGCCGGGGCGAAGGTGCGGCGGGTACCCGCGGCGGAGGCCCGCGCGGCGCTCGCCGGGGCCGGTCCCGGCGAGGTCGTGCTGGCCGACGCCGCCGACGAATACGATCTGCGGCTGGTCCTGCCCCCCGAGACCGGGCGCGACCGCCTCACCTCCGGGGCCGGAGGAGCCGTCCTCCTGGCGGGAGCCGCCGGTCTGGCAGCCGCCATCGCGACCGCCTGGGGCCCTCACCCGGCGTGGGCGGAGGGCGCAGGCGGTCCCGGCCCGGACGGTGCGGCGCGGGGGCCGGTTCCCCCCGTGGCCAGGGGGCCGGTGCTGACCGTGGCGGCCAGCCTGCATCCGCGGACCAGGCGGCAGCTCGCCGAGCTGGGTGAGCTGCCCGGTGTCGTCACGCTGGAGATCGACCCCGGCGACCCGTCCGCCACCGTCCGCCACGCCCGCGAGGCGCTGGCCGACGGCCTGGACGTGGCGGTCGCCACCCCGCCCGCCGTCGTCGAGGACCCCGGCGTGGGCGGGCGGCTGGTGGGCCCGCTCGGCGCGCTGGTGCCGCTGGCGGGGACCACGGTCGCGACCGGCGGAGTCTGCGCGCGAGCCCTGCTCGACGGCGCGGGGGTGACCGAGCTGCGCGATCCGTGGCCGGTCGGCACCGGGCTGACCGCCTACCGCTCCGGCGAGAACAACATGATCATTACCAAACCCGGGTCGCTCGGCGACGACGCGTGCCTGGCACGCGTCGTCCGGACGGCCCGGCTCGGCCCGCCGCCACATGGCGAGGCCCGAGCCGACTCGAAAGGAACCCTCAGGGCATGACGGCGACCAGCGTAGAGACGACGGGCGTGCCGTCCTCCAACAGCGTCCGGCCGTTGGTGGCGGTGACCATGGGCGACCCCGCGGGCATCGGCCCGGAAGTGATCGTGAAGACCGCGGCCCGGCTGGGGTCGGGCGGTCCCGTCCGCATGGTGATCCTGGGCGACGCCGAGCGGCTCAGGGACGCGGCCCGGCGCTGCGGCCTGGTGCTGGACGTCGTCGTGGTCGACGATGTCGAGGACGAGACCCCGGCGGGGTCGCTGGCCTGCCTGCAGGTGGACCGGGTGCCCGGCGACCTGCCGTACGGGGTGATCGACGCCGAGGCGGGGCGGCTGGCTTACGAGTACATCGCGCGGGCCGCCGAGCTGGCGGTGGCCGGGCGGGTCGACGCCATCTGCACGGCACCCATCAACAAGGAGGCCCTGCACGCGGCCGGGTACCGGTACCCGGGGCACACCGAGCTGCTCGCGCACCTCACCGGCACCGACGAGGTGTCGATGATGCTGACCACCGCGAACCTGCGGGTCATCCACGTGACCACGCACATCGGCCTGCTCGACGCCGTCGCCCGCATCGAGCCCGGCCTGGTGGTCAGGACGGTACGGCGCGGCGACGCCGCCCTGCGCGCGGCCGGCGTCGAGCGCCCGCGCATCGCGGTCTGCGGCATCAACCCGCACGCCGGCGAGAACGGCCTGTTCGGCTACGGCGAGGAGGAGCACAAGATCGCCCCGGCGATCGAGACGCTGCTCGCCGAAGGCGTGGACGTCCAGGGCCCGCTGCCCGCCGACTCCGCCTTCTTCCTGGCCGTCCGCGGCGACTTCGACATCGTCGTCGCCATGTACCACGATCAGGGCCACGGTCCGATCAAGGTGCTGGGACTGACCGACGGCGTCAACATCACCGTGGGGCTTCCCGTCATCCGCACTTCGGTGGATCATGGGACGGCTTTCGACATCGCGGGAACGGGCGTGGCAGACGAGATGAGCTTCATAGCGGCACTGGACTCGGCGGCCGACCTGGCCAACCGGAGAGAACGTTGACCACCCAGTCACGCCGCGACACCATCGTCGAGATGGTACGGCTCGGCGAAGTGAGCGTCGCCGAGCTGGCCAGGACGTTCGAGGTCACCGAGTCGACCGTCCGCAGGGATCTGGCCAGGCTGGCCGGCGAGCAGCGGATCGTGCGGACGTTCTCCGGCGCGACCGGCCGGCCCGAGGCCGAGGCCGAGGCGCCGACCAGCGTCCGGGCGCAGACCGCGCGGCAGGCCAAGCACCGCATCGCCACGCACGCCCGGACGATGATCCCGCCGAGCGCCTGGGTGTACCTCGACGCGGGCACCACCTGCGCCGGTCTGGCCCAGCGGCTCGTGGACGCCGAGGACGTCACCGTCGTCACGCCGAGCCTGCTGGTGGTCAGGGCGCTGGCCAAGGCGCCGAGGGTGACGGTCCTGGCGACGGGCGGCCGGTTGCGGCCGATCTCCGAGGCGTTCGTCGGCCGCGAGGCGGAGCGGCTGCTGCAGCACGTGTCCATCGACACCGCCTTCTTCAGTGCCGACGCCGTCCATCCGGCCCGCGGCATATTGGAAGTGGACACGGATCAGATCGCCCTGAAGGAGGCGGTGGTCCGGGCGGCGCGGCGGGTGGTGGTGCTGGCCGACGCGTCCAAGATCATCGACCATGTTCCGGCCGGATACTGGCTGCCCTGGCCCCGCGAATGCGAAATCGTGGTGGACGCCGCCGCCGCGCAGCACCAGCTCGACGCCCTGCGCGCCACCGGCCCAACCGTCACCCTGCTCACCTGACCTTCCCTCTCGCGCCAGCCGTTGGGACTCTGCTTGACTGATGACTGGTGACCAAAGTGCTATTCTGGTCACCAGTCATTGGATGGAGGGCATCGTGAGCGAGACTCGGCGTTCCGACCTGGACGACCGCGCCGACCGGATCCTCGACACCGCCAAGGACCTGCTGCTGCGCTGGGGGTATCGGCGGGTGACGATCGACGAGATCGCCAAGCGGGCCGGTGTCGGCAAGGGCACGGTGTACCTGCACTGGCGGACCCGTGAGCAGCTGTTCTTCGCGGTCGGGGCGCGGGAGGCGGCCGCGATGATCGACGCGGTGGCGGCCGCGATGCGGGCCGATCCCGCCGAGATCGCGCTGCACAGGTACATGCGCCGCTTCTTCGTCGAGACGATGCGGCGGCCGGTGCTGCGCGCCCTCTTCACCAGGGACGCCGAAACGCTGGACAAGTTCCTCTCCAGCCCGGCGAGGCAACCCCTGCAGAGCGCCAAACTCCTCGCCTCTCGCGAGTACCTGGGCGTCCTCGCCGACCACGGCCTGCTGCGCGTGGGCCTGCGTCCCGAGGACCTGGACTACCCGCTGCCCACCGTGGTGCTCGGCTTCTTCGCCATGGAGCCCCTGCTGCCCCCGGAGACCGAGCTCACGCTGGAGGAGAAGGCCGACCACCTGGCCGACACCCTGCGCAGGACGTTCGAGCCGGGGGCGGTGCCGTCCGCGGCGGAGTTCGCGGGGGCCGCGGACAACGTGATCAAGATTTTCGAGCGGCTCGCCCGCGACTACCGGGACGCGGCCTATGGAGGCACCGATGGATGACATCACCGGCCTGCACCACGTGGGGCATGTCGTGCGGGACATGGAACAGGCGATGGAGCGCTACCGCCGGCTGGGCTTCACGCTGCCGCCCCCGGCGTACCCCACCATGCCGCGGGCCGCGGGCGGCGAGCCCGAACCGTTCGGCACCGGGAACACCCACGCGTATTTCCCGCGCAACTTCGTCGAGCTGGTGACCGTCGTCGACGAGGACGGCACCGGCCGGATCCCCGCCGACGCCGAGCTGATCGAGCTCCGCGTCCCCGACGACAAGCTGCCCGGACTCGTGGCGGCCGTCCAGGGCACCGCCGCGAACCTGGCCGCCTGCCTTCGGCGTTTCGAGGGGCTGCACATCCTGATGTTCGACGCGTCCGACATCGAGGGCGCGGCCGTACGGCTGGACGCAGGCGGCGCCGGTCACGGCGGCGTGCACGTCGTCCAGCGGCCGGTCGAGACCGAGGACGGGACGCGGCTGGAGACCGTCCGCTACCTGGAGATCGACACGCCGGGGATGCCGCGCGGCCGCGTACCGGAGGGCAGGGTGGGCCTCGCCCAGAACCCCGCGCCCGCAGAGACGCGGCACCCGGGACCGGATCGTGGCACCACCCTCCAGACGCATCCCAACGGGGCCGTCGACCTGGTCGAGTGCGTGCTCTGCGTCGCGGACGCCGACCTGCCCGACGTGGAACGGCGCTACGCCGAGTACCTCGCCCGCCCGGCCCGGCCCGACGGACAGGCGCGGGCGTTCGACCTCGACGACGGACGGATCACCCTCGTCGCCTCCTCCCATCTGCCCGGCGTCCTGCCCGGCGAGCAGGCACCGCCCTTGCCCGCGTTCGTCGCCTACGCCGTGGCGGTACGCGACCTCGCCGCGACCGAACGGTTCCTGCGCGGGGCCGGGCTCCCGGTCGCCACGACGACCTCGGGAGACACCTTCGTACCGGCCGCCGCGGCGGCCGGTGTGGCGATCATCTTCCGGCAGGCGGGTCCCGGGTTCTCCGAGCGCTCATCGGGGCGGGTCGGCTGAGGTGTGGGCGGGCAGGGGAAGGGGCTGGTCGGTCAGGAAGGCCCGTAGGAGGCGGGTGTAGGCGTCGGGCTGGTCGCCCGCGATGGCGTGACCCGCGCCCGCGATGGGCACCAGGGTGGAGTTGGGGAGCGTGCGCCGGTACTCGTAGGCGCCTTCCCAGGGGACGAAGTCGCACGAGCCGCGCATGATCAGTGCCGGTACCCGGATGCGGCGCAGCTCAGGGCGGGGGTCGGGCACCTGGCGGAAGTCGGCGGCGGTGATCTGGTTGACGTAGAAGCCCTGGCGGTTGTGGTGGGGCTCTCGTGCGGGCATGCCTGGGCACGAGCCGGTGTCGCGGCCCACCAGCGCGAGCTCGTGGAAGCGCTCGTCGGCCTCGCGATCACTCATCAGGGCGTGCGCGGCGTTGGGGTTGACGCCCAGCAGGAGGGACATGGTGATCATCCGCGGCGAGCCGACGAGCTCGTCGTAGCGTCGTTGCTGCTCGGCGGTGAGGCGCTGCGAGAGATCGCCGTCGGGTCGGGAGCCGGGCCACAGCGCCCCGGGCGAGGTGAAGATCACCTTGAGGACGCGCTCGGGATGCGCCGCGAGGTACTGGGCGGCGAGCGAGCCGCCCCAGGACTGGCCGACGATGACGAGCTTGTCCGCGCCGATGGTACGGCGGATCGCCTCAAGATCGGCGACGTGCCGGGCGACCGTGTAGCCGGTGACGTCCGACAGCCGGGTGGAACGGCCCGCGCCGAGTTGGTCGTAGGAGTACACGTCGAAACCCGCGGCGGCCAGGGCCTCGCCGCTGACCGGGATGCCCTCGCCGGGAGTGCCGGGGCCGCCGTGCAGGAAGATCACCGGTGTGGGGCGGGGCTCGCCGGTGGCGGCGGCGTGGACGTAGGCGATGCGGGAGCCGGTCGGCAGATCCCAGTATCGAACGCCCGCGGGAGCCGGGATGGCTTGGGGGATCGGGCCTGGCCACAGGACTGTGACGGATGCGAGCACGGCTATGACGGCCGTCCAGCCGATCGCGGCCAGCATCGCGACCTTGCGAGCGCCGCGCGCGCCGAGCAGGGTGAACGTCGGCCAGCTGAGCAGGAAGGCTGTACCGGCCATCGCCACCAGCCCGGCGGCCGCGAGGACAGGGATAGCCGGGCTGGCGACTGCGGTGACGAGGAAGGCGGCGGCACCGGCGAACGACGCCACGACCATCGCGGTGAGCAGAAGAACGCCGCCGACCAGGCGGCGGGTGAGGGTGCGTGCCATGAAGTTCACGCTAGAAGCGGCAAATCGCCCTCTCCTGCGCCTTCAGGACGGTCTTGGACCTCGTGGAGCCGCGCCGTCCGGCGGATACCGCACCCCGCCTCACGGCGGGGGCGCGATGGCACGGCTCAGCCTCCGCCGCCACTGGCACCCGGCCTCACCAGGCCGGTTTCGTAGGCGACGATGGTCGCCTGGACCCGGTCCCGTACCCCGAGTTTGGCGAGGACGGCAGCGACGTGATCCTTGGCGGTGGCCGGACTGATCTCCAGGGCGGCGGCGACCTCGGCGTTGGTCAGGCCGCGCGCCACCCGCAGGAGCACCTGCCTCTCGCGGGCGGTGAGAACGGACAGCCGCTCGCCGTCGACCGGGCCGGGCCCGGTGACGAAATGGTCGAGCAGCCGCCGTGTCACGGCGGGGTCCAGCAGCGCCTCACCCCCCGCGACCACGCGGACGGAATCGATGACACGGTCGGGGTCGGTGTCTTTGAGCAGGAATCCGGCCGCCCCGGCGCGCAGGGCCGCGAACACGTACTCGTCGAGGTGAAACGTGGTCAGGACGATGACCCGCGTGCCGGGCAACGCGGCGGTGATCTTCGTGGTGGCGTCCAGCCCGTTCATGCCCGGCATCCGGATGTCCATGAGCGCGACGTCGGGCCGCAGCGAGGTCGCGAGGTCCACGGCGGCGGCGCCGTCGGCCGCCTGGCCGACCACGCTCAGGTCCGGCTCGGCGTCCACGATGGCGGCGATCCCCGCACGCACCACAGCCTGGTCGTCGGCCACCATCACCCGGATCACGACAGGAACACCTCCGGCAGCCACACCAGTGCCGCGCCGTCGTCGGCGATCCTGAGGGTACCGTCTGCGGCGTCCGCGAGCGCCCGCAGCCGTCGCTGGACGACCGGTCCGGCCGGCGATCGGCCCGACACCATGACGCCCCCGTCGAGGAACGTCACAGTGACGGCGGTTCCCTCGGTGAGCAGTTCTCGCGCGACCTCGTAGGCGGTGGCCTCGGCGACCGGCGGCAGCGGCCTGCGGAGTCCCAGGTAGCTGGCCACGCCGCCGCGCCGTGCCGCCAGCGCGGCGATGCCGTCCACGGTCGGTGGCAGGTCGCCGCCGACCTCGCGCTCCCGCGCCTGAGCCAGCAACTCCCGCAACGCGCTCAGCCCGGCCTTGGCCTCAGCGAGGACGACCTCCAGGTTTCCGCCGTCGGCTCCGCCGACCACCCGCTGAGCGTGCCGTCGTGCTGTACGGCGCAGCCCGCCGACGATCCGGCGGCGCTCGGCCGCCGCCGCCAGGACCGCATCCCGCTCCAGCAGGTCCCGCTCCCGGCTGAGCGCCGTGCCACGCCTTCGGCGACGCGACGCGACGAACCTCCCCGAAGCCCAGGCCGCCCAGCTGGGGAGGGCCAGCGCCACGGCCAACACCAGCCAGGCAGCCAGACGATCACCCGTGATGCCGTCGCCGCTGCCGAGCACCAGCCCGCCACAGCCCGCCAGCGCGGCAGGCGCGAGCCAATCCCAGCCCCCCGTACGGCACGCGCCGATCGCGTAGACCAGCGCCAGTTCCACCCACCAGCACCACAGGAACGCGTCGCTGATCGGCGGTCCCGGCCAGCCTGCGATGTCCAGGCCCAGCCACACCAGGAGGGTGGCGAGCGCGACCACCAGACCGCGGCGGGAGGCGTTCCTGCGCCACCAGAGGGGCAGCGCGTGCAGGCCGAACAGCAGCGCCAGCAGCACGCCCGCGCCCGGAGAGGCGAACGGGTCGAGACCGTCCCCGGGCAGCAGGCTCGCGCCCAGCGAAAGCGCGATCGCCAGGATGACCAGCGCACCGTCGAGTGCCGACGAACCGCGCCAGCCACCCCCGCGCCGGCCCGCCCCATCGGCCATCACGCCGTGCGGAGACCGCTCGAGAGGCAGGGGGATGACGGCCCGCACCTCCCAGCCGCCGTCCTTGGGGCCGGCTCGCAGGGATCCGCTGACGGTCCGCACGGCGGTGCGCAGTCCGGTGAGCCCGCTTCCCGTGCCGAGGCCGGGCGCCGCCGCGGTGCCGCCGCGGTCGGTGATCGTGACGGCCAGTTCCCCGAGCGAAGCGTCGATCCGGACCCGGGGCGCGCCCGCCGCGTAGCGCATCGCGTTCGTCAGCGCCTCGCGAACCACCCGGTAGGCGACGACGGCGACCTGCGGTGGCACGGCGGCGACCGTACGCCGGTAGTCGAGGCCCCCGTGCTCGGCGACGAGCGCGTCGATGTCCTCCAGCGTCTCAGGTTCCGCCGCCTCGGCCAGGCGGTCCAGTTCCGCCACCGCCTGACGCCCGGCTTCGGCGGCGTGCCGGGCCGCCTCCGCGGCGAGTCGCGGGTCGGCGAGGCGGGTGGCGGCGGCGGCCGACACCACGATTCCGGTGAGCCGGTGCGCGGCCACGTCGTGCAGCTCCGCCATCAGCCGTGCCCGCTCCGTACCGGCGGCCAGGCGCGGCACCGACGAGGAGTGCGCGCGGTACGCGGCGGTGGCGGCCCGGCGGGCCCGTCCGCGCCGCCGGGACCGGCCCATCACCCAGACCACCGCCGCCATACCCGCGGTCTGTAAGGCAAGCCCCGCGACGGTCCTAGCCGGCGCACCGGCGACAAGGGCCATCCCCGCCGCGACCAGGACGACGGCCAAGCCCCCGGCCGCGGCGAGCCCGGCCGTGCGGCGCACGGCCAGCGCATGAAGTGCGCCCAGCACCGCCACTGGCCCCACCAGAGCGCCGCCGACCGTGCCGATGCCCAGCACCGCTGCGAGTAGCGTGCCACCAAGGGCCCACCCAGGTGCGACGCGACGGCAGGTGAGAGCGACAAAGGTGATCCCCGCACTCACAGCCGAGAGGACCGATTCGGGAAGCCCCTCGTATACCGACATCGACCGGAGCAGGATGTGCGCGACGGCCAGGCCGCCCGGAAACAGCGTCTCCCGCCATCCCAGCCTGCCGGCGCTCACGGCGATCAGCCTAAGGTCCTCCGTGGACCGGGCGCCCACCAGGGCCATCCCGCGTCGAGCGTAAGTCTTCCGTAAGGTTCGCGCCGCGAGGTGAACCCGGGCCGGGCCGTACCCGTGCCGGGGATATGAGGAAATTTCTGGCTCCCCTGATGGGGACTATCGCCGCCTCCCTCATGATCGCCGGGGGTGGCGGCCACAGCACCGGGGGCGCCGCCATGGCCACGCCCGCGACGCCGGACAAGACCGGCTACGGCACTCCCGCCCCGGACGCGACAGTGCGCGTGGGCGACACGGGAATCGGCAAGATCATAGTCGACGCCGAGGGGCGCACGCTCTACCTGTTCGAAAAGGACACGAGCGGGAAGTCGACCTGCTACGGCCAGTGCGCGGAGGAATGGCCGCCCTATCTCACCACGGCCGCGCCCCAGGCCGGTGAAGGAGCGAAGGCCGACCTGATCTCCACCACGACGCGCAGTGACGGATCCAAGCAGGTCGTCTACGGTAAGTGGCCGCTGTACTACTACCACGACGACAAGAAACCAGGTGACACCACCGGGCACGACAAGGAGGAGTTCGGCGCCGAGTGGTACGCGCTCACCGCCGCGGGGACGAAGGCGGCCGGTTAGCGAAGCGGACAAACCCGCAGGCGACCTCGACAGGCTGGAAAACGACGAATCCCGCCGATCAAGATGATCGAACGGGATTCTGCGGGCCGTCTCAGAAACGGCCCTGTGGTGGAGCTAAGGAGACTCGAACTCCTGACCCCCTCCATGCCATGGAGGTGCGCTACCAGCTGCGCTATAGCCCCGTGCTGCTGCCCAGCTAGTGTATCCGACCCCAAGCCCACAAACGAACCATGTCACACCCCTCCTCTCGTGATACGTCTGTCCTTCTATGTCGACCGAAACCTTCGAACAGCACAGAAGCGCGCTCACCGGGGTCGCCTACCGCATCCTGGGCACCGTGGCCGATGCCGAGGACGTCGTGCAGGAGGCGTGGCTGCGCTGGTCGGAAGTCGATCAGGCGGTGGTGCGGGACGCCAAGGCGTACCTCATCCGGGTCACCTCCCGGCTGGCCATCGACCGGCTGAGGTGGGTGAAGGCGCGGCGGGAGTCGTACGTCGGGCCGTGGTTGCCTGAGCCGTTCGGTGTCGAACCGGACGCGGCGGAGCGGGCGGAGCTGGCCGACACGGTGGAGCTGGCGCTACTGGTGGTGCTGGAGACGTTGTCGCCGCTGGAGCGGGCGGTGTTCGTGCTGCGTGAGGCGTTCGACCTGCCGTACGCGGAGATCGCCGAGGTGATCGGGCGGGCGGAGCCGGCGACGAGGCAACTGGCCAGGCGGGCGCGCGAGCACGTGCAGGAGAAGCGGCCGAGGTTCGATGTGGATCGGGCGCGGCGGCGGGAGATCACCGAGCGGTTCATCGGCGCGTCGGCCGGGGGTGATCTGGCCGCGTTGACGGAGTTGCTGTCGCAGGATGTCACGCTGGTCGGCGACGGCGGTGGCAGGGCGAAGGCGCCGCTGCGGGTGCTGTTCGGCGCGGATCATGTGGGCCGGTTCGTCGCGGGGATCGCCACTCCGGTGGGGGCGGAGCGGTTCCTGGCGTCGCTCGGGCTGGAGCGCGGGGAGTTGTCGTTCGGGCTGGTGGAGCTGAACAACGCTCCGGCGATCGTGGTCGGCGCGGCCGGGAGGGTGGTCACGGTGATCTCGCTGGACATCGCGGACGGCAAGATCCAGACCATCTACCTGGTGGCCAATCCGGAGAAGTTGTCGCATCTGGCCCCGCTCGATCCGGGGCCGCCTGACTCCGGTCAGGCCGCGCGGCTGGGTCGGTGAACCGGGATTCCGGCTTCGGCGACCAGGGCGGGCAGGTCGACGCCGCCGCCGTACAGGATGCGGGCCGTGCCGTTGGCCGCGTCGGCGAGCAGGCCCCACAGCAGGCGCTCGCCGGTGACGGGTCCCGGCCGCCACTGGGCGACCTCGACGGTCTTGCGCAGGTACGGCTCCAGCGGGAGGGCGCCGAGCGGGCCGAGAAGCGTGACCCTGAGCGGGTTCACCCGGGAGCGGCGCAGCCGCCACAAGGCAGGGTCGTCGGCACCCCGGCGGGCGCGGGCGCACACCGCGTCGGCGTCGATGCCCAGTGTGGCCAGCAGTTCGCGCGACCGCCCGGTGTCGACGTGCTCCCGCACCGCCTCGGGGGCGATGGCGAAAGAGTCGAGCGGCCCGGCGAACGGGCGCAGCTCGGCCAGCGCGAGCAGCAGGTGGCCGGTGCGGACGGCGGGAGCGCCCGCGTCGAGGGCGATCGTGCCCGCGCGGACGAAAGCGCGCCGGGCGGAGTCGGTGAATCTCGCGAACATGGACTACCTCACCATTCTGCGGGCGTGCTTGCGATGCGCGGACTGCCGTCTGACGCCGAGGGCGGCGGCGATCTGCTCCCATGACCAGCCCTGCGCCCTGGCGTTGGAGACGTGCGCCGCCTCGAGCTCTTCGAGCAGGTCGCGCAGGGCCGCCACCGCGGCCAGCCCCACCGCGGGGTCGCGGTCGTCGGCGGCTTCGGCCAGCTCCGTGACTCTCATGCCTGTCAGCATGCGCTGACAAGCACCCGCTTGTCAACACATGCTGACAGTCTCGCCAGAGGCGGGACGGCGAGGCGTTCCAGCACCGGGACCGCCTGACGCCTGCGCCTGACTGAGAGGGCCCGAGGTCAGGGCCGCACGGTCGTCCGCATCGTGAGCTCCGACTCGCCCGGCTCCAGGGTGACGGCCACCACGCCCAGCTCGCCGGTACTCCGCACGTGGGTGCCGCCGCACGGGATCGACACCTCGCCCTCCGGCAGCGAGCAGTGCCACGTCCGCCGCGCGGTCAGCTCCGGCCCCGGAACGTCCACCCACACCGGCACGTCCGCCGCGACCCATGTCCTGAGCAGGTCGTCGACCCGCTCCGCCGTCTCCGCCAGGTCGAGGTCCTCGGCCGAGAAGCCCTTCTTGCGCAGCGACTTCCCCAGCCGGTACACGTCGACGCTGGCATGGGCGGAGATGCGCGAGGAGGTGATGGCGCTCTGGTCGAAGTCGGGATGGCCGAGCGCGTCGAACCTGGTCTCCTTGCGCCACCGCCCCGCCAGCGCGGCGTTGAGCGCGAGCGCGGCCAGGTGGCAGGCGGTGTGCCCGGCCGACAGCGCGGCCCGGTATCCGGCGTCGACCTCCAGCTCCACCGGCGACCCGGCGGGCAGCTCCTGGGCCACCACGTGCACGACCAGCCACCGCCAGCCTTCGTCCTCGCGTCGCGCGGTGATGTCCGCGCCGAGGAGCACCTCCCCGCCGGAGGCCGGGACCGCGCCGGTCACGCAGTCGAGAACCGGCAGCCCGCCGATCGTGCCACGGTCGGCGGGCTGGTCGGGCCAGGTGTGGTCGAGCGGGTGGAACGGCGTCTCGGCCACCACGAGGCCACGCCGATCCCCCACCGGCACGGCCGCCACGACCTCCGAACGCCCACTGACCTCCCCGCGAGGAAAGGTGACGGTAGTCGAGTTCACACCGTCATCTTGCCAGTACGGCTTGCGCCCGCCCCCCTTAGGGAGCGCATGCCGTACTCGTCCTCCAGATACCGGTCCCCTCCGGCGTACCAGCCGGTGAAGAGCTGGACGGCGACCACCGCGAGCATCAGCACGTACGGCAGCGTCCACCCGCCCGTCGCCTGGTAGAGCACGCCGACCAGCAGCGGCCCCATGCCCGCGATGAGGTAGCCGACGCTCTGCCCGAAGGCGGACAGCGCGGCGGTGGCCTCGGCGGTGCGGGTGCGCAGCGCCAGCATGGTCAGCGCGAGCGGGAACGAGCCCATGCCGACGCCCACGAACCCGGTCCAGATCCACGCGGTGGACGACGGCGCGAGCCACAGGCCGAGGAAGCCGACGACGTAGAAGCCGACCAGGCCGGCGACCACGGGCCGCTGGTCCTTGAACCGGCTGGCCAGCGCGGGGACCAGCATCGAGATGGGGATGCTGAGCGCGGTGAACACGCCGAGAATCAGGCCGGCCTGACTGGTGGTGTACCCGCCGTCGGTGAGGATCTTGGCGAGCCAGCCGAACATGATGTACGCGATCATCGACTGGGTGCCGAAGTACACGGCCACCGCCCACGCCAGCCTGCTGCGCAGGAGCCTGCGAGGGCCCGCGTCCGTCCGCCCGGTGTCCCGCTCCGGCTCACTGCGCAGAAGCGCAAGCCACGGAATGACGGCGACAGCGGCGAGGGCGGCCCACACACCGAGCGCGACGTGCCAGTTGCCGTCGGCGGCGCGCTCGATGGGGACCGTGGCGGCGGCGGCGAGCATGGTGCCGACGGCCAGCGCGGTGGTGTAGACGGTGGTCATGATCCCGGCGCGAGCCGGGAAGTGCCGCTTGATCAGGGTCGGGATGAGCACGTTGCCGACCGCGCCGCCGGACAGCGCGACGGCGCTGCTGAGCAGGAAGACCGGGGCGGAGTCGACGAGTGACCTGATCAGCAGGCCGGATCCGAGCGTGATCAGGGCGAGCAGCAGCAGCCGGTGCTCGCCCAGCCTGCGGGACAGCGCCGGGGTCATGGCGCCGACGGTGGCGAAGGACAGCACCGGTAGCGTGGTGAGCAGCCCCGTTCCCACGCTCGACATGCCCAGACCCTCGCTGAGCTGGTCGAGCAGCGGGCCGATGCTGGTCACGCCGGTACGCAGGTTGACCGCGGCCAGCACGATCCCCAGCACGAGCAGCCAGGCCAGTGGAGTGGTTCTGCTGCCTCTGGCCTCTTGGGTCAGCACGCTCATGCCGGCTCGAATCCTCCACTCATGGAATCATGGGATGACTTGACGAAGTCACAAGCGTAACAGGACCGAAATATCACTTTATTCCTGACCCACAAAAAGCCCCTTTCCCTGATCGGGAAAGGGGCTTCGCAGAGCCGGACGATCGGCGGCTAGTCCCCGATGCCCCGGCCGGGGACCTCGCCGCGCCACCCGCCGGTCTCGTCGCCGCGCGCCTCGATGAACGTCTTGAAGCGCTCAAGGTCGTTGCGCACCCGCAGCCGGACGACCTGCAGCCAGTCGCCGACCGTCTCGACGAACCCCTCCGGGTCGTAGGTCATCTGCAGTCTGACCCGCGTGCCGCCGTCGCCCAGCGGCTCGAAGGTCACGACCCCCTCCTGGTGCGGCCCGTCCACCGAGCGCCAGGCGACGCGCGAGTCCGGCCGCTGCTCGGTGATGTCGGCGTCGAACTCCCGGTGCACACCGGCGATCTCGACCACCCACGCGGTCCGCCTGTCGTCGAGTTGCTTGACCGACTCCACACCTTCCATGAACTCGGGAAAGCTCTCGAACTGGGTCCACTGGTTGTACGCCACCCGCACCGGGACGCCGACGTCAACCGTGTGCTCGATCGTGCTCATGGCCTGTCTCCCTCCGTGTCAGGGGTACTCAGGCTGGCCCTGCCCCCGGCCGGACGGGCCTAACGCCTGCGGCGCAGCCAGTAGAGGCCGACGAGGGGCAGCACGAGGGGGATGAACAGGTAGCCCTTGCCGTACACCGACCAGACCGTCTCGTCGGGGAAGGCGGCCGGGTCGAGCAGGCTGGCCGTGCCGATGATCAGGACGCCCGCCAGCTCGATGCCGAGCGCCCACAGCGCGAGGCGGCGCGCGCCGCGCGCCAGGGCGACGGTGAGCACGACGTAGACGGCCGCGGCGAAGGCGGACAGCGTGTAGGCGATGGGCGCCTCGGCGAAGCGGGTGGCGATCTGCACGGTCGCGCGGGCTCCGGCGGCCAGCGCGAACAAACCGTAGACGGCGAGCAGCGCGCGCCCGGGGCCGGTGCCGATGGCGGGGGCGCTCATCCGCCCTGCCAGATCTGCAGCAGCCTGCCGGTCATCACCGCGACCGCGAACCCGGCCACGACCAGGATCGCCGAGCCCCACCTGCTGCGCTCGGCGAGGCCGAAGAACACCCCGGCGGGCGGGATGATCGCGATGCCGGCCAGGTAGCCGAACAGGGTGACCTTGTCGGCGGGCCCCTCACCGCCGACCACAGCCGCGATCACCAGCCCCGCCTGGACGAGCACCGCGAGCTCCAGCACGGCGAAGCCGCTGAGCAGGATCATGCCCATCGCCCGGTCGCGGATCGCGACGATCAGGCTCACCAGGGCCAGCAGCAGCGACCCGATGATCACGACGGTCGCGAGGGTGGAGTTCATCGCCGCACAGGCTACCGCGCGGACCTTCCGGGCGCCGTCTCGGTCCCACACTCCCGCGCATACGATTGACCAGGTGGAACGAATTCTGGTCAGCGCCTGCCTGATGGGTCAGCGGGTGCGCTACGACGGCGGCGCGAAGACCAGCTCCGACGAGCTGCTGGCCGCCTGGAAGGCCGAGGGGCGGCTGGTGCCGTTCTGCGCCGAGGTCGAGGGCGGCGGCCTGCCGGTCCCCCGCCCGGCCGCCGAGATCGAGAGCGGCGCGGGCGGCGCCGCGGTGATCGCGGGCGCGGCCCGGGTGCTGACCACCGGCGGCGACGACGTCACCGCGGCCTTCCTGTCCGGCGCGCAGGCCGCGCTGGCCGTCGCCACCTCCTTCGGGGTCAGGGTGGCGATCCCCAAGGAGGGCAGCCCGTCGTGCGGCGCGCTCAACATCTACGACGGCACCTTCCGCGGGCGCAGGACCCCGGGCCAGGGCGTCACGACCGCGCTGCTCGAACTGCACGGCATCAAGGTCTTCACCGAGGAGCACATCGCCGACGCCGCCGCCTACCTGCGCGACCTCGACAGGTAGATCGCTCCGCCGAGCCCCAGGGCGAGCAGCACCGCCATCCCCCGGTGGTACCCGGTGATGTACGCCGTCGGCGTGTCCTCGCCCAGCGCCACCGCCAGGGTCCCGATCAGCACGCCGCCCAGCGCCACCGCGTGGGCGTCCACCAGGACGCGAGACGCCCAGCGGCGCCCGGCCAGCGTGCCGTACCCGGCGGCCACGAGCACGCTGCCGCACAGCGTCTCCACCAGTACGGCAGGCGGCGTGAACGGCTCGCGCAGCGCGCCGACGACGACCCCGGCGTGCAGCAGCGCCCCGAGGTAGAACACCGCCGCGTACACCAGGCAGAGCGCTCCGAAGAGCAGGCTGAGCTTTCGCATGCCGCCAGGCTCGCAGCCAGCGCGGGGCGCCGAATCGTCCTCCAGCAGGCCGGGGCGCTACGCCCGGGGGTGTATCAGCCGTCGAGCATGCCCCGGACCAGGCTGATCACCTCGTCGATCGTCTCGGTGGCGTCCTGCTCGGACTCGCAGGCGGCCACCTCCCTGCCCGCCTCGCCCATCACCGTGGTGAGCATGACCACCAGCACGTGGCTGCGCCTGCTGTCGTCGAGCCCCAGCAGTTTGGTGTTGCCGCGGATCCACGTCCAGCCGCGCCGGCGGCGCAGCGTGCTGAACTCCGCGGGGCCGTCGTTCTCCAGGAACAGCCTGGCCACGTCCCGCCGCTCCCAGGACCCCTCCAGGTAGGCGCGGGCTCCGGCCAGGAAGCGCTCCTTGCTGGAGGCGTCGACCGCCTTGGCGGCGCGGACCGTGCGCTCCTCCTGCCCGCGGTGGAAGTCCTCCCAGAGGGCGAGGTAGAGGCCCGGTTTGCCGCCGTAGTGGTGGTACAGGCTGCCGACGCTGATGCCGGAGCGCTCCACGATGTCGGCCACGGTGGCCTCGCCGTACCCCCTGGCCAGGAAGACGTCGCGGGCGGCGGTGAGCAGTGCCTCCCGGGTGACGCTCGACCTGCCCCACTGCCGGGTCATACCGGTGCTCCCTTCGCGCGCGCTCGAACCTTTTCCCGCGCGTACGAGTCCCATCTTGCGGAAAGCGCGAACTGCGGGGGATCGATTTCATCACATAAGGGGAGGGGATTCGGCAATGTCTGTCGATCTGACCAATGACCGGCCGCTGGACTGGGACTCGGCGGCGCTGGACGCCGACACCAAGGAGATGCTGAACAATCTCCAGCCGAACATTCTCCGCGCGCACGTCCGCGACCATCTGTGCGTGCTTTTCGTGAGATTCAACGATATTCCGGAAGGTCGGCGTTTCCTCCGGACGGTCGCGGTGACCTGGATGAAATCCACGCGCCGGCATCTGGAGGAGGTCCGCGAGTTCGCCCGGAGCGGGCGGCGCGGCGCGCCGTACGTCGGGATCGGCCTCAGCAAGGCCGGTTATCGGGACCTCGGTCACTCGGTGGAGCAGGTGCGCAGGTTCGGCGACGCGGCCTTCCGCGACGGCATGAAGCGCAGGGCCGCCGCGCTCGGCGACCCGGCGGTGGCCGCGTGGGAGCCCTGCTACCAGCGCGAGCTGCACGCCGTCGTGCTCATCGGCGACGCGCGGCGCGAGCCGGTCGAGGCGCTGCGCGAGGAGATCCTGGACACCCTGCCGGACAGCGCGCGCGTGCTGGGCGAGGAGCGCGGGCAGGGCATGCGCAACCCGGCGGGCGACGGCATCGAGCACTTCGGCTACGTCGACGGCCGCAGCCAGCCGCTCTTCCTGGCCGACGAGGTGGCCCGCGAGCCCAGGGAGCACTGGAACCCGGCCTTCCCGCTGGGCAGCGTGCTGGTGGCCGACCCGTTGGCGCCCGACCCCCGGCGGCATTACGGCAGCTACTTCGTCTACCGCAAGCTGGAGCAGGACGTGCGGACCTTCAAGGAGATCGAGCAGGAGCTGGCCGACGATCTCGGTCTGACCGGGCGCGACCGCGAACGCGCGGGCGCGATGCTGGTCGGCCGGTTCAAGGACGGCACGCCGCTCACTGCCAAGGGCGCGCCCGGCGGCGGCCCGGTGTCCAATGACTTCACCTTCGGCGGCGACGACGGCACGAAATGCCCGTTCGCCGGGCACATCCGCAAGACCAACCCGCGCTCGTCCGGCCGCGAGGTGCTGATGGCCAGGCGCGGCCAGACCTACGGCGACCGCGCCGACCTGCCCTGGGACGACGCGCCGCCGCACATCCGGCCGAGCGGCGGGGTCGGCCTGCTGTTCATGGCCTTCAACTCCAGCGTGACGGGCCAGTTCGAGTTCACCCAGATCTCCTGGGCCAACCAGCCGGACTTCGAGATTCCGGCCACCGGCCACGACCCGGTCATCGGCCAGGGGCGGCGCGACCTCAAGGTGACCTATCCCAAACTCTGGAACAAGCCGGAAATGTCACTTCCGCGGCGGCAGGTCCCCGAGACGGTCACCATGAAAGGCGGCGAGTACTTCTTCATGCCCTCCCTCGCCTACCTTCGCGCGCTGTAGCGTCATCACAAACTAACCAATAACGGGGTGAATGTGATGCTTATGGTCGTCCACCTGATCTTCCTCCTGCCGTCCCTGGCCGCGCTGATCACCGGCATGGTGCTGACCGGCCGGGCCAGGCGCGAACACGGCAAGGCGGCGACGTACGGCATGATCGGTTGCGCTCTGCTGTTGGTCAACCTGCTGATCGAGGCGGGCTGGTCGATCGCGTTGCCCATGCTGGTCGACTCGATGGGCGTCGGCGGCCTGGGGCTCGTGAGCGCGGCGAGCAGCATCCTGGGAGCGGCGCTGTTCTGCGGCGGCGTCGGCCTGCTGATCTGGGGCGTCGTCGCCCGCCGGGGCCCGGCCGCGCCCCCGCCGCCGCCCGGCTGGTACCAGCAGCACTAGAAGAGTCTCGCTTTAGTGGCACCTGATGCTGCCCAGGCGGTTATCTTGCAATTGACGGGCTAAGACAGAAGGACGGGTGGCATGCGAGGGCGCGGCGCGTCGGGGCTTTTAGGCTTTCTCCTGCTGTTGCTGATCGCCGCTCCCGCCTACGCGCAGACTCCCACCGACACCGACAAGCGCACGGTGTTCTGCCTGGGCGGCGAGACCCGAGCCAAGCTGGCCGAGGCGGCCGTCTCGCTGAAGCTCGCCACCTCCACCCAGAACGCCCGGCTGCTCGTGGGCGGCCGACAGCTCACGCTGGAGGAATGGCGCGACGCCAAGCCCAAGGACTTCCAGCGCACCTGCGCGGCCGTCGCGGCGGGACACCCCGACCAGCGCGCCGCCGAACCGGCGAGCTTCCTGGCGACCATGCTCGGCGTGCTGCTGCCCGTGGTCGTCGGCGGGCTGCTCACCCTGTTCTCCACCGAGTGGCGGGTCTCGGCGAACACCGGCGGCAAGCACGCCGACGACCTCAGGGAGGCCGCCTTCTCCTTCGGCGAAGCCGTACGGGATTACGCCGAGGACCGGCGCAGGAACCGGCCGCCCTCGGTCACCCCGTTCGAGACCGCGCACGCGAACCTGGCCAGGCAACTGCGCCGGGTCAGGGACTACCGCCCCACCTGGGTGCTGCCCGGCGTCCTGCTGAGCACCCTCACCGAGCACCTCACCCGGGACGGGGTCGACACCCGGCTCGCGACCGCCGAGGACGAAGTCGACGCCCTCCTCACCGCCACCCACCGGATCGGCGCCGCACTGCGCCGCCCGTGGCTGCCGCACCCCGGCATGAACGCCGACCCGGCCAAGGCGATCCGCCGATGACCGCCAACCCCATCCGGCTCCCCGGCCTGTACGGCGGCCCGCACGAGGGCCCGCTGATCATGTGCGAGGCGGGCACGGACCACCGCGACTACTTCGCCTTCGTCGACGGCACCCGCGCCTCCTACCAGCGCTTCACCGCCTTCGCCGAGCCGGAGCGCCTGTCCCGCTACGGTCACCTGGTCTTCGTCAGCGGCCCCACGGGGGTGGGCAAGAGCTCGTTCATCGCCCTGTGCGCCAGGCACCTGCGCGACACGCTGAAGGTCCCGGTGGCCGTGGTCAACTACGGCCAGGCCGCCGTGGCCCCCGACGGCGACTTCGACCGGGCCGCCAAACAGTTGTTCCGCGAGATAGTAGGGGTGATAAAAAGCGAGTCCTGGATGTCCAAGGAGACACTCGACAGCCTGAGAACCAGGATGGACAATCTCCAGGACGCCTACGAATATCTGGGGGACCTTCTCGAGGAAGGGAACGCCATAATGGCCGTTATTCTTCCGCAAAAGATCCCGCTGGCCTGGGTTCAGAACTACTACTACCTGACGCAGAAACGCATCATGTTCCTCGCGGAAGGTGCGAATGACGCCGAAGAGGACTTCCGCGCACACGTGGGCAACCTGCCGGGAAGACCTTCCCTCTTTCTCTCCCTCGGCCTGCTCGAGCCCGAGAACGGCGACATCCTGACGTTCCTGAACAGCCGCGTGGACAGGGACGGTAGCGTTCGCGAGATGACCGACGAGGAGCGCAGGCTCGCCTGCCGGGCGGTCCGCCCCGCGCAGACGGTGACACAGGTCGAAGAGGAACTGACGCACCTGTTCGACCTGAGCGGCTCCATGACGATCACCCCTTCGCTGGTCCAGCAGTACATGGAGCAGGCGCTGGGCAGACTGTTCACGAAGCTGGCGCGTGATGACGTGGCACGCGGCTAAAGGGAAACGGGATGAATGACAACAGACCAGGGGATCCAGAAATCCCCGTCACCTTCACCACCCGCCTGAGCGACACCGCCGACCCCGAGTCGATCACCGTCGTCACCCCCGCCTTCCAGCGCGCCTTCGACTACGTCGACGCCTTCCTCGGCACCACCCCGGCCGAGCTGCCGGGCGAGCGCAGCCGGGCCCTCGCGGTCATCGGCGAGCGCGGCTCGGGCAAGACCCACCTGTCCATGTCGCTCATCGACAGGGTGAGCAAACGCCAGGGAGACGCCTTCGTCCTGCGGCTGGACGCGCCGCACTCCGAGTTCGCCTACCTGTTCCGCAACATCCTGGTCGAGCAACTGCGCAAGGACCGGATCTACAGCCTGATCGTCGACTACTACGCGAAGGTGACCGCCGAGGCGTTCGGCGAGATCGCCATCTTCGAGGACTACGCCCCCGGCATCCGCGACGGCCTGATCGGCCGGCAGATCGACCCGCGCAAGGTCATCGACCACTTCCAGCTCGCGGAGAGCGCCCTGCAGGCCGACCTGCGGCGCGAGCTGCAGCACCTGCCGGAGTACGCCCCCTTCGCCACCGCGCTGGCCCTGATGGTGGTCGACGGCTTCAAGGACGCGGTGTGGGAGTGGCTCAGCGGCGGGCCGCCCAGCGAGGAGCTGGTCGCGCGCGGCATCACCCGCAGGCTCACCGAGAACGAGGACGCCTACCACGCGCTCGCCGTCCTCGCCTTCCTCATCGGCCACATGGGCAAGCGCATGGTCATGGTGGTCGACGAGTTCGAGAAGCTGCTCGGCGGACCCGGCGAGTGGAAGACCCCGTCGGTCAACGCCTTCGACGAGCTGATCAAGGTGTTCGTCGACACCAACGGCCTGTTCGTCTTCTGCGGCCTGCCGGAGAGCATGGCCCGGCTCCCCCGCGACGTCCACCAGCGCACCCGGGTGATCAGACCGACCGCCCTCACCCAGAACGACGTGGTCGAGCTGCTCAGGCGGCGCGACCGGGAGATCCCGCAGCTGGTCGCCGCGCAACTGCTGGAGCTGACCGGCGGGGTGCCCCGGGAGGTGCTGACCGTCTACCGGCGCGCCGAGGGCATCGCCGCCAGACAGCAGGGAGGCGTCACCCCCGGCGTGGTCCGCGTGGCCGTACGGCAGCAGTACGAGACGGCCACCCGCGCGCAGATCGAGGTCGCGGTCCGGCGGCTGCTGGTCGAGACGGGGCTGGAGTTCCGCTCCGACGTCACACTCGCCGAGGCCGCCCCGATCGACTTCTGGATCCCGTACGGCGAGGGCCGCCGCTCGGGCATCGCCATCCTCTGCACCACCTCCCTGCTGCGCGAGGGCGACGAGCAGTACCTGGCCCGGCAGGTGGCCGCCGCCAGGGCGACCGCCTCCCCCTGCGAGATCCTCCTGGTCATCAACGGCTACCTGGCCGTCTCCATGCGGGAACGGGTCGCCGAGCTCATCGGCAGGCAACCGCTGCTGTTCGAGGAGCACGACTTCAGCGAGGAGTTCCGCAGGACGTTCGGCGCGGCCCTGCGCAGGCTCGACGCGGCCTCCGAAGAGGGCACGATGGAGAGTCTGCGCCGCCAGGTGGAGCGCCTGAGCCTGCAGCAGACCGCCACCCAGAACATGATCGACCAGCTCTCGGGCTCCGTCGGCGGGCTCAGGACCCGCCTGCTGGCCGGACCGCCCGAGGAACACGACGCGCCCGTCCTGCCCGCGGGCGTCGCCGAGCACTTCGACCGGGCGCTGGCCGCGGTGAGCGCGATGAGCGGGATCGACCAGGCCATCGAGGACGTCTTCGACCGCCCGGCGGGCAGTGAGGGCAGCGTGCGCATCCGCCGCAGGCTCGCCTCGCACGACCTGATCGAGGCCGTCGGCGCGGCCGTGATCCTGCGCAGGCTGCTGGAGAGCTTCAGAGCCCGGGTGGCCGTCTTCCTCGGCGCGGCCGGCTCCCGGCCGCTGGGCCGCGCCCAGGAGGAGGAACTCCGCGTCATCTGCCGCACGTTCGAGGCGACCGCGGAGTCGCTGCCGCTGCGCAGACCGGCCGGCATGGGCGATCCGGCCTCGCCCAGCGCGATCGAGCAGGTGCTGGCCGGGCAGTTGCACGGCGAGCGGCTGCGCGCCCTCGACGAGCTCAGCTCACGGGTCTTCCGATCGGTGATGGCGACGACTCGGACGTGAGGTCGGGAAAGCGGGTGCGCTCCGTCCTGTTCCAGAGGCCGTTGGCCACCACGTGCAGGATGTTGACGATGAGCACCGCGGGCGCGATGACGGCCACCGCCTCGGGGTAGGCGGGCACGAGAGCGAGGGCGAGCAGGATCGCGGTGATGCCGTTCTGCTGCCCCAGCGCGAGGCGTACCCGGTCGGTGGCGGGTAGCCCGCGCGCGATGACCAGCCCGCCGATCACCATCTGCGCGGCGAACGCCGCCAGGCCGAGCACGGCCGCCCGGCCCAGGTCCACCCCGCCGACCAGCAGCATGCCGAGCGCGAACGTGGCCAGGTAGAAGGCCGCGGCGAGGGTGCGGTCCAGCAGGCCGGCGATGCCGGGCCGGTAGAACAGGCCGATCAGCGCGACGCCGAGCAGCAGGACCTGCCACACCGCGAACGCCATCAGCCCGGCCAGGACCACCAGCGCCGCCGCCTTCACCAGACGAGGGTTCAGCCGGTCCTTGAACCTCAGGGCGAGCCGCCAGCCCGCGAGGACGACGCCCGCGAACAGCAGGTTGAGCCCGAGGTTGCCCAGGTAGGCGAGCGCGCCGCCGCCCGGCGCCGTCCCGGTCAGCACCAGCGACGACAGGTAGACCGTCAGCAGCGCGGTGATCGGGTCGTCGAAGGACGCCCAGGCCAGCAGGATGGACTTGCCGCGCGCCGACATCCGCGAGCGGGCCATCATCGCGCCGACCGACAGCGGGTCGATCTGCGCCACGGCCAGGCCCAGCAGCAGCGACACCGGCTCGGCGAAGAACAGGAACATCACCGCGGAGATCAGCAGGACCTTCAGCAGCACGCCGACCGTGACCGCGAGGACCACGGTGCGGACGTCCCGGCGGACCATGCCCCGGGAGATGCCGTAGGCGCTGCCGTACAGGCCGATGGCCAGTAGTGCGGTGACGGTGTGCAGGTACCACGGCTGGGAGACGGCGTCGCCGGTGTCGGTGAGCTTGACGAACGCCCAGCCCCCGAGCGCCACGAGGACGCCGCTCACCAGCCGGCCCGCCGCGCCTTCCGGCATTCTCAGCACGAGGCCTCCCGGCCGTCCGGTGAGCCTTGATCGTAATCGGGCGGGACGGTTCTCTGCCATAGGCTCCCCGGTCATATCAGCGGTCGAGGTGCTCGGGTCTGAGCAGTTCCTCGATCTGCCGCACGACCGGGCGCAGCCGCTGCTCGGCGGCGTAGACCTCGGGCTGGTGCAGGGTGAGGCCGAGCACGAAGCCCCGGCGCGGGGCCAGCGGGTAGACGTAGAGCGCGCCGGCCACCACGTCGAACACGATCCTGCGCACCGGCTGCTCGGAGAACAGCCGCAGCGAGTAGGCCAGCTCCGGCAGGTCGGCGCGGAGCCTCGCGGCCACGTCGAGATACTGCTTCCTGCGCCCCTCGGGGGCGGTCTCGCCCTTGAACCAGTGCGCCAGCGCGGGCTGGTCGAAGACGTCGGCGGAGAAGGCGAAGCTCCAGTCGAGGTGCAGCGCGACATAGTGCAGGTCGCCGGTGTTGACCGCCGTCCGGAGCAGCCCGGTGAGCGGCTCGGCCAGTTCGGCGTCGAGGGTGGCGGCCGCGGTCATGCGCACCGGCGACGCCTGGTCGAGCGGCCCGGCCCGCTGCTCCCGGTCACCGCCCGGCAGTTGGTCGGCCTGCTTGTAGACCGTCTTCCTGATCCGGGTGACCAGTTCGCCGACGCCCTCATCCATGCTGTCCACCCCGGCCTGCCGTCGGGTGGCGCCGACCAGGAACTCCTCGGCGAAGACGTGCCCGCAGTAGACGGCCCCCTCCGCCGTCTCGACCACCGTGCGCATCAGGTCGCCGGTGCCGAGGTCGCGGAGCAGGTCGTCGAAGCGCCTGACGTCGCCGACGAGTTGCCGGAATGCCGTCTCGTAGCCCTTCAGTGCGGCCTGGTCGCCCGTCCGGTCGACGGTGAAGGCGTGCAGGTTGCGGTCGTAGTAGGCCAGGCAGTCGAGGCTGGGCAGGTCGGCCGCGGCCGCCTGGCACAGCTCGATCAGCCGCTCGTGGCCCGGCTGGGCGTAGGGAGAGCGGATCACCGCCGGGTTGCTGCTCATCGCCGCCTCTCAGTAGCCCAGGATCTCGATGCCGAGGTCGCGCCTGCCCGCCGCCAGGGCGCCGGCGCGGCCGACCTTCCGATGCCGGGTGTTCTCGTGGTTGCCCTGGACGACGCGGGTGTGCGGGTGGGCGGGGCCGAACAGCCTGGCGAGATACTCCAGGACGCTCGCCTCCAGCCGGAGCGCGCGGTCGGGGTCCGTGTCGACCACGCCGTTGGCGACGGTGACCGCCGCCGCCATCGTGTACGGGTGCCGGGTGCCCAGGCGGGCCCGCAGCCACTCGTGGGCCTGCTTGGCCAGGGCCTCCGACTCCTGCCGCTCGCCCTGGCCGCGCAGGTGGATGGCCAGGTTGACCTGGGCGGCGTAGCGCATCGGGTGCTCGCCGTACAGGCGGGCGATGTCCTGCGCGCTGCGCCTGGACCTGAGCACGGCGCCGTCGTGGTCGCCGCGGGCGTGCAGGTCGGCCGCGACGCTCATCGCGCACAGCATGGTGTAGAGGTTGCGGTCGCCGACCAGCGCGCGCAGCTCCTCCAGCGCCTCGGTGTTCCTGGTCAGCGCCTCGAAGGGGCGGCCGAGGAAGCGTTCGGTGACGCCGAGGCCGTTCTCCAGCCTGAGCGCGAGCAGGGTCCGCGGGCCGCCCTTGGTCTGCTCGTGCGCCAGGTGTTCCAGGCAGGTCTTGAGCAGGTCGTAGGCGTCGTCGTAGCGGCCGAGGTCGCGCATGAAGTGGGCGGCGTTGCACGCGGTCCACAGGGCGGCGGGGTCGGCGTCGCCGTACAGGCGGGTTCTGCGGGCGATGCGTTCCTGGGAGGTGTCGAGCGCGAGGTGCGGTTTGCCGTTGAGGGAGGCGGAGGCGGCCAGGTTGTTCATCGCCCGGCCGGTCCAGGCGTGGTCGGGGCCGAGCAGCCGGTTGAGGCCGTCCCAGGCGGTGAAGTCCCAGTTGTAGGCCTCGTCGTAGTCGCCGCTCACCCGCAGGTCGGCGGCGTGCAGGGTGGCCGCGACGTACATCAGCGGGTGCGGGCGCTGGGGGCCGCTCAGGTCGCGCAGCGCCCGCTGGCTCAGGTCGAAGGCCTGCTTGTGCTCGCCGAGCGCCCGGTGCACGTTGGACATCTGCATCCGCAGCCCGGCCAGCAACGGCACGTTCGCGTGGCGCTCCCAGTGGCGCAGGGCGGTGATGCCGATCTCCTTGGCCCGCAGCCATGGGGTCCGGTCGTCGAGGAGGTAGAGGTAGCGGATCTGGCCGATGACCCAGCGGCAGACCATCTCGTCGTCGCTCTCCAGCGCCTTGGAGACGATCAGGTGCTTGCCGAGCTCGTCGAAGAGCTCGTTCTCCACGCCCTCGGCGTCGGTGGGGCTGTGCCGGGCCAGCAGGGCGAGCACCTGGCGGTTGCGGGTGGCCCGCTCGGCGGGCGGCATCCGGCCGCGCAGTTGCTTGGCCACCAGTCGGTGCATGCGCAGCATGCCGCGCCGGCCCAGGTCGACCCTGACCAGCGCGTAGGTGTGCACGAGGCGGAGCACCACGTCGACCATCAGCTCGTCGGCGTAGTCGCTGTCGGTGGCAGCGACGTAGCCCCTGGATCGGGAGGAGCGCAGCATGGCGAGCGAGGCGCCCTCGGGGGACAGGAACGCGCACGCCTCCAGCAGCCATTCGGCGCCGGTGCCGCCCGGCTGGCCGCGCAGCGCGTCGAGGGAGATCTCCACCATGACCCGGTGCGGTGAGACGAACTGCCCGCCGGTTCGCCCGCGCAGCTCGCGCTCGGTCCTGTCGTAGGCGCCGAGGAACCTGTCGATGGTGGCGGTGTGCAGCTCCGCGATCGGTCGCCGGGTGCGCCGCGTGCTGTTCAGCTCGCGCGACAGCCAGGCCCTGGCCATCTCCAGGGCGAGCGGCAGGCGGCCCACAGCGGACGCGATCCGGTCGGCGTCGGCCGGCGGGATGCCCACGTCGCCTTCGGTGAGCAGTTCGACGGCGTCGGGCGCGCTGAAGGCGGTGACGTCGAGGCGGTCGTCGTAGCCGTCGCCCCAGTCCCGCGTGCGGGAGGTGACGATCACGTGGCCGAAGGGGCGGACGCCCGGCACCAGGTCGCGCAGCACCTCGGGCCGGTCGGCGTTGTCGTAGACGAGCAGCCACCGGCCGGACCGCGGGGTGGCCAGGTGGGCGAGCACGGCCTGGACCGCGTCGCCGCCGGTGGCGATGCCGAGCCGCTCGCCGAGCCGTCTGAGCCCTTCGCGGGCCTTGAACACGTTGTCGGCGGAGATCCAGTGGACGGTGTCGTAGGCGCCGAGGAAGCGGTGGGCGTACTCGGCGGCCACCTCGCTCTTGCCGTGGCCCTCCTCGCCGGTCAGCAGGACGCGGCCCGCGGTGTCCCACTGCGGGCCGAGCCGGGCGCGCAGCCGCTGGATGAGCGTGCTGCGCCCGGCGAAGGCGGGGTTGCGGGCGGGCAGTTCGACGCGCTGGTCGGCGCGCGGGAAGCGGGCCGCGCCCGCGGCCTCGGCGGGCAGCGGGCCGCTGATGCCGAGTCTGGCCCGCAGCTCGGCGACGGCCTCGCCCTCCTCGCCCGCGCGCAGGTCGATCTCGTCGAGCGCGCTGACCGGCACCTGGGCGGGCGCGTCGTCGACCCTGACGGTGAACAGGCCGCGCCCCTGGTGCCTGGGCGCCGAGGTGAGTTGCCTGACCAGCTCCTCGTCGGGGGCCGACAGCCGGGTGGGCGAGACCAGCAGCACGGCGGCGCCCGCGTCGCCGGCGAGCAGGTCGACGGGGGTGCGGGCGAGGTAGTCGGCGATGGGCATCTCCTCGACGCGCACGCCCGAGCGCTCGATCTGGCTGCCGATCCACTCGGCCCAGAGCTGGTGCCTGGGCGTGTGTACCACGTAGACGCCGGTGAGCGTGGTGACCGCGCCGCCGCTCAGCGTCTCGGCCAGCCGCTCGTAGGCCCGCCGCAGCCCGTGCTCGGCTCCGGGCGGCTCATGCAGTACGGCCAGCGAATCGGTGAAGTAGTAACCCGCGTCATAGGGGATCTCCACCCCCGTCCCCCCGGGGAAGGCGGCCCGCACCCGCTCGCGCGCCGCCTCCAGCGCCTCGCCACCGGCCGCGTCGACCCTGGCCGGCACGGGCACCACGCGCACGTCGCCGCCCGCCTGCCGTTCGATCGTGGCCGCGACGTCCTGGGCCTCCTCGATCGCGGCGGGGCTCAGCGCGAAGCAGGTGACGATCTGGTGGCAGACCTGCGCCACCCAGGTCAGCGCGGCGGTCTCGGCGCCGGAGCGCAGGTTGATCAGGATGTGGTCGTAGGGGGCGGCGTGCAGCGCCTGGGCGGCCGCCGCCGCCGGGGCGAGCGTGGCGACGGCGTAGTCGAGCCGCTCGCCGGGGCCGCCGAGCGACAGCACCCGGCCCGCCCAGTCGACCTGGCCGCCGTTCAGGTGCACCGGCTGGAAGGAGCCCGCGCCCGCGGTCCCCAGCCTGCTCAGGTAGCGCCGCAGCGCGGGCGCGGCCGGCTCCTCGTCGAGGACGAGGACCCGCCTGCCCGCCGCGGCGAGCACCACGGCAGCGTTGCACAGTGCCATCGTGCGCCCCACCCCGGCCCTGACCGAGTGGAACGCGATCACAGATGCTTCAGTCATCGCCGCTCCGCTGCGCCGACGTGGGTGGGGGGAAGTGACTCTCCCTTCACTTTGCCATAGTCACAGGTCCGCCGTGGAATTCAGCGTTCGTCGTCGACGGCGGGCGGTCCCGCCTGAAAGGCCAAGTAGAAAGAGTCGGCCGAGTCGTCCACCTGGTCGCGGATCCGGCGCAGCGCGCGGGCCAGCGCGCTGTCGGGCAGCTCGGCGAGCTTGTCGAGGTCGAGGCCCGCCAAGTCGACCAGATCGGATCGCAACTCCTCCTCGTCCGCGCCGTACGCCTCACCGTTCATCCGCCGCAGGCTCCAATGAGCGAGAAACAATATCCACATTCAACCACAAACAGATATTATCTGATGACAAATCGAATAACTCGCTGACAAGGATGGAATCCGGTGCCATCCAGCCGTATCTCGCGAATTCAACCTGATGTCACCCCATTCCGTACGTTTGTTCTTAAAGTGCATAGCCGGTGTGATCTGGCCTGCGATTACTGCTACATCTACAACGGGCCCGACCAGAGCTGGCGCGACCGGCCCCGCACCATGAGCCCCGAAGTGGCCGAGCACGCCGCCCGGCGGATCGCCGAGCACGTACGCGGGCACCGGCTCGACCTCGTCGACGTGGTCCTGCACGGCGGCGAGCCCCTCCTGTGCGGCCCCAGCCTGCTCGGCCGGATCGTCACGACGGTCCGGCGGGCCGTCCCCGCCCGCGTCCGGGTCAGCCTGCAGACGAACGCGCTGCGCCTGGATGAAACGTACCTGCGTCTGTTCGACGAGCTCGACGTGGTGGTGGGGGTCAGCATGGACGGCGGCGGCCCCGAGCACGACCGGCATCGCCGTACCCGGTCGGGGGCGGGCAGCCACGCGAAGGTGAGCGCCGCGGTGCGCGAGCTGGCCGCGCGGCCGCGCCGGTTCGGCGGCCTGCTCTGCACGGTCGACCTGCGCAACGACCCCGTGGCCAGCTATGAGGCGCTGGCCGCGCACCGCCCGCCCGCCGTGGACTTCCTGCTGCCGCACGGCAACTGGTCGTCCCCGCCACCCGGCCGCCCGCCGGGACAGGCAGCGCCGTACGGGAACTGGCTAGCCGCCGTCTTCGACCGCTGGTACGGCGCGGCCCCCAGGGAGACCGGCGTGCGGATCTTCGAGGAGATCATCCACCTGCTGCTCGGCGGGCGCTCCACCGCCGAGGGGGTCGGGCTGGAACCGGTGGGCATCGCGGTCGTCGAGACCGACGGCACGATCGAGCAGATCGACGCGCTGAAGTCGGCCTTCGACGGCGCCGCCGCCACCGGCCTGCACGTGCGCACCGACGACTTCGACACCGCCCTGCGCGCACCGGGGTTCGCGGCCAGGCAGGCGGGCACGGCCGCGCTGTCGCGCCAGTGCGCGGCCTGCCCGGTGGTGCGCGTGTGCGGCGGCGGCCACTACGCGCACCGCTACCGCGCGGGCGCCGGGTTCGCCCATCCGAGCGTGTACTGCCCCGACCTGTTCCACCTGATCGGCCACATCCGCGACCGGCTGGCCGAGGATGTGGGGCGGCTGCGCATCGTCGCGGAGCCCGCGTGATCTCCGCGCTGTCCGTACGGCCCGACCTGTTCGCCGAGCTGTCCCGCGGCGGCGGCGGCCCGGCCGCGATGCGCCTGCTCGGCGCCGCGCGGCACAGCAGGCACCTGCTGCTGCTCCGGGCGATCGTGGGCGAGGTCGGCGCGCGGGCGCATCCGCAGGCGGCGGCGACGGCGGCCGGATACCGGGAGCTGGCCCGGGTCGAGCGGGCCAGCCCCGCCGCCGTCGCCGCGGTGCTGCGCTACCCGCTGGTCGGCGCCTGGGGCGCGCACACGCTGCTCGGCCTGCTGCGCGACGACCCGGCGGCACGGCCGGAACGGCTCGCCGCGCTGGCCGCCGCCGCGGCGGTGCGCGGCAGGGTGCCGACGCGCACGACCTTCCCCGCCGAGGAGGGCGGCGCGGCCCTGCCCTCGCTCGGCCGGGCGCACCTGCCCGGCCTGCCCGCGGGCAGTCCCGTCGTCCTCGACCTCACGGCCGGAGCCGCCCGGCTCGACCTGGGCGGGGTCCGGATGCTCATCCCCCGGGACCCGTACCGGCAGGAGGGCCGCTGGCAGGGCCTGCGCAGGCTCGCGCCGGGACTCCTGCTGGACGACGTCGACCCCTGGCGCTTCCCCGGCACCCCCTCGCCGCTGGACCGGCTGCCCGAACGGGAGGTAGCCGTCTGGCGGGAGCGGCTGCGCGGCGGGCTCGGGCTGCTGGCCGGGCACCACCGGCCGACCGCCGCGGCGATGGCGGCCACGACGGTGGTCGTGCCGCTGACCGCGCCCGAGGGCGGCGCCCGCAGCGCCACCTCCAGGGCCGCCTACGGCTGCGTCGCGCTGTCCCTGCCCGAGGACGCCAGGTCGGCGGCGCTGGCGCTGACCCACGAGCTGCAGCACGCCAAGCTGGCCGCGCTCATGGACCTGTTCGACCTTGTCCGCGACGACCACGGGCAGCGCTTCTACGCGCCCTGGCGCGAGGACCCGCGCCCGGCCGGGGCACTGCTCCAGGGGGCCTACGCCCACCTGGGGGTCGCCGGGTTCTGGCGGGCTCAGCGGCACGTCGAGGCCGACGCGGGCGCGCACGTCGAGTTCGTGCGCTGGCGCGACGCCAGCCTGGAGTCGGCGCTGGCGCTGCGGTCCAGCGGGGCGGTGACCGCGCTCGGGCGGCGCTTCGTGGCGGGCATGCTGCACACGCTCACCGGCTGGCTCGCCGACCCCGCCCCCGAGGACGCCGCCGCCACCGCCAGACGGGCCGCGACCCGGCACCGGGCCCGCTGGTCACACCAGTGATCAGGCCCTGGTGAGCTCCATGATCCAGTTGGTCTCCCCAGGTCCGCTCGCGCGGAGGTACGGCTGTCGCCTGGGCGCCGACGTCGAGGTCATCTCCCCCGCCGAGCTGCGCGAACGGCTGGCCGAGACCGCCGAGACGCTGGCCGTCGTGTACCGGTCGGGCACCCCTTCACAGCTTCCGTAGCGTGCGGGCCAGACTGTCGGGGGAGTCGCTCCTGTCCACGATCGCGGTGAGCACCTCGCGCAGCGCCGCCACGCGTTCCTCGCCCAGCTCGGCGACCATCCGGCGCTCGAAGTCGGTGTGGAACTCGTGTCCCCTGGCCATCAGTTCACGGCAGCGGGCGGTGAGGACGAGCCGCTTCACCCGGCCGTCCGCGGGGTCGGGCACCCGCTCCACGTACCCGGTGGCCACCATCTCCTCGACCGTCTTGGCCGCGCCCTGCGGGGTGATCTTCAGCCGGGCCGCGAGCTGGCTGGTGGTCAGGCTCTCCGCCGCCAGCACCTTGACCGCGTAGCCGAAGTTCGCGCGCGTGTCGTCGAAGCCGTACCCGGCCAGGTGGGCGTGCAGCTCGTCCACGAACTGCTGGTAGGCCAGGCCGAGCAGAACCCCGAAGTCCATCCGTCCTCCTGTTGACACAACCAAGATATGCAACCTAGGTTGTAAACCTCAGTTGTAGATCTCTTCTAAGGAGGATATCGTGCCAGTCGTCAAGGGCGCCACCGCGCCCGTCTTCGAGCTGCCCACCGCCACCTTCACCGGCCTCGCCGCCCCAAGCAGGGGCGCGAAGGAGACCAGCGTGTGGCGGACCCTCGTCAAACCCGGCGCGGAGCCCGGCCCGCCGCACTCCTTTGACCACGAGGAGGTGCTTGTCGCCATCCGGGGCCGCGCCTACGCCCTGCTCGACGGCGTACGGCACGACGTGGCCGAGGGCGACGCCGTCATCGTCCCGGCGGGCACCCTGTTCGGCCTGGGCAACCCGTACGACGAACCGTTCGAGCTGGTCGCGGCGTTGCCCGTGGGCGCCATGGCCACCATGCCCGACGGCGAGGTCACCGTCCCCTTCACCGCCAGATAGAGGAGTTCCGCATGCCCGTCATCTCCGGGGCCACCGCCCCCACCTTCACCGTCCCGCACGTCACCGCGCACGGCCTGGCCGCCCCCAGCCGGGGTGCGAAGGAGACCTGCGCCTGGCGGTTCACCATGGACCCGGGCGCGCCCGCCAACCCGCACACGGTCGACCGCGAGGAGATCTTCGTGCTGATCTCCGGCCGGGCGCTGGCCGCACTGGAGGGCGAGGAGCACCACCTCGTGGCCGGTGACGCGCTGATCGTCCCCGCGGGCACCTCGTTCGCCCTCGGCAACCCGCACGACGAGCCGCTGGAGATGGTCGCGGTCCTGCCGGTCGGCGGACGCGCGCACATGCCGGGGAAGGAGGCTTTCGTGCCCCCGTGGGCTCAGTGATCTCCCTGCCATCTCATGACGTGGAACCTGCGGGTGACCTCGTACCCGGCCCTGGTGTACAGGTGACCCGCCGGGCTGTCCTCCCCGGTCCAGAGGAACCACGAGGAGTGCAGCCCCTCGGCGCGCATCCGGGTCATGGTCTCGTGCAGCAGGATCTTGCCGAGCCCCGTGCCCCGCTCCCCCGGATCGACCCCGAACGGCCCGAACCGCTCAGGAATGCCACGGTAGGCCCCAAAGGCGGCGAACCCGACGATGCCCTCCCTGACCGCCACCACCAACCTCCCGTTGTCCTGAAATTTCCGGATCGCTTCGCCCCAGTCCGGGTTGAAGAGGTCGGCCGCGAAGCGGATGAGGGCGGGCAGTTCGCCGTCCGCGGGCGCGCGGAAGGCGTAGCCCTCGCTCTCCCGTTTGGCCCGCAGCTCGCGCACCTCCCCGGGCGCGGCGTAGCCGACCAGCGTCCGGTCCATGGCCACCGGCGAGTAGAGGGTGGTGAACCCCATCTCCCCCAGCAGCCGCCAGGCCTCCGGGTAGGTCCGGGCGTCGACCCCGGGCAGGACGTAGTTGGGGGTGTAGGAGGCGAAGTCGACCCGGGTGCGCCCCCGCTCGCGCAGGAAGTCGAGGGCCTCGCGCAGCAGCCGCCGCCCGAGCCCGCTCCCCCGGTGCTCCGGCACGACGAAGAAGAACGGGATCCAGCCCGCCTCGGGCTCCAGGTCCGTGCCGCGCGCCAGGGGGACGAGCCGCCGAACCGCGTACGCGCACCCGATCACCTGACCGTCCACCTGGGCGACGTGCAGCCCGCCGGGATCGAAGTTGGGGTCGAGCAGCACGCAGTCCCGGAACCAGGCGGCCGTCGTGGGGTCGTGGGTCAGGCTGCGGTTCCACGCGGCGACCAGGGAGCGCTCGTCTCCCGGAGCGAAGGCGCGCGTCAACATGGGGAGTCCTTTCACGTCCGCTCGCGCGAAGAGCCTCACGAAGCTAGGGAAGAAAATTTCTTCCCAGCAACCTACATGGAAACTTTCCTTCTCACCGGACCTCCTCGGTATCGGCCCTAAATCACTCGGAACCCAGCCGCACCCGGTGATAGCGTGACCAATCGTTGGCCGCGGGACTCGGGCGCGACTTCCGGAAACCGCCTGTACAGCGACTATTTCGCCGTTCGCTCCCCCATTCCCCGGCCAACCACTGGACCGGAAGCGAGGGTGTCGTGAGCGACGTGATCGCCTGCGAGGACGTGCTGCTCTTCGTCAACGCGGCGATCACGTCCACCGGGCAGCGGGAGTTCCACTCCTCGGCCGACGAGCAGCGCCTGTCGCTCGGCTTCCTGCACCGCTACATCATGGGCAACTACCGCGAGGTCTACGCCGCCGCGCTCGCCCTCGACATCAACGACCACAACGCCGCCCTGATCGCCCGCAACCTGCTGGCCGAGCGGCCCACCGAGCGCGAGGGCCGGCTGATCGCCCGCCGGCTGCGCCGGATGGCCCCCCAGCGCGTCTACGGCCTGTTCCGGCTGCTGCGCGCCGCCGGGATCAACAACCGCCGAACCCGCGCGATCATCAGGGACTGGCTGGCCGACCGCCCCGACCTGGCCTTCGACGCGGTGAAGTACCGCTCCGCCCTCAAGGACGCGGTACGGCACGCCCACCTCCCCCTCCCCGCCGAACTCGGCGACTTCCTGTTCGGCACCCGCGTCCACTTCGACACGCCCATCCTGGAGGCGTGGCGGCGCGCCCACTACGAGGCCAGGGCCGTCTACGAACTGCCCTACACCGTCGCCGAGGGCTTCGCCGCCAGGCGCGGGATCGCCCGGGAGAAGTTCCTGGAGCGGATCGCGCCCCGGCTGACCAAGCTGGAGCGGCTGCGCCTGGACGCCGATCCCGATCTGGGTGGGCAGCCGCTGGTGCGGGCGGCGAGTTATGTGCTGGCGCTGCCGTACGAGGAGCGGGTGCGCAGGCGCGCGGAGCTGCACGCGGCGCTGCGGGCCTCGGCCGCGCGGGCCGCGGGCGCCCGCGCGGGGACCTGGGGGCGGGTCGCGGCCGTGCTCGACGACAGCTTCTCCGCGTTCGGCTCCACGGCCAAGCGGCGCCGGCCGCTGGCCGTCGCGCTGGCCTGCCACTACCTGCTGGCGGCCCTGGCCGGCGAGTACCGCGGCCGGTGGCTGTCCGGCCGGGGCGACCCGCTCCTGGTACGGCCGGTGGGCGCGACGCCGCTCGGCGAGCGGATCATCGACGCGCTGGAGTGGCGCCCCGACCGCCTGGTCATCGTCTCCGACGGCTGGGACAACGCGCCGCCCGGCCTGGCCGCCGAGGTGCTGCGGGTGTGGCGCGAACGGCTCGACCCGGCGGAGCTGACCGGCATCGTCCACCTCAACCCGGTCTACGACGCCGACGACTTCGACGTGCGCAGGCTCTCGCCGCTGGTGCCCACGGCGGGCATCAGGGACGCGGAGAGCCTGCCCGCGCTGGTCGAACTGGCCCGCTTCGCCACCGGGCGAACCGGCTACGCCTCACTGCTGCGCTACCTCGACGACAGGACGGCCGAGCTGTGATCGACCTGACCGGCCTGGAGACCCGCCCCGCGCAAACCTGGGGCGCCATCAGACTGGTCCCGCTGGTCAGACCCAGACCCATCACCGACCTGCGACTGCACCATCAGGTGTACGGCGAGGACCTGACCGTCGTCTCCCTGCCCGACAAGTCCACCTACACGGCCTACGTCCCGCACGCCCTCGTCGCCACGTGGAGCAAGGACGGCACCCCCGCCGCGGCGTACGGCACCCAGCTCGGTGATCCCGCCCAGTGCGCCCCCGTCCGCTTCACCCGGAAGATGGCCCGCAGGGGAGCGGGCCCCGACCGGCTGCGCTTCCTGCCGCTGCACCTGGCCATGGAGGGCTACCTCGCGCTGCACTTCGGCGGCCCGTCGATCGCCTGGGAGGAGTGGTCGCGGCGCGCGATCAAGCAGGGCCTGTCGCCGCGCGAGGAGGCCGCCTACACCGGTGCGAGCGTCCAGGGCCTGGACGACGCGCTGCGCATCTTCGAGATCCACGAGGGCCAGTGCGGCATGGTGATCTACGTCGGCGACCTGGCGGCCTCCGCGACGGTGGTGCCGCACCCCGAGGACTACCGCGCCCTCCACCCCACCCTCGTCCAGGACATGTACGGCGAGCTGATCTACACCAACGCCCTGTACTCCCCTCCGGTGCACGACTTCACCGCCTCCCTCGGCGAGGTGACCTCCATGGCGGGCCTGCGCGCCGAGGCGGCCCGCGTCCGCGCGGAGTGGTCGGGCTTCCACACCTCGGTGATGGCCGCGGGCCTGCTGGACGCCTCGCACGCCTTCGACCCCGTCTACCGGATGGGCCGTTTCACGCTGTCGCGCTTCCTGCCGTCGTTCGAGCGGCAGCGGGAGAACCACATCGGCGAGGTGATCACTGACGAGCGGGGCCTGGTGGCGTACCTGAAGACCTTCCGCCTGTCGGAGGCGCAGATCCGCAGGGGTCACCTGCTGACCGTGCTGGCCGCCCACGACTGGCACCTGGGCTCGGCCGCCGAGGCGCTGGGCATCGACGCCGTCCGCCTGGCCCTGCGCCTCGACCGGGCCGGGTTCGGCCACCTGCTCCGCCAGGACATCCTCGACGGATACCGTTCCCAGCGACGAAGGTGACGATTCACGACTGAAGGCCGTACCGCGCGATCAGCCGCCCGCGTTGAGGCCGTCCCGGGTGCCTCGGCCGCCTGGTCTTGGATGCGCACCGGCCAGCGGGAGTAGGGCGTCCTGCGGCAGGATCGGACACACATCACTCCCACCAACCAGCAGGAGGCACCGATGTCCGTCCGCCGGGTCGTCCCCAACATCCCGTCAGCAGCCCTGGAGGAGAGCGCCGAGTTCTACGGCCTGCTGGGCTTCGAGGAGGTCATGAACCACGGCTGGATCATGACGCTCGCCTCACCCGCCACCCCGGCGGCGCAGGTCAGCTTCATGACCGGCGACAAGACCGCGCCCGTCATGCCGGACCTGAGCGTCGAGGTGGACGATGTGGACGCGGCCTACGCGGCCATGCGGGAGAGCGGCGCGGAGATCCTGCATCCCTTGCAGGACGAGGAGTGGGGGGTTCGCCGCTTCTTCGTCCGTGACCCGAACGGCCGCGTGATCAACGTCCTGGGTCACCGATGACCCGGGCTCAGGTCGTGAAGGCCAGGGAGGCGTTGTGGCCGCCGAAGCCGAAGGAGTTGGTCACCGCCGCCCGCCACCGGCCATGGCGCGGCTGCCCGGTGACGATGTCCAGTTTGACCTGAGGGTCGAGGTCGTCCAGGTTCCGGACAGCGGGGATCACCCCGTCCCGGAGGGCGAGGATCGTGGCGATCGCCCCCAACGCCCCCGCCGCCCCGCACAGGTGCCCGGTCATCGACTTGGTCGCGGTGACCACGGGATGCGTTCCCAGCGCCTCGGTGATCGACCGGGCCTCCGTCAGGTCGCCGGTCGGGGTCGAGGTGGCGTGGGCGTTCACGTGCCCGACGTCGAGCGCGTCCAGCCCCGCCGAGGCCAGGGCCAGCCGCATCGCACGTACCTGCCCGGCCACGTCGGCGGCCGTGATGTGCTGGGCGTCGGAGGTGGTGCCCGCGCCCGCCAGCGTGGCGTGCACCCGGGCCCCGCGAGCCGCGGCGAATCCCTCGCGCTCCAGGACCACCAGGGCGGCCCCCTCGCCGAGCACGAACCCGTCGCGCCCCACGTCGAAGGGCCGGGACGCCTCCCACGGGGCGTCGTTGCGCTTGGACAGGGCCCTGGCCTGGGCGAACCCGGCGAGGGTGAGCTGGTGTACGCACGCCTCGGCGCCACCGGCGATCACCACGTCGGCGCGGCCCAGGCGGATGAGGTCCAGCCCCATCGCGATCGCCTCGGACCCGGACGCGCAGGCGCTCACCGGCGTGTGCGCCCCGCCCCGGGCGCCGAACTCGATGCTGACCACGGCCGCGGGCCCATTGGGCATCAGCATGGGAACCGTGTACGGCGAGACCTTCCGCGCCCCTGACGTCTCAAGCAGCTCGTTCTGGGCGAGCGTGGTCAGCACCCCGCCGACTCCCGTGCCGACGACCACCGCCAGCCGCTCGGGCTCGACCTCGGGAGCCCCCGCGTCCGCCCACGCCTCCCGCGCTGCGACGAGCGCGACCTGCTGGCAGCGGTCCAGCCGCCTGGCCGGCACCCGGCCCAGCACCTCGACGGGGTCGACCTTCAACCGTCCGGCGATCCGCGCGGACAGCCCCTCCGCCCAGTCCTCCTCCAGCAGGGTGATGCCCGAACGCCCTGCCAGCAGACCGGCCCATGTGGAGTCCACGTCCCCGCCCAGTGGCGTGGTGGCACCGAGCCCGGTGACCGAGGCGCCCGCCTTCATCCCGTCTCCCAGCAACGTCCCCTTCGTTCGTGGAGACGCCCCCGTGGGCGATGCCACCGGGGCGTTCCCGCACAACGCTGCCAGGACGCGCCCGCTCCGGTAGATCACCTGATCAACGAAAATGTCGCGGAAGATTTGTCGGTGTTGCCGTGCCGGACACGGTCGCCGGAGAAACAACGATGCCCAGGCCATCACGACCTGGGCATCGAGGAAAGGTCGCCCAGGCGCTCAATTCGGCGTGGCCGCCTCCGCGTAAGCTGCCGGCCCCTCGCGGCTGGATCCCTACAAGCCATTCGTCGACCATGCGGTGTCGTGTCAGCGGTCATGTCAGGACGGCAACGGCCCGGTATCAGAGCGGTCGGCGATGGTGGATGCATGAACGGTTCAGCGATTGCGGCCCTCAAGGCCGGGTGAGATCCACCCGACCTGAGTAATCCAGACCCCGCCGCATTCCACCAGCCGTCCGTTCACCTGAATTTCAGACTTGAAGGAGCACACGACCATGTCCATCACCCTTACCGACCAGGACAAGCTCACCCTGCGGACCGCCGCGTGGGGCGCCGTCTCACTGATGTCCGCCGCTGGTGCCGCCGGCTCGCCCCACAAGGTCGCCACCCACGGCTCCATCGCCCTGACCTCCGCGACCGGCCTGGTCGGGCACGTGCTCACCAAGGCGCCCAAGGGCGTGAAGTACGGCAAGTCCGTAGCCGAACTCGCCGACCAGGTGCTGCCGGCCCTGACAGCGGCCATGAACCTGCTCAAGCAGCAGGCTCCGGCAGAGGCCGACAACTTCCGCAGCACCATCATCGTCGCCATCGAAGCAGCCGCCCGCACCCACCAGGGCGAGCCCAGCCCCACCATGGCCGACATGATGCGCAAGATCACCGCAGCCCTCGACGCCGCTTGACGGGATGTCACGAGGTCCTCTCCGGACCCGTGACGCGGCGGCATGCAGGTCAGGGAGGGGTCGAGCCCCGCCAAGGCGGCCAAGCCGGCTCCCTCACCTGACCCGGACACGGCGTCGGCAGCATGATCCAGACGTTGGTCGGCGTGACGCTGCTGATCGGGTTCCGGCGGCACGATGGCCTGCCTTACACGTCAGAGACGCCATCATGGCGTCACACACCCCCATGAGGTGCATCTATGGCCACCACGGAAGACACTCGACCGAACCGGATAGTTGAGCGGCTACTGGGCGACCGCCACTCCCTGCCGCTGTCCATCGCGCTCCACCTTGTCCCCTGAGCCCTGATCGTCGCCGTCTACCTGCTCATCACCGGGCCGTTCGTCAAAGCCATCGGCTGTCCGCCGTTCCTGGGCTGGGCGATCGCCATGTGCCTGGCTCTGGCGCCGGTCCAGCTCGGCCTGCTGCTGTGGTTAGGCCGCCGACGAAACGGCCGGTTTTCGCTGCGTGGAGTGGTGAGCTACCTGGACAAGCCGATCCCACGCGGGAGGCTTGTCGCCATCGTCGCCCCCCTGATCGTGCAGATGGTGGTGCTGTCGTTCGCGTTCACACCCGTGGACAACTTTGTCTACCAGTGGCTGTTCTGGTGGATCCCGTTCGAGGGCGCGGGCAGCGCCACCGGATACTTCGCCGGATACTCGCGCACCGCCGTCATCGTCTCGGTGGCGTCGTGCATTCCGCTGACCGGACTGGCGTTCCCGATCATCGAAGAGCTCTACTTCCGCGGCTTCCTGCTGCCCCGCCTCTCCCGGCTGGGCCGGTGGGCGCCGGTGGTCAACACGGCCCTGTTCTCGCTGTACCACCTCTGGTCGCCATGGGTGTTCCTGTCCAGGGTGATATTCATGCTTCCGGCGGTCTGGCTCGTCTGGCGGAAGAAGGATCTGCGGGTGTCGATCGGGATGCACGCCGGCACGACTTTGCTCCTATCGACGGGCGGCACCATCGCCCTCCTACTGAACTTCGTACGCTTGTAGCGCCCAGAACGCGAGACGGGGCACCGTCCACAGTGGACGACGCCCCCCTCGCGGTTACCGAGCGTCAGCCGCTCGGGCTTGGGCGGCGTCGACGTCGAAATCAGGGTGGAGCTAAGGAGACTCGAACTCCTGACCCCCTCCATGCCATGGAGGTGCGCTACCAACTGCGCTATAGCCCCTTGTCACCGCTTCGAGTGCTCTCGTTGCGGCGCTCAGGGAGCATATAGCCCCCCGAGGGAATTCGCATAATCAGATGTTCGGGATGTCGTCACTGTTGATCGGCTCGGGCAGCGTGCCGGCGTTGTGCTCCAGGAGGCGCCAGCCCTTGCGCCCCTCCTCCAGCACCGACCACGAGCAGTTGCCCAGGCCGCCCAGCGCAGGCCAGAGCTCCTCGGGCAGGCCGAGCAGGCGGGCGATGCCGAGCCTGAGCGCCGCGCCGTGCGAGGCCACCACGAGCAGGCCGTCGTCGTCGAGCGTGGCCGCCCAGCGGCGCATGGCCACGGCCACCCGCTCGGCGACGTCGGGCACAGGCTCGCCCCCGGGAGCCTCCCAGGCGAGGTACTCGGCGGGCCAGCCCGCCGAGATCTCCTCACGGGTCAGCCCCTCCCACGCGCCGCCACCGCGCTCGCGGAAGTCCTTGTCGACGGCGACGTCGAGGCCGACCAGCCGGCCGAGCGCCAGGCCGGTGTCATTGGCCCGGCGCAGGTCGGAGGAGACGATGCTGGTGGGGCGCAACGAGGCCAGCAGCGAGGCCGCCCGCGCCGCCTGGGCGAGGCCGGTCTCGTCGAGCGGGATGTCGGTGTGCCCCTGGAACCTGTGCTCCACGTTCCACAGTGTTTGCCCGTGCCGCAGGCAGACGATCCTGCGGCTCACTTGCGCGCCCGCTGCGCGGCGCTCTGCGTGACGCTCTCGGGCAGCGCGATCGCCGGGCAGTCCTTCCACAGCCGCTCGAGCGCGTAGAAGGTGCGGTCCTCCTCGTGCTGGACGTGCACGACGATGTCGAGGTAGTCGAGGAGCACCCAGCGGCCCTCCCGCTCCCCCTCCCGGCGGACCGGCTTGGCGTCCGCCTCGATGCGCAGCCTGTCCTCGATCTCGTCGACGATGGCGCGGACCTGGCGGTCGTTGGTGGCGGAGCAGAGCACGAACGCGTCGGTGATGACGAGTTGGTCGCTCACGTCGTAGGCGAGGATGTCATCGGCCAGTTTGTCGGCCGCCGCCTCAGCGGCGAGCCTGACGAGCTGGACGGCTCTGTCGGATGCGGTCACGATGCGGGTCTGTCCTCCTGTGTCGGCTTCCCTGTGGGGATTACCTACCCACACCACGAGGTTACCGCTCCTCGGCGTAGGCCTTCGCCTGCAGTGTGTACATCTCCGCGTAGATGTCGCCCAGCTCCATCAGGTCGGCGTGACTGCCCTGTTCAGCCACCTCGCCGCGGTCCACGACGTAGATCCGGTCGGCCCACCGCACGCTGGCCGGCCGATGGGTGATCATCAGGACGGTCCGCTGGACGGCGTGCCGCCGGATGCTCTCGAAGATCGCGTGCTCCGACCTGGCGTCCAGCGAAGGTGGTCGGCTCGTCGCAGATGAGCAGCGGCGCGTCCCGGTACAGCCCGCGCGCCACCGCGATCCGCTGCCACTGCCCGCCCGACAACTCGGTGCCGCCCCGATAGGTCGGGTCCAGCATGGTCTCCAACCCGTACGGCAGGCGCGCCACCACCGCGTCCGCCCCCGAGGCCCGCAACGCCTGGTCGAGCTGAGCGGTCGAGTCGTGCCGCCCGATCGCGATGTTCTGCCCCGCCGTGAACGGCCAGTGCGTGAAGTTCTGCGCGATCACCGCGATGTGCTCGCGTAAGGCGTCCCTGTCGATGACGTCGTGGCCGACCCCGCCCCACCTCGGCGACGGAGCGTCAGGAGTGGTAGAGCCTGCGCTTCCCGATGTACTGCACGATGCCGTCGGGCACCAGGTACCAGATCGGCTCCCCCTTGGCCACCCGCTGCCTGCACTCCGAGGAGGAGATGGCCAGGGCCGGGATCTCGATCAGGCTCACCTTGCCCTTGGGCAGCCCCGGATCCTGCAGGGTGTGACCGGGGCGGGTACACCCCACGAAGTGCGCGATGTCGAACAGCTCGTCCGCGTTCTGCCAGTCCAGGATGGCCGCCAGCGCGTCGGCGCCGGTGATGAAGTACAGCTCCGTATCCGGCCCATAAATCTCGGAAACATCGCGCAAAGTGTCGATGGTGAACGTCGGTCCCGGCCGGTCCACGTCCACCCGGCTCACCGAGAACCTCGGGTTCGACGCGGTGGCGATCACCGTCATCAGATACCGGTCCTCAGGCGCCGAAACCTCCCGAGCCGCCTTCTGGTACGGCCGGCCCGTCGGCACGAAGACCACCTCGTCGAGCTCGAAGTGGTGAGCCACCTCGCTCGCGGCGACCAGGTGACCATGGTGGATCGGGTCGAACGTTCCGCCCATCACCCCCACGCGTCTCTTCCCCTGGACACTTGGCGCGTTCATCATGAAACGGACCCTACGCGGACCGGGAATTCCACCGGATGTCGCCCCCTTGGTAATGGATCGCGCATCACTCCCGCCGCCGACGTAGCATGCCGGACATGACGACCACCCCGGATCGCAACCGCGTGCAACTGCCCGGCATCTCGTCTCGTGCCTACGAACACCCCGCAGACCGGTCCGCCCTGGTCGCTCTGCGCAAGCTCAGTGGGTTCGACACGGTGCTCAAGCAGATGTCCGGCCTGATCAGCGAGCGCCGCCTGCGCCTGATGTATCTGGCCTCGGCCGTACGCGTGAGCGAAACCCAGTTCCGCTCCCTCTACGACATGGGTCGCGACGCCGCCTACACCCTTGACCTGCACCGGATCCCGGAGATCTACGTCCAGCAGGACCCGCAGGTCAACGCCAAGGCCATCGGCTTCGACGACCCGTTCATCGTCGTGACCACCGGCCTGCTCAACCTCATGAACGAGGAGGAGCAGCGCTTCGTCATCGGTCACGAGACCTCCCACATCCTGTCGGGCCACGCGGTCTACCGCACGATGCTCGACATCCTCACCCGCCTCGCCACGCGCGTCGCCTGGATCCCGCTCGGCTACATCGGCCTGCGCGCGATCGTCGCCGGCCTGGAGGAGTGGTACCGCAAGTCCGAGCTCTCCTCCGACCGCGGCGGCCTGCTCACCGGCCAGGACCCCGAGGCGGCCAAGCGCGCGCTGATGAAGCTCGCGGGTGGCGACTACACCCACGAGATGAACATCGAAGCCTTCCTCGCCCAGTACCAGGAGTACGACACCGGGGGCGACCTGCGCGACGGTTTCCTCAAAGTCCTCAACCTGCTGGGCACCACGCACCCGTTCGCCGTGGTCCGGGTGGCCGAGCTGGACAAGTGGCAGCGCAGCGGCGAGTACGACCGCATCATCGGCGGCGACTACCCCCGCCGCGAGGACGACGCCGACGCCCGGGTCACCGATGAGGTCAAGGCCGCGGCCGAGTCCTACCGCCGCTCGTGGTCGGAGTCCCAGGACCCGTTCATCGGCGTGCTGCGCGACGTCGCCGAGGGCGCGGTCAACGCCGGAGAGCGCATCTTCAACCGCTTCTCCCGCCGCGACGGCAACTAACCCCTACACCCAAAGGTCCGGAGGCCATCTTCCGGACCTTTTCCCTTTATTCTCTCGCCCTATAAGACTCCCCTGATCATCACCGCGGCCTGTGCCACGGCCCTCTCCTTCTCCGGTACGGCCTACGCCGCCGCCTACCCGGTCAAGGACTCCAAGCTGCCGAGAACGAGCTGTACACCATAGGCGCGATCCCCGAGACCGAGTGCGCCGAGAAGCCGATCACGAACAACAACAAGAAGTCAGCTCAGCGCTACATCACCGCCATGGTGACGTGCCTCGACGCGGCTTGGGAGCCCGCCCTGACGGCATCTGGCCCTCGCTGAGGCGTAGCCCCCGCGAGTGGAACCAACTGCTCGGCGTAGTCAAGGAGAACGGCGGCGGCTGGGCCGGCAAGGGCGCCAACCGCGTCACCTGGACCAAGCTCGGCTTCGCCTCCGGCGACCCGGCCAGTTGCAACACCTGGACCGCGGCCTCCGTCAAGGTCTCCTGACAACCAGGTCAGAGGAACAGCGCGATCGCGCGCACCGCCGCGGCGCACAGGGCGACGAAGCCGCCCAGCACCGCCAGTGCGCGCAGCCCCTCCCTGCGGAGGGTGGGCAGGCCGGGACCGATGCGCTCCACCTCACGGCCCACGATGCCACCGCACAGCACCCCGAACACCACCCCGGCGGCGGTCACCGGCAATGACCGCTGCCACCAGTCGGGGCCGAATTCGCCGCCCGAGGTGGCCCAGTAGGCCAGTGCCCCCGCCCCCGCCGCGGGCACCCCGGGCCAGACCGCCCCCGTCATCACGCCCCCGGCCAGCGTCAGCGGCAGAGCCAGCACCCGCAGGCCCACCCTGACCCGGCGTGACTTCCGGTTGCGCACCAGCCAGGCCCCGAACCAGACCGCCCTGACCAGCACCACGAACAGCCCGGTGAACACGATCGAGGCGATCGGCCAGATCACCGTCGACACGACGCACGGCACGGCGAGCAGCGCGAGCAGCAGCAGCGCGGCACTGCCCGTGGGCAACGACCCGGGCGCCTCGGCCCCGAGCGCCGCCCTCCTGGCCGCTCCCCGCCGCCCCTCCCCCCTGGTACGGCTCCGCAACACGGTACCGCCCTCACCGCCACGCGCCCGCCCCGCGACACCGTCCCCCACGACCGACGACCGGCCGCGCGCCGCACCCACCTCCCCTAGGGCCGACGACCGGCCGCGAGCCCCACCCGCCTCACCCACGGCCGACCTGCCGCGTGCCGTACCCGCCTCGCTCGCGGACGACGACCGGCCGCGCCCCTCGCCCACCTCGGGCGCGGTCGCGGCCCGGCCGCGCACCCCGCCGCCGTCGGCACCGGCCCCCGACCTCCCGCGCAGCCCGCCAGGTTCACCCACCGGAGTCGCCCGGCCACGCACCCCACCACCGTCGGCCGCCCCTGAACGCCCGCGCACTCCCCCCGCTTCGGGAGCAGCCGCCGAACGCCCGCGTGCTCCGCCCGCCTCGGGCGTGGCCGCACGGCCACGCGTGCCGTTCCCCTCGGCCGGAGACGCCGCCCGCGCACGCCCAGACGGGCTCCGCGTGCCCTTGCCGACGTCGTCAACCCCCGCCGAACGCCCGCCACGCGCCGTACCGGCCTCGGCCGACCTCCCCGGGTCCGCCGCCCCACGAGCAGCGCGCGCACCCTCAGCCCCGCCGCCACGCGGCCCCCTCGCCTCCCCCGAAGCACCTCGCCCGTTGTCCTCAACCGGGACGGCACGCCCCCGTCGCCCTCCGGCCTCATCAGCCGGACCGCGGCTTCGACGCCCTCCGGTGTCGTCGGCCGGAACGCCACGGCCTCCGCGCGCCGCGGCCTCATCAGCCGCGACACCGCGCCCTCTGCGTCCCCCGGCGTCCTCAGCCGGTACGGCGCGACTTCCCCGCGCCCCGCCGGAATCCGCCGCCGCGCCTCTCGCGCCGCGTGCCACGCCCGGAACAGCCGCGCCGGGCCGACCCGGCCGTGAACCGGGATCCGTCGGCGTGCCGCGACCGGCAGGGTCACTGCCCGCGCCGCCGGGTTCACGCCTGCGTGTGGGCGTCTCGACCGCCTCGGCCTCCAGCCGCTCCCGTTCCGCCGCGCTCGCGGCCTTCGCCAGCCGGGCCAGCCGGTCGGCGAGCAGCGCGGCGGTGGGCCGCTTGCCGGGCTCACGGTTCAACGCGGCGCGCACGAGGGGCAGCAGCCCCGCGGGCACCCCCTTGAGGTCGGCCTGCCCGTTCAGCACCGCGTACATCTGCGCCTCGACGGTCCCCCGCCCGAACGTCGGCCGCCCGGTCGCCGCGAAGGCCACCGTCGCCGCCCACGCGTGCACGTCCGCGGGCTCTCCCACGTGCTCGTCGGCGAACAGTTCGGGCGCGGCGTAGCCGGGAGTGCCGAGGAAGGTGCCGGTCATCGTCAGCCGGGTGGCGTCGAGCACCTGGGCGATCCCGAAGTCGATCAGTACAGGACCGTCGACGCCCATCAGGATGTTGGCCGGTTTCAGATCGCGGTGCACGATTCCGGCGGCGTGCACGATGGCGAGGGCGGCGGCGACCCCCTGCGCCAGCGCCACCAGTTCGGCGCCGAGCAGGGGACCGCTCCGCCGCACGGCCTCCATCAGCGTGTCGCCCTCGATGTGCTCCATCACCAGGTACGGCCTGGCACATTCGAGGTCGGCGTCGAGGACGCGGGCGACGTACGGGCTCTCGACTCGGCGCAGCGCCTTGACCTCGCGTTCGAGGCGGATACGCGCGCCGGAGTCGTCCTCCATCAGGTCGCGGAGCACCTTGATCGCGACGTGCTCGCCCCTGCGGGTGGAGGCGAGGTACACCTCGCCCATGCCACCGCGGCCGACCCGTTCGAGGAGGGTGTATGGCCCGATCTTGCCGAGCTTCGTCACGCTCCCTCCCCGCCCGGCGCGCCCATAAGGGGCAACACCATAGCGGGGTGGCGGGAGATTACCGCTGCGACGCGCCGGAGGTGGAGCGGATCATCTGGGTGAGTCGGAGAGCATGCCGTCGAGCCCGGTCGTGGGTTCCTCCTGCAGCTTCTTGCGGCCCTTCCTGCGCCAGTTGATGTGACCCCGGCTCTCCAGCCAGAGCAACAGCCGGTCGGCGCCGAACAGCATGGCGCCCGAGAAGATGAGTGCAATCGCAATCTCCATCGGGCCAGTCAACCCACACTTCGGTGCGAAGGCCAACCCCGACACGCGGTCTCAGCCCTGCCCCGACACCACCACTGTGCCCTCTGACGTGCGCAAATGCCCTTCCCCAGTGTAGATCCACTTGGTCGAGGTCAGCTCGGGCAAACCCATCGGACCGCGCGCGTGCAGCTTCTGCGTCGAGATCCCGATCTCCGCCCCGAATCCGAACTCCCCGCCGTCGGTGAACCGCGTGGAGGCGTTGACCGCCACGGCCGCCGAATCCACCAACGCCACGAACCGCCGGGCCGCCGCCTGCGACCGGGTCACGATCGCATCGGTGTGCCCGGAGCCGTACGCCCGGATGTGCGCCACCGCGCCCTCCAGGGAGTCGACGACGGCCGCGGCGATGTCCAGGGAGAGATACTCGGTCCGGAAGTCCTCCTCGCTCGCGGGCACGACCTCCCCGGCACGGGCGTGGGCGGTCACCCTCTCGTCGCCGTGCACGGTCACGCCCGCGTCGATCAGCGCCTTCAGGGCACGAGGCAGGAACTCCTCCGCCACGGCCGCGTGCACCAGGAACGTCTCGGCCGCGTTGCACACCGAGGGCCGCTGGGTCTTGGCGTTGAGCAGGATCTCGACGGCGAGGTCCAGATCGGCGTCGGCGTCGACGTACACGTGGCAGTTCCCCACCCCGGTCTCGATCACCGGCACCGTCGACTCCTCGACCACCGAGTTGATCAGCGACGCCCCACCACGCGGGATCAACACGTCGACCAGCCCCCGCGCCCGCATCAGGTGCTTGACCGACTCGCGGGTCAGACCGGGCACGAGCTGTACGGCCCCCGCCGGAACCTCGGTCCCCTCCAGCGCCTCCTGCATGATCTTCACCAGCGCGGTGTTGGACGAGTAGGCGCTGGACGACCCGCGCAGCAGCACCGCGTTGCCGCTCTTCAGGCAGAGCGCCGCCCCGTCCACGGTGACGTTGGGGCGTCCTTCGTAGATGATGCCGATCACCCCGAGCGGCACCCGGAGCTGGCGCAGCTCAAGCCCGTTGGGCAGCGTGCTCCCACGCACCACCTCCCCCACCGGGTCGGGCAGGTCGGCGACGTCGCGTACGGCCTGCGCGATCGTCTCGACCCGCCCGGCGTCCAGCCTCAGCCGGTCGATCATCGCCTCGGTGGTCCCCTGCGACCGCGCCTTCTCCACGTCCACGGCGTTGGCCTCGATGATCTCACCGGTCCGCGCGACCAGGGCGTCGGCGATGGCCCGCAGCGCCCGGTCCTTGGCCGCCCGCGGCAGCGGGGCCAGCTCGGCGGCGGCCTCTCTCGCCGCACGGGCCACCTTCAGGAAGTCCTCGGACATCTCACGCTCCAGATAAACGAGACCAGTTCGACAACCCAGCACACATCACCACACGGCCTCAGCCCGGCCGCGGGCACGATCGCCCGTGCCCGGTGCCGGAACGACCGGCCTGTCTAGTGGTGGGCCTCCAGTATGACGATGTCGTCGCGGTGAATCAGCTCGCGTTCGTATTCCGGACCGAGCGCGCTGGCCAGTTCCTTGGTCGAGCGTCCCATCAGCTCCGGAATCTCCCCGGCGTCGAAGTTGACCAGCCCCCTGGCCACCACGCGCCCCCGAGGCCCGCACAGATCAACCGGATCCCCGGCGGCGAACTCGCCTTCGACCGACGTCACCCCCGCGGGCAGCAGCGACTTGCGACGCGTCACGACCGCCTCCACGGCCCCGTCGTCGAGGTGCAGGCGCCCGCGCCCGGTGGTGGCGTGGGCGAGCCAGAGCAGCCGCGTCCCCGGGTGCCGCCCACCCGGGTGGAAGAACGTGCCGACATCGGCGCCCGCGAGTGCCTGAGCGGCGTGCGCGGCGGCGGTCAGCACGACGGGGATGCCCGCCCCGGTGGCGATGCGCGCCGCCTGCACCTTGGTGACCATGCCGCCGGTGCCCACCGAGCCGTTCTTGCCCAGCTCCACGCCGACCAGGTCCTCAGGCCCGCGAATCTCGGCGAGGCGCCGCGAACCGGCCCTGCTGGGCGGCCCGTCGTAGAGGGCGTCGACGTCGGACAGCAGGACGAGGGCGTCGGCGTGGATGAGGTGGGCGACCAGCGCGGCCAGCCGGTCGTTGTCGCCGAAGCGGATCTCGTCGGTGGCCACCGTGTCGTTCTCGTTGACCACTGGCATGATGCCGAGCTCCAGCAGCCGGCTCAGCGTGCGCTGGGCGTTGGCGTGGTGGGAGCGGCGCATCATGTCGTCGGCGGTCAGCAGCACCTGGCCGACGCGCAGGCCGTACCGGGCGAAGGAGGAGGTGTAGCGGGCGACCAGCACGCCCTGGCCGACGGAGGCGGCAGCCTGCTGGGTGGCCAGGTCGCGCGGGCGCGAGGACAGGCCGAGCGGGCCGAGGCCCGCCGCGATGGCTCCGGAGGAGACCAGGACGATCTGCGTGCCCGCACGGCGGCGGGCCGCGAGAACGTCGGCGAGCGCGTCGACGCGGTCGCCGTCGATCACGCCCTGGGGGGTGGTGAGCGACGACGAGCCGACCTTGACGACGACCCGTGCCGCTGAGCTGATCTGATCTCGCACGTCGTGCACCCTATCCGAGCCGGTTGTCCGTGCCCCGAGGTCCTGTGTGAATGGATTCGGCGTTGAGTGTGGGCTGCCAGTCGAAGATGTAGCCGTCCTCCATGGACCCGATGATCACTTCGGCTCCGGCGACGGCGCCCGCCTTGACCAGCTCGACCTCGACGCCGAGGCGTTCGAGACGGTCGGCGAGGTAGCCCACGGCCTCGTCGTTGGTGAAGTCGGTCTGCCTGATCCAGCGCTCCGGCTTCTCACCGGTGACCTGGAACTGCCGCTCGGTGACCTTGCGCACGGTGAAGCCGGCGGCGCCGAGCTGCCTGGGCTTGAGGACCAGGCGGGTCGGCTCCTCGATCGGCCTGGCGGCCCTGGCCGCGGCCACCCACTCGCCCATCGCGAAGGTGAACTCGCGCAGGCCCTCGTGCGTGGCGGCGGAGATGCTGAAGACCTTGAGCCCGCGCTCCTCCAGGTCGGCCCTGACGATGTCGGCCAGCTCGCGGGCGTCGGGTACGTCGGCCTTGTTGAGCACGACCATGCGCGGCCGGTCGTCGAGCTTGCCGTAGGCCTTCAGCTCGGCCTCGATCACCTCGTAGTCGGTGATCGGGTCGCGGCCCGGCTCCATGGTGGCGCAGTCGATGACGTGCACCAGCATGTCGCAGCGCTCGACGTGGCGGAGGAACTCGTGGCCGAGCCCCTTGCCCTGGGAGGCGCCGGGGATGAGGCCGGGCACGTCGGCGACGGTGAAGACGGTCTCGCCCGCGGTGACCACGCCCAGGTTGGGGATGAGCGTGGTGAACGGGTAGTCGGCGATCTTCGGCCTGGCGGCGGAGAGCGCGGCGATGAGCGAGGACTTGCCGGCGCTCGGGAAGCCGACCAGCGCCACGTCGGCGACGCTCTTCAGCTCCAGCAGGGTGTCGAGCCCGTCACCCGGCTCGCCGAGCAGCGCGAAGCCGGGCGCCTTGCGCTTGGCGGAGGCGAGGGCGGCGTTGCCGAGCCCGCCGTGGCCGCCCTCGGCGATCACGTAGCGGGTGCCGGCGCCGACCAGGTCGACGATGACCTCGCCGGTGGCCGCGTCCTTGACCACGGTGCCGTTCGGCACGGGCAGGATCACGTCGGCGCCGTTGGCCCCGTCGCGGTTGGCGCCCGCGCCCTGCTTGCCGTTGTCGGCCTTGCGGTGCGGACGGCGGTGGTAGTCGAGCAGCGTGGCGGTGTTGGCGTCGACCTCGAGGATCACGTCACCGCCGCGCCCGCCGTTGCCCCCGTCCGGGCCGCCCAGCGGCTTGAACTTCTCCCGGTGTACGGAGGCGCAGCCGTTCCCTCCATCACCGGCCTTGATGTGGAGGACCACCTGGTCCACGAAGTCCGGCATATCCGCCTCCCCTTCTGATCGTTCGGACAGGCTCAGGATGCTCCAGCCCGGCCCTCGGCACGCGACCGGGACGCCGCCCTGTGGACGACGCCTGCCGCGCGGAGAGGAGCTGTGGACAACCCCGAACACGAAACAAGGGGTGGATCGTAGAACGATCCACCCCTCAGGTAACGCCTAGCGGAAGCGGATTTACTCCGCGACCGGGACGATGCTCACGGCGCGACGGCCGCGCTTGACGCCGAACTGCACGTGACCCGCGGCCAGTGCGAACAGCGTGTCGTCGCCACCGCGGCCGACGTTGTCGCCGGGGTGGAAGTGGGTGCCACGCTGACGGACGATGATCTCGCCCGCGTTGACCAGCTGGCCGCCGAAGCGCTTGACGCCCAGGCGCTGAGCGTTGGAGTCACGGCCGTTCCGGGTGGACGACGCGCCCTTCTTGTGTGCCATCTCTCATACTCCCGATCAGGCCTGGTCGATACCGGTGATCTTCACCTGGGTGTACCGCTGGCGGTGACCCTGGCGCTTCTTGTAACCGGTCTTGTTCTTGTACTTGAGGATGCGGATCTTGGGGCCCTTGGTCTCACCGAGGATCTCGGCGCTCACCGTGAACTTGCCCGCCTCCGTGGTGACATCGCCGTCGTTGACGACGAGCACCGTCGGCAGCGAAACCGAAGAACCTACCTCGCCGGCGACCTTGTCCACCTCGAGGACGTCACCGACGGAGACCTTCTGCTGCCTGCCGCCGCAACGAACGATCGCGTACACCGCGGAACCCTTCTGCTGTGTTGTTAAGATCCCCGGCCCGCCAAAAGACGGACCGCTTAACTCCTGAATGCTGCGTCCGGCTCCCGGCCGCAGTCTGGAACCGACGAGCCGAGCGATCGCGCACTAACAGGGCACGTCACCGACGCACCGATTGACAAGGGTACCGGATTACCGGGGCCCTGGTCGAACCGGGCGGATCGTCGGCAGTCAACCTGAAGACCTCCGGCGGCACAGAGCGCCGCCGGAGTGTCGTCATTCGGCTGACTTGGTTCGGCGGGAGCGTCGCCGCCCCCTGCCAGAAGTCTGGTTCGCCTGGTCGTCCTCTGTCGGGACGTCTTCAAGCGCACCGGTCACGGTATCACGGCCATTGGGGTCCTTGGCCGCGGAAACCTTCTCCGCGACCGACTTCTCGATGGCCATCTTGCCCTGCGTGCCGCGCGGCTCGGGCTTGCCCTCGACCGGCTCGGCCGAGACGATCACCCCGCGGCCGTTGCAACAGTCACAGGGCGTCGAGAAGGCCTCCAGCAGCCCCTGTCCGACCCGCTTGCGCGTCATCTGCACGAGACCGAGCGAGGTGACCTCGGCGACCTGGTGCTTCGTCCTGTCGCGCGCCAGGCACTCCAGGAGCCGCCGCAGCACGAGGTCGCGGTTGCTCTCCAGCACCATGTCGATGAAGTCGATGACGATGATGCCGCCGATGTCGCGCAGCCTGAGCTGGCGGACGATCTCCTCGGCCGCCTCCAGGTTGTTGCGGGTGACGGTCTCCTCGAGGTTGCCGCCCTGCCCGGTGAACTTCCCGGTGTTGACGTCGACGACGGTCATCGCCTCGGTCCGGTCGATGACCAGCGACCCGCCCGACGGCAGCCACACCTTGCGCTCCAGCGCCTTGCCGAGCTGCTCGTCGATGCGGTGGGCGGCGAAGACGTCGCCGTCGTCCGCCCACTTCGTCAGCCGGTCCGCCAGGTGCGGGGCGACGTACTTGACGTACTCCTCGACCGTCTCCCACGCCTCCTCGCCCTGGACGACCAGCGAGGTGAAGTCCTCGTTGAACACGTCGCGGACCACCCGGACCGTCAGGTCGGGCTCGGAGGACAGCAGCTCGGGCGGGCTGGCCGACTTCGCCTTCTTCTGGATGGCCTCCCACTGCGCGGACAGCCTGGCCACGTCGCGGCCCAGCTCGTCCTCCGAGGCGCCCTCGGCGGCCGTACGGACGATCACACCGGCGTTCTCCGGCATGACCTTCTTCAGGATGCTCTTGAGCCGCGTCCGCTCCTTGTCGGGCAGCTTGCGGCTGATCCCGGTCATGGAGCCGTCGGGCACGTACACCAGGTAGCGGCCCGGCAGCGAGATCTGCGAGGTCAGGCGGGCGCCCTTGTGGCCCATCGGGTCCTTGGTGACCTGCACCAGTACCGACTGCCCGGACTTCAGCGCGGCCTCGATGCGCTTGGGCTGACCCTCCAGGCCCGCGGTGTCGAAGTTGACCTCGCCGGCGTACAGGACCGCGTTGCGCCCCTTGCCGATGTCGACGAACGCCGCCTCCATCGAGGGCAGTACGTTCTGCACCTTGCCCAGGTAGACGTTGCCCACGTAGGACTGGCTGGCCTCGCGGTTGACGTAGTGCTCGACGAGGATGCCGTCCTCGAGCACCGCGATCTGGGTACGGTCGCCCACCCGCCGCACCACCATCATCCGGTCGACCGACTCGCGCCTGGCCAGGAACTCGGACTCGGTGATGATCGGCGGACGCCTGCGGCCCAGCTCGCGCCCCTCGCGGCGGCGCTGCTTCTTGGCCTCCAGGCGGGTGGACCCGCGCACGCTGGTGACGCCGTCGGCGGAGATCTCCATCGACGAGGAACGGCCCGTGCGGGGCGCGCGGATGCGCACCACGGTGTTGGGCGGGTCGTCGGTGGCCGGCTCCGCGCCGTCGTCGCCGCCCCTGCGGCGGCGCCTGCGCCTGCGGCGCGAGGAGGATCCCTCCTCCTCCGCCTGCGCGTCGTCGGACTGCTCCTCCTCTTCGGAGTCCTCGCCCTCGTCGTCGCCGTCCTCGGAGTCGTCGCGCTCGCGCGACTTGCCCCTGCCCCGGCCCCCGCGGCGGCGCCGGCGACGGCGACCGCCGTTCTCGTCGTCCTGTTCGGCGTCGAGCTCGGCGGCCTCGACGTCCTGCTCCTCGTCGGCCTGCTCGTCCTCGGCCGCTTCGTCCTCGACGACCGGCTTGACGGGCCTGACCGGCTGCGGCGGCTCGACCGGCCTGGCCGGCTGGGCCTGGCTCGGGTCGGGCGCCTGGAACAGCGGCGCGAAGATGGCCGCGGGCCGCTGGAAGGCGGTGCCGGGCTGGCTCTGGCTCTGCGCGGCGAACCCGAACGGGTCGGCCAGCAGGCCCGGCCTGCCCACCGGCTCCTCGTCGAGGTCCTCGCCGGCCGGCTCGTCGTCGAGCGGCTCGGGCTCGGGCAGTTCCTCGAGCAGTTCGACCGCGACCGCCTCGACCGGCGACTCGGGCTCCACCGCGCTCTCGGCGGCCTCGTCGGCCTTCTTCCGCGTCCGCCGCCGCTTGACCGGCGCCTCTTCCACGGGCGCCGCCTCGACGACCCCGTTCACGGGCGCGGCGGCGGCCTCCGCCACCACCTCGTCGATCACGGCCTCAGCCTTCTTGGTGGTACGGCGACGCGCGGTCGTCGTGGTCGCCCTGCTCCTCGTGGCTCGCTTCGGCGCGGCCTCAACGGGCGCGGCTTCGACCGGCGCGGCCTCAACCGGCACGGTGTCGACCGGCACGGCCTCGGCAGGCGTGGACGCCACCGGCGCGGCCTCGGCGGGCACGACCGGCGCCACCTCGGCGGCGGCCTTGGTCACAACGGCCGGGGCGGTGTCGTTCTCCGGCGGCTCGGGCGGCGGCCCGGCGGGCCTGCTGGCCGCGCGGCGGCGCCGGGTCGTCGCGGGCGACTGTGTGGATTCGTCGTCAGGGCCGTTGGCCCCGGTGTTGGGCTCGTTGTCGAGCATGCGGGCGCTCTCCCGTCAGCCCCCGGGCGCGTCGCCGCGCCGCGCAGGGGCTCTCGTGTCTCGTTGTCCGCCCGGCCTCCGAAGAGGCGCGAGCGCCAAGTCCTGTCAACGGTCGAGCCCTCCAGACCTCGCCCTGCGCGAGGCCCACAAGACCCTTCCTATCCGGCGACATGCACGTCAGCCGGTCCCATGTCGCCGCCGCGCGTCATGTCGCGGTCCAGGTCGAACGGGTCGGCGGGCGCACCGGTTTCCGCGTCCAGCGGCCCCTGCGCCAGCCTGGTCACCTCGGGAGGGACCGGCGGCGCGAAGTCGGCCACCAGGCGCAGGCCTGTGAGCACGTCGTCGGGTCGAACGGCAGGAGTCACGTGCCGAACAACCATGCGCAGTATGACACACGACCGTCCTGGCACCTGAGCTGCGGTTCCTTCTGTTCCCTCGGCCACCGCGAGCGTCAGCACGGCTTCGCGGGCGTCGAACCGGCGGGGACCCTTCTTGGTGAGCCGTTCCACCTCGACGCTGTCGGCGGCGAGGAACTTCGCCACCGCCGTACTCGCGAGGTCCGCGTCGGCCTCTGGCAGGCGTAGCTCCCAAGCCGATCCCTCCAGGCGGTCGGCCAGAGCACCGGCTCTTGCCTCGACGACGTCGAGCACGTCGAGGCCGGGAGGGAGCGAGGCGTCCAGGTCCGCGCGAATCCTGCCGGGCTCGCACGTCTCGGTCACGCCGATCTCAAGGTACTCGGCTTCGCTGGCGACACCCGTGGGTGCCGCGCCCGCGTAGGAGATCTTCGGATGGGGAGAGAAGCCCGCGCTGAAGGCCACCGGGATGCCGGCCCGCCTGACCGCCCTTTCGACGGCGCGGGAGATGTCACGGTGGCTGGTGAAGCGCAGACGTCCGCGCTTGGCATAGCGCACGCGAAGGCGCTGCACCGTAGGCGCGGGCGGAGGCCCATCGGGAACAGGTTTCAGAGCTTTGTCGTCCTTCCCGTGCTTTCTTCGTTCGGTTCTTCCTCCCAGGATAAGGCCGCCCGCGGACCTCAATCCCATGGCTGCGCCAGCCGATCATGACCCGGTGCCAGAATGGCCCGCATGACAAGGCTGCTGGTGACCGGCGCGAGCGGATATGTCGGACGTGCGGTCGTCAGACTCGCCACCGCCCAAGGCTTCGAGGTGTACGGCACCCGCGCCTCCCCCGACCTCACCTGGCACCGCCTCGACGTCTCCGACCGCGCCCGCACCCTGGAACTCGTCACAGCCCTCGCCCCCACCGCCGTCGTCCACGCCGCGGCGGGCAGGCACCTTAACGACTGGGCGGTCATCGCCGACGGCGCGGCCAACGTCGCGGTCGCCGCCCGCGAAGCCGGCGCCCGCCTGGTGCACATCTCCACCGACGCCGTCTTCGGCGCGGGCCAGGCCCCCTACCCCGAGTCCGCCCTCCCCTGCCCGGTCAACCTGTACGGCGCGGCCAAGGCGGCCGCCGAGACCGCGGTGCGCGCCGTGTCCCCGGACGCCGTGATCGCCAGAACCTCCCTGGTCCTCGGCGACGGCGACAGCAAGCACGAACAGCATGTCCGTGAACTGGTCGCCGACCCCGGGCGCGGAGTCCTGTTCGACGACGCGCTGCGCAACCCGGTACACGTCGAGGATCTGGCGGCGGCCCTGGTCGAGCTCGTCTCCCTCGACCACGAGGGGGTCGTCCACCTGGGCGGCGCCGACGCGATCAGCCGATACGAGCTGGGCCGGCTGGTCGCCGTGCGCGACGGACTGGACCCGGGGCGGGTCCCGGCGGGCAGCGCGGCCGGGCTTGGCGTGCCGTACCCGCTGGACACGCGGTTGGGCGGTGAGGTGGCGCGGCGGGTGCTGCGCACCCGCCTGCGCGGGGCCGCGGAGTTCCTGCGGCCCGGGGTCAGATGACGCTGAGCGGCAGCAGCTTGCGGCCCGTGGGGCCGATCTGGATCTCGGTGCCCATCGTCGGGCAGACGCCGCAGTCGTAGCACGGCGTCCAGCGGCAGTCCTCGACCTCGACGTCGTTGACCGCGTCCTGCCAGTCCTGCCACAGCCACTCGCGGTCGAGCCCGGCGTCGAGGTGGTCCCACGGCAGGACCTCGTTCTCCTCGCGCTCGCGGGTGGTGTACCAGTCGACGTCGACGCCCGCCACCTCGGCGGCCTTCATCCAGCGCTCGAAGGAGAAGTGCTCGCTCCAGCCGTCGAAGCGGCCGCCGTCCTCCCATGCGGCCCTGATGACCGCGCCCACGCGCCGGTCGCCGCGCGAGAGCAGGCCCTCGACGATCGACGGCTTGCCGTCGTGGTAGCGGAATCCGATGGCCCGGCCGTACTGCTTGTCGCCGCGCAGGGAGTCGCGCAGTTCCTTCAGCCGCTGGTCGACGGTCTCGGCGTCGCACTGGGCCGCCCACTGGAACGGCGTGTGCGGCTTGGGCACGAACCCGCCGATCGACACCGTGCAGCGGATGTCGCGCGAGCCCGTCGCCTCCCGGCCCGCCTGGATGACCTTCTTGGCCAGGTCGGCGATGCCGAGGACGTCCTCGTCGCGCTCGGTGGGCAGGCCGCACATGAAGTAGAGCTTCACCTGCCGCCAGCCCTGGCTGTAGGCCGTGGTGACGGTGCGGATCAGGTCCTCCTCGGTGACCATCTTGTTGATCACCTTGCGCATCCGCTCGGAGCCGCCCTCGGGCGCGAACGTCAGGCCGGAGCGCCGGCCGTTGCGGGAGAACTCGTTGGCCAGGTCGATGTTGAACGCGTCGACCCGGGTGGAGGGCAGCGACAGCGAGGTGTTGGTGCCCTCGTAGCGGTCGGCGAGCCCCTTGGCCACCTCGGCGATCTCGGAGTGGTCGGCCGACGACAGCGACAGCAGGCCGACCTCGTTGAAGCCGGACTCCTTGACGCCGTTCTCCACCATGGCGCCGATCGTGGTGATCGACCGCTCCCGGACCGGCCTGGTGATCATGCCCGCCTGACAGAACCGGCAGCCCCGGGTACAGCCGCGGAAGATCTCCACGCTGAACCGCTCGTGCACCGTCTCGGCCAGCGGGACCAGCGGCTTCTTTGGGTACGGCCACTCGTCGAGGTCCATCACGGTGTGCTTGTGCACCCGCCACGGCACCCCGCTGCGGTTGGGCGCGACCCGCTTGATCCGGCCGTCCGGGTGGTAGTCGACGTCGAAGAACTTGGGCACGTAGACGCCGCCGGACTCGGCCAGCCGCATCAGCAGCTCGTCGCGCCCGCCGGGCGAGCCCTCGGCCTTCCACTCACGGATGACCTCGGAGATGGCGATGGCGATCTGCTCGCCGTCGCCGAGCACGGCCGCGTCGAGGAAGTCGGCGATCGGCTCGGGGTTGAAGGCGGCGTGGCCGCCCGCCAGCACGATCGGGTCGTCGTCGCCGCGCTCGGTCGCGAGCAGCGGGATACCGGCCAGATCGAGCGCGGTGAGCATGTTGGTGTAGCCGAGCTCGGTGGAGAACGACAGGCCGAGCACGTCGAAGGCGCGCACCGGACGGTGGCCGTCCACGGTGAACTGCGGCAGTCCGTGCTCGCGCATCAGCGCCTCGAGGTCGGGCCAGACCGAGTAGGTGCGCTCGGCCAGCGTGCCCGGCAGCTCGTTGAGGATCTCGTACAGGATGGCCACGCCCTGGTTGGGCAGGCCCACCTCGTAGGCGTCCGGATACATCAGGGCCCAGCGGACGTCGGCCTCGTCCCAGTCCTTGACCGTGGAGTTGAGCTCACCTCCCACATACTGGATCGGCTTCTGCACCTTGGGCAGGAGCGCTTCCAGACGGGGAAACAGCGACTCGACAGACATGCCATCAAGGGTAGTCGACCTCAGAAGGACTGTTCCCTCATGCGGATCGCCTGGAGCAGGCCGACCGCGATGAGGTTGGCGAACGTCGCGGTCCCGCCGTACGACACGAAGGGCAGGGGCAGGCCGGTGATCGGCATGATGCCGATCGTCATCCCGATGTTGACGAACGATTGGAAGGCCATCCAGCACACGATCGTCCCGGCCACGATCGTGCCGAACCGGTCCTCGCACCGCTTGGCGATCTGCAGCCCGCGCAGCAGCACCACGCCGAGCAGGACGACCACGGTGACCGAGCCGAGGAAGCCGAACTCCTCCCCCGCCACGGTGAAGATGAAGTCCGTGTGCTGCTCGGGCACGAACCGGCCGGTGGTCTGCCCACCTTCCAGCAGCCCCTTGCCGAACAGTTCGCCGGAGCCGATCGCGATCAGCGCCTGGGTGCTGTTGTAACCCACCCCGCGCGGGTCCACGCTCGGGTCCAGGAAGGCGGTGAACCGCGCCACCTGGTACGGCTCCAGCACCTCCATGAACCACACGCACGCCGCCCCGGCCACCGCCACCAGCGTCAGCCCGATCATCCACCGCTTGCGCACCCCGGCGACCACCATCGCGCTCGCCGTGATCACCGCGAGCACCAGCGTGGTGCCGAGGTCGGGCTGCAGCATCACCAGCCCCATGGTCACCGCCGCCGCCACCAGCGAGAAGACCAGGTCGAGCCCGCGCGGCCGGTCGGTGCCCTCGGCCGGCTGGGCGAGCAGCATGCCGAGCATCAGCAGCAGCCCGAGCTTGCCGAACTCCGACGGCTGCACGGCGAACCCGCCGCCCAGCATGATCCACGAGTGCGAGCCGTTGACCGTCGACCCCAGCGGCGAGATCACCAGGACGAGCCCGATCAGCGTCAGCAGGTACACCATCGGCGAGTAGGCGCGCAGCAGCCGGTGGTCGACCGTCGCCACCGCGCACGCCATGGCCGTGCCGATGGCCAGGTTGAGCATGTGCTTCTTGACCAGCCCGGTCGCGCCCGGCGCCCAGGTCCTGGTGGAGGACCACACCAGCAGTGTGCCGATCACGCACAGCGCGGCGACCGCGACCAGCAGCACCCCGTCCACCTGCCACACCGCCGACTGCGTCCCCACCGCGCGCCTGCCGAACGGCCTGCGGCGGGTCAGCGCGCTCCGGCCGGTCACCGGGCCACCGTGCCGTCCCGCTTGATCATCGGCAGCACGGCGACCGGCTTGCCGTCCGGCAGCGCCGCCCCGGCGGCCTCGCCCTTGGGCGTGAACCCGTAGATGCCTTCGTAGATCTCGCGTACGGCGGGCGCCGCCGTCGACCCGCCCATGCCGCCCTGCGACACCATGACCACCACCACGAACCTCGGCTTCGACGTCGGCGCGAACGAGGCGAACCAGGAGGTGTCCTCCTTGCCCCACACCTCCGCGGTACCGGTCTTCCCGCCGACCCTCACCTTGTCCATCGGGAAGCCGCTGAAGGCGCCGGCCGCCGTACCGTCGGAGGCGACCTCGCTGAGCGCGCCCTTGATGTAGGCCCGCTCCTTCTCCGTCAGCGGCAGCTTGCCCCGCACCGGCACCGGGATCTCCTTGACCAGCGTGCCGTCCGGGCGGACCAGCGCCCAGCCCACCCGCGGGCTGCGCAGCCGCCCGTCACCGACCAGCGCCGCGTACGCCGAGGCCAGTTGCAGCGGCGTCACCAGCACGTCGCCCTGCCCGATGGAGAAGTTGGCCGCGTCGCCGGGCCGCAGCAGGTAGCCCTCCAGGCAGTTCTCGTAGGCGAGCCGCTTGAGGAAGGCCGCGCGCGTCTTGTCCGCCACCTCCGGGTACCCGGTGCGTGAGCGCTTGCAGGTGTCGGCGCTGGTCGCCGCCCACAGGTCCTTCTTCCAGGTGCGGTCCGGGATGCGTCCCGCCGACTCGCCCGGCAGGTCGATACCGGTCGGCCGGCCGAACCCGAACGCCCTGGCCATCGCCGCGAAGCGCTCCTGCGGCGCCTTCTTCGGCCGCAGCCCGCCATCGCGCAACCACTGCTCGTAGGAGGCCTTGTAGAAGATCGTGTCGCACGACCGCACCAGCGCCGTGTGCAGGGTCAGCGTGCCGAGCCCGATCCCCCGGAAGTTGTTGAAGGGCCGGTCGCCCACCATGAAGGACCCCGGGCAGTCGTACTTCCCGTTCAGCGGGTAGCCCGCGCGCAGCATCGCCGACACCGACGACACCTTGAACGTCGAACCCGGCGCGAACTCACCCTTCATCGCCCGCGACACCAGCGGCTTGCCCGCCTTCTCCGACAGCAGCCGCTGGTACTCCGCCTCCGAGATGCCGCCCGTCCAGATCGCCGGGTCGTAGCCGGGCGCGCTGGCCAGCGCCACCACCCGGCCGGTGCGCACGTCGAGCACCACGCCCGCGGCCCCGTCGGCCTTCGGCGCCCGCTTCATCGCCCCGTGCACCGCCTTCTCGACCACCGCCTGGACCCGCGAGTCGATGCTGGTGATGAGCGTGTCGCCGCTCGTCGGCGCGACCTGCCGCTCCACCCCGATGGCCTTGCCGAGCCGGTCGACCTGCACCCGCCGCAGCCCCGGCGTGCCGCGCAGCGCGTGATCGTAGACCGACTCCAGCCCGTCCCGCCCGACCAGGTCCACACCGGAGAACCCGGCCTTGAGCCGGTCGCGCTTCTTCAGCTCCTCCTGGGTGACCGGCTGCAGGTAGCCGAGCATCTGCGCGCCCGCCTTGCCCCCCGGGTACTCCCGCACGGCCTGCACCTCGGCGCTGACCCCCGGGAACTCCTCCTGCCGCTCCAGAATCTGCAACGCCTCACGCGTGCTGACCTTCTCGTCGATCGGAATCGGCTGGTACGGCGAGCCCGGCCAGCACGGCCGCGTCACCCCGGGACCGCACGACCGAAGCCGCCGCTCCAACTGCTTGACCGGCCGATCGAGCACCGCGGCCAGCCTGCGCAGCACCGCGTCCCCGTCCTTCATCCTGCTGAGCAGCGTCCGGTCCACCGAGACGACCAGCGCGGTGCGGTTGCGCACCAGCGGCTGCCCGGCCGCGTCCAGGATCTGCCCGCGCACCGCGGCCACCATGACGTCCCGCGTCCTGGTCTCCGCCGCCGCCGAGACGAACTCGGCCCCGCTCATCACCTGCACCTGCCACAGCCGCACCGAGAGCACCGCCAGCATCGACAGGACCAGCACGTGCAGCACGACCAGCCGGGTACGCATCCTGTTCACGGCGTGTACTCCAGCGACCGGGCGCGCAGGCTCACCCAGATGACCACGGGCGCGACGACCAGCGTGTACGCCGCGGTGACCGGGACGACCGTGGCCAGCGACGTCATCGTCACCCGGGGATCACCGATCAGCCCGCCCACCGCCGCCGCCAGCACGGGCGCGGCCAGCACGCACAGGATCACGGTCGGCACCACGCCGCGCACCCCCCAGCCCGCGACATAGCCGACCAGGGCGAACACGAACGCGTACTGCCCCAGCACGTGCGCGGTCGGCGGCACCAGATCGACGAGCAGCCCGGCGCAGAACCCGATCACCGCACCGGCCACCGGGCCGCGCAGCAGCGCGATGCCGATGACCGCGAGCAGCACCAGATCGGGCGCCCCGTTCGCGGGCAGCGCCATCCGGTTGACGATCGTGACCTGCAGCAGCAACGCCGCCACCAGCACCAGAGCGGGAATCACCGCCGCCCCTCCTTCACCGGGTCCGCCTCCTTCTTGACCGGCTCCTCCTTCTTGCCCGGAGCCGCCGTCCTGGCCGGAGCCGCCGTCGGCAGCACGGCGTCCCGCGGATCCCGCGCGGGCGCCCGCACCACCACCCCGACCACGTCCAGCGCGGTCAGATCGGCGTACGGCCTGGCGTAGGCGATGCGGGTCAGCTCCCCCGGCGTGGCCTCCACCCGCTCGATGACCCCGATCGGCACCCCGGGAACGTACGGCGCGCCGCGCTGGGAGCCGAAGCTGACGATGCGGTGGCCGGGCGTCAGCGTGGCCGTCGAGTCGAGCAGCCGGAAGCGCACCAGCCTGCCGTACTCGCCGACGCCGTTCACCACCCCGATCTCGTTGCCGCCCTCCAGCCTGGCGCCCGCCGAGGAGGCGGGGTCGCTCAGCAGGACCACGGTCGCCGTCGACGCCGACACCCGCACCACCCGCCCGACCAGGCCGTCCCCGTTCAGCACGGTCATCTCGGGACGGACGCCGTCGACGGTGCCCGCATCGATCTCCACCGCCTCCTCGAACCCCGGCTGCCCCCGGCGGGCGATCACGTGCGCCGCCACCACCCGGTAGCCGCCGAGGCCCGCGACGCCCAGCATGCGGCGCAGCTCGGCCGAACGGGTGTGGTCAAGGCGGCCCGCGACCACGTCGTTGCGCAGCCTGGCGTTCTCCGCCTCGAGCTCCAGGATGCGCCTGCGGGCGTCGGGGGCGCCGGTGACGGTCTCGGCGAAGTCGCCGAACGGGCGGACCAGGTTGGCGCCCAGGCGCTCGGCCGTGCCGAACAGCCAGGCGCCGACGCCGCGCAGCGGGCCCAGCGGAGAGGCGTCGCCCGTGCGGTGGTCGACCGTGACGAGCACGAGCGCCGCGGTGAGCAGCAGTCCGAGGATCAGCCTGGCGCGGCGCGTGTCCCGCATCAGTGCCGGGGCTCCGGAACGAGCACTTGCTGCAGCTCCTCGAACTCCTCCACACACTTGCCTGAGCCGAGCGCGACCGAGTCCAGGGCGTTCTCCACCAGGTGCACCGGCATGCCCGTCTCGTCCCGCAACCGCTCGTCCATGCCCTTGAGCAGGGCCCCGCCCCCGGTGAGCGCGATGCCCCGGTCCATGAGGTCGCCGGACAGCTCGGGCGGGCACTTGTCCAGCGTGGTCTTGACCGCGTCGACGATCGTGTTGACCGGCTCCTCGATGGCCCGGCGGATCTCCTCGGCCGACACCACGATCGTCTTCGGCAGCCCGCTGACCAGGTCACGCCCGCGGATCTCGGCATGACACTCGTCGTCGCTCCTGCGCGCCGAGCCGATCGCCATCTTGATCTCCTCGGCCGTCCGCTCGCCGAGCATCAGCGAGAACTCCTTCTTCGCGAAGGTGATCACCGCCTGGTCGAGCTCGTCGCCGCCGACCCTGATCGACTGGCTGGTCACCACGCCGCCCATCGAGATGATCGCCACCTCGGTGGTGCCGCCGCCGATGTCGACGACCATGTTGCCGGTCGGCTCGTGCACCGGCAGCCCGGCGCCGATCGCGGCGGCCATCGGCTCCTCGACGATGTAGACCTTGCGCGCGCCCGCCTGGTAACCGGCCTCCTTGACCGCGCGCTGCTCCACACCGGTGATGCCGCTGGGCACCGCGATGATGATGCGCGGCTTGGCGAAGTGGCGGCGTTTGTGGACGCGCTGGATGAAATACCGGAGCATGCGCTCGGTGACGTCGAAGTCGGCAATGACGCCGTCCTTCAACGGGCGCACGGCGACGATGTTGCCCGGCGTGCGGCCGATCATCCGCTTCGCTTCGATGCCGACCGCCACGATCTTGCCCGTGGTGGTGTTGATCGCGACTACGGACGGCTCGTTGAGCACGATGCCGCGGCCACGCACGTATACCAAGGTGTTGGCGGTGCCGAGATCGACCGCCATATCACGGCCGAGAAAGGCGAGCTTGCTGCCCATGGGGAACGAGGCCTTCCGTAACGACGTTCGCGGATAATTACGGATCGCATTTGAATCGTAACGTGACGTACCCGCCATGGGCCGTGGCGAGCGTATGCTCACCGGAAAAATCTCCGCCTCTCTCCTTCATCCCCCGTTGGCCGGGAATGAGCCGCCGTTGACCTTTCCGCCGACAACACCGGCGATACCGGGCCTGGAAACGCGAACGGCCGCCGCCGCATCCCTCTCGGATGCGGCGGCGGCCGGGACGGTCCGCTTAGAAACGGTCCGGGAAGAAGATCTTGATCTCACGGGCCGCCGACTCGGCAGAGTCCGAACCGTGCACGACGTTCTCGCCGATCTCCAGGGCGTGGTCGCCGCGGATGGTGCCGGGCGCCGACTTCACCGGGTCGGTGAGCCCGGCGAGCGCGCGGAAGGCCTCGACGGCGCGCGGGCCCTCGAGGACCATGGCGACCAGCGGGGCGGAGGTGATGAAGTCGACCAGCTCGCCGAAGAACGGCCGCTCGGCGTGCTCGGCGTAGTGGGTCTTGGCGGTCTCGGTGTCGAGGGTGCGCAGGTCCATCGCGACGACCTTGAGGCCCTTGCGCTCCACGCGGGCGATCACGTCTCCGATGAGGCCACGCTTCACCCCGTCGGGCTTGATCAGGACAAGAGTGCGCTCGGACACTTGAGGTTCTCCTTTGAACAGAGTCGGGGTCGCGGAATGCGGCGAGTTTCTCGTGCCCTCGCTCCGTGAGGACATCTGTCCTCGTCTCCTGCGAATGCGAGTCCGAGCTTACCGCCCTCCGAGGATTTCCCGTTCTCCCGGTGATTCAGGTGGCGGCGGAGTCCTCGGGAGACTGCGCGGGCTGCGGCACCACGGGCATCGGCCCCGTCGACTCGCCCTGCCCGCCGACCAGCTTGTCCTCCCTGCCCGCGAGACGACGCGCCCGCTCCGGCCCCTCAGCGCCCTTCTCCCGCCCTGCGGCGGCATCCGAGCCCGCTACGCCGGGCGACCGTGCCGCCACGCTCCAGGACGCCTCACCGGTGCCGCCGTGACGCTCCTCGCCGCCGCCGGCACCCGCAGTACCGGCGGCGAGGTCGGCCAGCGCCGTACGGCCCGCCGAGCGGCGCGCCAGCACCGCCGCCAGCACGATCACCGCGACCACCAGGAACCCGCCGATCAGCGCCCACAGATGCAGGGCGGAGACGAACGCGTCGACCAGTTCCTGTGGCGACGTGGCCCGCCGCAGCCAGCTCACCTGCACACCCGTGCCCAGCAGGTAGCCGCCCAGCACGCCCGGAAAGCACAGCGAGAGCCCGAACAGCGAGGCGCCGATCCCCGCGACGCGGAGCGCGGCGGTCAGCGCCACCGCCGCCCCCACCGCGAGCAGCAGGAACGGCACCACCAGCAGCAGCCCCTGCGCGACCGGCACCATCAGCCGCACCGCGCACATGCCGAGCACGATCGCGACCAGCCCCGCGCCGGACAGCAGCTGCATCGACCCCAGGTCAAGCCGGCTCACCACCACCGCGGCCAGCACCGCGCCCACCCCCGAGATCAGGAACGGCGCCCACAACCCCGACAGCCCGGGACCACCGAGACCGCCCAGCTCCACGTTCGTGATCTGCGCCGCGGTGGGCAGCAGCACCACGCCGACGGCCACCATCGCGTAGGCGAGCGAGCGCCCCGACGGCCCCTCGAAGGTGCCGATCGAGGCCAGCGCGAGCAGCGCGACGACGGACAGCAGCGCCGCCAGCACCACCATGTGCTCGGGCCAGTTGTAGGTGGTGCCCACGGCGAGGATCGCGATGCCCGCCGCCGGCACCACCGACAGCGCCAGCCGACTGCGCTCGACCGGCTCCGGACCGGGCACGCCCGGCGACCCCCGGGTCAGCCAGAGCGCCAGATAGACCGCCGCGAGCCCGAGCGACACCCCGGACAGCACCGGGTACGGCTGCAGCGTGATCTGCCAGGCGGTGACGTTGTCGAGCGGCCACAGCGCCATCGCCTGGGCGGCCAGCAGGCTGACGGCCAGCATGCCCGCCCAGAGCGCGCGCAGCACGGGCGTCCTGTCCCAGGCGGCCACCAGCGTCGCGGGGATCAGCAGCCCCGCCCCCACACCGTGCAGCACGCGCAGCAGGCCCACCAGGAACGCCGAACCCGCATACCCGCCAGCCGCGTCGGCGACCGCCAGCAGGGCCAGACCGCCCACCATGATCGGCGCGGCCTTCGTCCGCCGCACCGCGACCGCGGCGAGCGGAACCGTCAGCATCATCGCCGGCAGGGCGAGCCCGTGGGCGCGGATCAGCCCCAGCTTGTCGATGTCCACCGGCAGCAGGTTGCCGACCACCGAGACGGTGTTGGGGATCGAGACGATCGCCAGTGGCAGGGCGGCCACGATGAGCAGCCCGAGAACGACGTCGGGCAGCCAGGCGAACCTGGCCGCTTCGATAGATCCCGCGGAGTCGGCAGCCGCCGGCTGCTGGGACCGCTGAATTGGGGGGACGGCCATGTAGGCCGACTTTAGCGGGAAGTCACGCCTTCGACACGGCGAGCGACGAATATCGCCGTGACCCAGAGCACCGCGAAGATCGCCCCGAGGAAGAACATCGCCGGCACGAGGAACCCCGTGCAGATCGCCAGCACCTGCACGACACTGCCCGCGATGTACGCGAAGGGCCGCTTCAGCAACCCCGCGACCAGCACGCAGAGCACGGCCATGCCGATGCCGACCGTCACCGCGAGGGCCGGTTCGACACCGCCCACACTGATCGCCACCGGCGTCATGAGCCCGACGACGATCGCCTCCATGCCGAGCACCGTGGAGCAGAGCCTGCGCATGCCCGGCGTGACCTGGAAGTTCATCAGACGCCTTCCACCTTGAGCAGGTGTCTGGCGTCGCCCGCGGTCACCACCGACCCGGTGATCAGCACCCCCGCTCCGCTGAACTCTCCCTCGGCATCCGCGATGCCGATACCCCTGTCGATGGCGTCGTCGAGCCGCTCGACGAGGTGGACGCGCTCGGCGCCGAAGACACCCTCGGCCAGCTCGGCGAGCTCGGCCGCGGGCATGGAGCGGGGCGAGGAGTTCCGCGTCACCACGATCTCCTCCAGCATCGGCTCCAGCAGCTCCAGCAGGCCGCTGACGTCCTTGTCCGCCATCACCGCGACGACCCCGATCACCTTCGCGAAGTCGAACGCCTCGTGCAGCCCCTCCAGAGTGGCCACCATGCCGCCGGGGTTGTGGGCGGCGTCGATGACGACCGTGGGATTGCGACGGGCCACCTCCAGGCGTCCCGGGGAGCTGGCCTGGGCGAACGCCTGCCGGACCAGTTCCACGTCCAGCGGGTCGTCGCCGCCGGTGAGCGCCTCGACGGCGGCCAGGGCGCAGACGGCGTTGCTCGCCTGGTGCTGGCCGTACAGCGGGAGGTAGACGTCGTCGTACACGCCCTTGAGGCCCTTGAGGGTCAGCAGCTGGCCGCCCAGCGCGACCTCCCTGGCCAGCACGCCGAACTCCAGCCCCTCGCGGGCCACGACCGCACCCACCTCGGCGGCCCTGCGCATCAGCACCTCGGCCGCCTCCAGCTCCTGCTGGGCGAGGATCACCGTCTGGCCGTCCTTGATGATGCCCGCCTTCTCACCGGCGATCGCGGTGAGGTCGGAGCCGAGCCGGTCGGTGTGGTCCAGCGAGATCGGCGTGATCACCGCCACGTCGCCATCGACCACGTTCGTAGCGTCCCAGGTGCCGCCCATACCGGTCTCGATCACCGCGACATCCACCGGGGTGTCGGCGAAGGCCGCGTACGCCATGGCCGTGAGCAGCTCGAAGAACTGGATGCGACGGCCCTTGGTGTCGTTCAGCTCGACGAACGGGGCGAGCTCCTCGTAGACCTCCGCGAACCGCTCCTCGCTGATCGGCTCGCCGTCCACGCTGATCCGCTCGCGCATCGACACCAGGTGCGGGCTGGTGAAGCGGCCCACCCGCAGATTCCGCTCCCGCAGCAGCGCCTCGGTCAGCCGCGCCGTGCTCGTCTTGCCGTTCGTCCCCGCGATGTGCACGACAGGGTACGACTGCTGGGGCGAGCCGAGCAGATCCATGAGAGCGGCGATCCTGTCCAGGGTCGGCTCGAAGTCCCACTCGACCCCGCGTTCCAGAATGGCCCGCTCAACCGCACGATATTCCACCCTCCAACCCTACTGACCCCCCAGCCCACCTCCGCCTTCCGCACGACCCACAGCGCCTCCAGCCAGCCCTTTGCGCGACGTGAACGGGCCATTTCTCGCGCTGCCGCACGGCACGATGGAATCCGGGGCGACGGATCCGCGCGGAATCGCACGGCAGAACCGGGGACCCGGGATCCGCAGGGGCACCGCACGGTAGATCTGGGGACTGGGGACCCGCGGGGCACCACATGGTAGTTCCGGGGACCCTGGGCCCGCGCGGCACCGCACGGTGGGACCAGGACCAGCGATCGGAAGTCTGGACGACGATATCCGCATGGGCGTGGCATGACGGATCCCCGCACGGCCGACGCGTCGGCTGTCTGGCGCCGACTACGAGACCAGCGCCCCTCGGCTCAACTCCTGCAACATCTCCGCCACCCCCACCAGCGCCTGCGGCACCAGCGAATAGCAGATGGTGGTGCCCTCCCGCCGAGTCGTCACCAGCCCGGCCTCCCGCAACACCTTGAGATGCGCGGAAACGGTCGGCTGACTCACATCGAACTCGTCGGTGAAGTCACACGCACAGATATCGCTCTCCCTGGCCAGCCGCCGCACAATACCCAGCCGAACAGGATGAGCCAGCGCACGAAAAATCTCAACCTCCACAACATGAGCGTATCGCCCCGCCCCTATATACCTGCCGGCACTCCCCCACACGGTCCCAGGAGCACCTCCCCACCAGGCACCACGCCCCTCCTAGAACCGCGCCTCGCACCTCACACGCACTCTGGCGCTACCAGGGCATCGCCGACAAGCCCCCACAGGGCCAGCTGCGGTTCTCGGAAGCGATCCATCGATCAGAGCTAAATGTCTGGAGGGCGTAGAGGTCCCGACGATTCGAGGTCCCGAGGATGTCGAGGATCCTGGCAGAGGTCCCGAGGATTCGAAGGTCTGAATGCGAACGCGAGGGCCTGAAAACGCGGGTCTCGAGGTTCTGAATCTGGCTCATGTCGCCCCGCCGGTCCCGCGAACCCAGGCGGCAGGAGGAGAGCACCAAGTCCGGATACCAGCTGTGTAACGCCGAAAACCACGCGGAGGGCCACCCCCAGACGAAATTACCGCCCTGGACGGGTGGCCCTTCGCCTCTCGATACCCGGTCGCATATCAATACCCGGAGTTCGGGTATCGATAAAGCGAAGGGGAAACGACGAAAGGGCCACCCCGTCCGAGGTGGCCCTTCACATACCAAACAAACCGGGAGGGAAACGAGAAAGGGCCACCCCAGAAGGGTGGCCCTTTCTTAAAGATTGTGCG